>NZ_JBEZBE010000003.1:0-86818 GCF_040646935.1 Streptomyces sp. NPDC044984
CAGCGGCAGCGGGTCGCTGCTGGTGACCAGCTCCCGCAGCGGGTGCCGGGCCAGCACCGCGTCCACCTCCGGCGTCAACGCCGCCGCCAGCCGGGACGCCGCCGGACGGCTCTCGTCGCGCAGGGCGTCCACGGCGGCGAGCAGGACGCTCCTGGACCCGGAGTCGGGCACCTGGGCCGCCGCCCGCTCGTGCAGCCGGGCGCCCTCCTCCAGGACGACCTCGGTGTCCATGCCCGCCGGGATCTTGATCTGCGCGTGGTGCCGCCAGGTGGTGACCGGATCGCCCCACGCCTCCACGGTGTACGTCCACAGCCCCGGCTCCCCGGCGGTGACGGTCGCCCCCCACCTGTCCGTGCCGGGCGCGAGCTCCCGCATCGGCGTGAACGGCCCCCGGCGTCCCTCCGGGTCCGTCAGCACCACATCGGCGGCGACCGCGTCGTGCCCCTCCCGGAACACGGTCGCCGAGATCTCGAACGTCTCACCGGTCACGGCCTTCGCGGGCCGCCGCCCCTGCCGGACCATCGGCCGGACGTCGAGGACGGGAATGCGCCCCACGGCGGTCGCGGGGCCCGTGGACGGGCGCGCGGGAGCCGGCGTCGCGGAGGAGGACGCCGGCGGGGGACCGGTCTCGGCCGGGCGGACCGGAGGGGATCCGGCGCCGCGCTCCGCGGGTGTGCGGGAGCCTGGGGTCGGGGGGGATGACGAGTGGTGCTTGGCGGGCATGACCGCTCCTGTCCGCGTCAACGTGGGTGGGCGGATGACTGTGGGGAGGTGGGTCCTGCGTGGTGCTGCTGAGGGGGTACCCGCAGGAGCCTTCCCACACTGTTCGGGTGGGCAATCCGGCGCTTTGTTAACTACTCACGCGTATGTCGACACACAAGACCGGCCCCGTCCGCACGGGACGGAGCCGGTCCGTGGTGGGCCCGCTCCCACGGTCACCGGTGCCGTCCCGGCGGCCGGTCCCCGGGTGTCCCGCGCGGGTGCCGCTACGCGCGCGGAACCTGGAGCAGCCGGTTCGGCGAACCGAGCCCGCGCCCGGCCACCTTCCCGCTCGCCGCGCCCTTGACCAGCGCGTTCGCCACCTGGGCCGGGGTCGCCCGCCGGTGCTCGGCGAGATACAGCGCCGCCGCGCCCGCCACGTGCGGGGACGCCATCGACGTGCCCGAGTGGGCGACCCGCGCGGTGTCGCTCGCGGCGGAGGCCGAGGTGATCGAGACCCCCGGGGCGAACAGGTCGAGGGCGGAACCGAAGTTGGAAAAGGCCGGTTTCTTGTCCTGCCGGTCGGTCGCGCCGACCGTGACGGCCTGTTTCACGCCCGCCGGCGAGTACAGCGCGGCCGGCCCGCCCTCGTTGCCCGCGGCGACCGTGTACGTGACACCGGAGGCGATGGAGGTGCGGACGGCGGCGTCCAGCTGTGCGTTGTGGAAGCCGCCGAGGCTGAGGTTGGCGACCGCGGGCTTCCTCGCGTTCCGGGTGACCCAGTCGATGCCGGCGATCACCTGGGCGGTGGTGCCCGAGCCGGCGTCGTCCAGGACGCGCACGGAGACGATCCGCGCCTTCTTGGCGACCCCGTACGAGGCGCCCGCGACGATCCCGGCGACGTGCGTGCCGTGTCCGTTGCCGTCCTGTGCGGTCCGGTCGTCCTGGACGAAGTCCCAGCCGTGCAGGGCCCGTCCGGCGAGGTCCCGGTGCGTGGTCCGTACGCCGGTGTCGATCACGTAGACCGTCACCCCGGCGCCCGCCGACTCCGGCCAGGCGTAACGCCTGTCCAGCGGGAGGTCGCGCCGGTCGATCCGGTCCAGGCCCCAGGACGGAGGATGCTTCTGCGTGCGGTCCAGGGCGACGCGCGTGTCCTGGACGACCGAGGCGACCCGCGGATCGGCGGCCAGGCGCCCGGCCTGTCTCGCGTCGGCCCGTACGGCGTACCCGTTGAGCACCGTGCCGTAGGTGTGGCTGATTCTCGCCCCGTACCCCTCGGCGAGGTCCCTGCCCGCCGCCGAGCGGGCCGCCGTCCCCTCCTCCAGCGTCACCAGGTAACTGCCGGTCACGGAGCCGGGTGCCCCGGCACCGAGTATCCGTCCCTGTGGTGCGGCGTGCGCGGGCAGGGTGGCGGCCGAGACCGCCGCGGTGCACAGCACCGCCGTCATGACCCCCGCCCGACGCGGACGCCGCCTTCGCGTCCGTGACATGGTCCGGGTTCCCCTCCTCCACTCGGCGCGTCCGGCGCGGGCCGGTGCGTCAAAGGGGAAGCGTCTCGTGCGGGGTGAAGCGCGACAAGAACGCCCATGGGGGCGGAATCGGCCATATCCGCCATGAGGTGAATCGTTTGGTTGGGGATACGGAGGTACCCGTGTCCCCCGGCTTCCCGCGCGGTGCGTGTCCGCGCCGGTACTGTCGGCCACGATGCCCGGACGCGCACCGCGTCTCTCACGAACCCGTCGAGGTGGCTTGTGAAGGCGATCCGTCGATTCACCGTCCGACCCGTGCTCCCCGAACCCCTGCGTCCCCTCAGTGACCTGGCCCGCAATCTGCGCTGGTCCTGGCACGCCGGGACCCGCGACCTGTTCCGCTCCGTCGACCCCGGACGCTGGGCCGCCGCCGGCCGCGACCCCGTACGGCTGCTCGGCAGCGTGGCGACCGGGCGGCTCACCGAGCTGGCCGGTGACCGTGACTTCCTGGACCGCCTCGACGCGGTCGCCGGCGATCTGCACGCCTACATGACCGGCGACCGCTGGTACCAGGCGCAGACCGACCGGCTGCCCGCCGCCGTCGCCTACTTCTCCCCGGAGTTCGGCATCACGGCCGCGCTGCCGCAGTACTCCGGCGGACTCGGCATCCTCGCCGGCGACCACCTCAAGGCCGCCAGCGACCTCGGCGTCCCCCTCATCGGCGTCGGCCTGCTCTACCGGCACGGCTACTTCCGCCAGTCCCTGTCCCGGGACGGCTGGCAGCAGGAGCACTATCCCGTCCTCGACCCCCACGAGCTGCCCCTGGACCAGCTCGAGGAGCCCGACGGCACCCCCGCCCAGGTCACCCTCGCCCTGCCCGGCGACCGCTCCCTGCGCGCCCGGATCTGGCTGGCCCAGGTCGGCAGGGTCCCGCTGCTCCTGCTCGACTCCGACGTCGAGGAGAACGACCTCGGCGAACGCGGGGTGACCGACCGGCTCTACGGCGGCGGCAGCGAGCACCGGCTGCTCCAGGAGATGCTGCTCGGCATAGGAGGGGTCCGCGCGGTGCGCGCGTACTGCAGGCTCACCGGGCACGCCGCACCCGAGGTGTTCCACACCAACGAGGGTCACGCGGGCTTCCTCGGCCTGGAGCGCATCGCCGAACTGCGCGCCGGGGGGCTGGACTTCGACGCGGCCCTGGAGGCGGTCCGGGCGGGGACCGTGTTCACCACCCACACGCCCGTCCCGGCCGGCATCGACCGCTTCGACCGCGAACTGGTCGCCCGGCACTTCGGCCCGCACGCCGAACTGCCGAACATGGAGGTCGACCGCATCCTCCGGCTCGGCACGGAGAGCTACCCCGGCGGTGAGCCCGGCCTGTTCAACATGGCAGTGATGGGCCTGCGCCTGGCCCAGCGCGCCAACGGCGTCTCCCTGCTGCACGGCGACGTCAGCCGCGAGATGTTCGCCGGACTCTGGCCGGGCTTCGACCCCGAGGAGGTGCCCATCACCTCCGTCACCAACGGCGTGCACGCGCCCACCTGGGTCGCCCCCGAGGTGTTCCGGCTCGGCGCCCGGCAGATCGGCGCCCAGCGCGCCGAGGAGGCGCTGAGCGTCGGCGACTCCGACCGCTGGGACTCCGTCGTGGACATCGCCGACCAGGACATCTGGGAGCTGCGCCGGTCCCTGCGGGAGCTGCTGGTCCTCGAGGTGCGCGAGCGGCTGCGCGCCTCCTGGCGGCAGCGCGGCGCCGGCACGGCCGAGCTGGGCTGGATCGACGGGGTGCTCGACCCGGACGTGCTGACCATCGGCTTCGCCCGGCGCGTCCCGTCGTACAAGCGGCTCACGCTCATGCTGCGCGACCGGGACCGGCTGACGGAGCTGCTGCTGCACCCCGAGCGGCCGGTGCAGATCGTGGTCGCGGGCAAGGCGCACCCGGCGGACGACGGCGGCAAGCGGCTCATCCAGGAGCTGGTCCGCTTCGCCGACGACCCGCGCGTGCGGCACCGGATCGTGTTCCTGCCCGACTACGGCATGGCGATGGCGCAGAAGCTCTACCCCGGCTGCGACATCTGGCTGAACAACCCGCTCCGGCCGCTGGAGGCGTGCGGCACCAGCGGGATGAAGGCGGCGCTCAACGGCTGCCTCAACCTGTCCGTGCTCGACGGCTGGTGGAACGAGTGGTTCCAGCCCGACTTCGGCTGGGCGATCCCGACGGCCGACGGGGCGGGCACCGACCCGGACCGGCGCGACGACATAGAGGCCGCGGCGCTGTACGACCTGCTGGAGCAGCGGATCACGCCGTGCTTCTACGAACGGGGGCGCGGCGGGCTGCCGGACCGGTGGATCGAGATGGTGCGCCGGACGCTGAGCCTGCTCGGCCCGAAGGTGCTGGCCGGGCGGATGGTCCGGGAGTACGTGGAGCGGCTGTACGCGCCCGCCGCGCACGCGCACCGTGCGATGGACCCGGACTCCGCGCGGGAGCTCGCCGGGTGGAAGGCGAGGGTGCGGGCGGCCTGGCACGGGGTGACCGTCGACCACGTCGAGACGTCGGTGACCGCGGCCACCGCGGCCACGGCGGAACTCGGCACCACGCTCGCGCTGCGGGTGCGGGTGGGGCTGGGCGGTCTGAAACCGGAGGACGTCGAGGTGCAGGCGGTCTCCGGGCGGGTGGACGAGGAGGACCGCATCACCGATGCGGCGGCGGTGCCGCTGAAGCCGGTGGGCGCGCCCGATCCGGAGGGGCGGTGGGTGTACGAGGGGCCGCTGGTGCTGGACCGGACGGGGCCCTTCGGGTACACGGTGCGGATTCTGCCGGGGCACCGGCTGCTGGCGTCCGGGGCGGAGCTGGGGCTGGTGGCGGTGCCGTCGGAGGATGTGGTGGAGGCGGCGGGCTTACTGATGAGGTGAGGCGCTGTCAGCCCGTCCGGGGTGCCCCCTCTGGGGGAGTTCGAGGACGCGGCCCGTTCAGGGCCGAAGGGGGGCCGGGGGCGCAGCCCCCAGGAACGATGGGGGTACCTCCCGCTCGAGCGAAGCCGAGAGTGGGGGAGGGAAGGGGCGGCGGGGGCGACTGACCGTGGGCGGCGGGGGTGGCGGCGCGGCCTGCTGGGGGTGCCTCCCCCCAGAGGGGGTACCCCCAGCGCCCACCCGTGCCGCCCCAGCGGCACGACTGCCCGCAGGCTGCCGGGGTCGGCATGGCGAGACACGACTGCCCGCAGGCTGCGGGGGTCGGCATGCGGGCGTCAGTCCTGTTCCACGCCCCGCGTGGCCAGCCGGCGCAGCACCTTTCCACAACGGCGTGCGTACGCGTGCTGCATCGCGCGGGTGGCCGGGCCGCCCGCACGGGAGTACCAGCGGGCCGGCCTGCTGAACGCCTCCACCGTCAGCCACACCGTCCCGTCACCGGTGCGGTCCACGACGAACGACTCCTCGCCGCACTCGGGGTGCCCGGCCAGAGTGCCGTACGCCCAGCCGGCCCTGCGGTGCTCCTCCACCGTCCACACCACCCGGCAGGGCGCCTTCACGACCCCGGCGAGGGTGATGGTCACGTCGACGTCCGGGGCCGCACGGTCTGCGGCGGTCTCGACACCGACCCCCAGCTCCCGGTGCAGCTCCCAGGTGAGCAGCGCCCGAGCGGCCTGCCGGAAGACCGCCTCGCCCTCGCCGAGGCGGGTGCGGACGCGCATCGGGTGGAAGCCGGGAGGACAGAAACCGGGTTCCCGGGTCCCGCCGACGTGGTCGTAGGTGAAGTCCGCCGAAGACATGGGACCCAAGAGTAGGGCGGCGCCCACGCCTCGGGGAAAGGCGGGGCGCCGCTCACGCACTGCGTGTCCGGTTTACGGGAAGGTGAGCTTCCACCCGTTGATGTAGCCGGTGTCGTACCGCGCCACGTCCTGCACCCGCAGCTTCCAGGTGCCGTTGGCGGTCTCGGAGGAGGCGTTGACCGTGAAGGTCTGGTTGATGTTGTCCGCGGAGCCGCCGGTGCGGTTGCGCAGGTTGTACACCGTGCCGTCCGGGGCCAGCAGGTCGACGACCAGGTCACCGCTGTAGGTGTGCACGATGTCCACCGGGACCTGGAGGTTGGAGGGCGCGTTGCCCGTCCGCCCGGAGACGGTGATCGAGGACGTCACCGCGGACCCGGCGTCCGGGATCGGGACATCGGCGCTGTTCTCGAAGGACGTACCGCCGCCACCGCCGTCGCCGGAGCGCGAGCCGACGTTGATGGCCGCCCAGGCGTCCTGCACCGCCTTGTACTCGACGCTGTCCGTGCCGTACAGCTCACCGGTCGCCGCCAGGGTGCCGGTGCGGGCACCCGCGTAGTTGGTGGTGGAGGTGAACTTCGTGGTCAGCGCGCGGAACCAGATCTTCTCCGCCTTGGCGCGGCCGATGCCGGTGACCGGGAGGCCGTCGGAGGTGGGCGAGTCGTAGGCGACACCGTTGATGGTCTTGGTGCCGCTGCCCTCGCTCAGCAGGTAGAAGAAGTGGTTGGCGGGGCCGGACGAGTAGTGGACGTCGATCGAGCCGATGCCGGAGTACCAGCTGTCCTTGGACGCGCCGTCCTTGCTCGGCCTGTCCATGTAGCGCAGCGGGGTGCCGTCGCCGTTGATGTCGATCTCCTCGCCGATGAGGTAGTCACCGACGTCGGAGGAGTTGTTGGCGTAGAACTCGACGGTCGCGCCGAAGATGTCGCTGGTCGCCTCGTTGAGGCCGCCGGACTCGCCGCTGTAGTTGAGGCCCGCGGTGTTCGAGGTCAGACCGTGGGTCATCTCGTGCGCGGCGACGTCGATCGAGGTGAGCGGGTTGGCGTTGCCGGAGCCGTCGCCGTAGGTCATGCAGAAGCAGCTGTCGGACCAGAAGGCGTTGACGTAGTTGTTGCCGTAGTGGACCCGCGAGTAGGCGGCCGCGCCGTCGCCGCGGATGCCGCTGCGGCCGTGCACGTTCTTGTAGTAATCCCAGGTCAGCGCGGCCCCGTAGTGGGCGTCGGCGGCGGCCGACTCCAGGTTGGACGGGCTGCCGTTGCCCCAGACGTCGTCGGAGCCGGAGAACAGCGTGCCGGTGCCGGAGGTGCCCCGGTTCAGGTTGTAGGTCTTGTGCCCGCCGCGCGCCCCGTCGGTGAGGTTGTACGACGACCCGGACTGGGTGGTGGTCAGGTCGACGGTGCCGCTGTAGACGGTGTGGCCGGTTCCGTTCTGGACGGCCTCCCACTCGTACAGCTTCTCGCCCGTGGTGGCGTCGGTGACGACGTGCAGCTCCTGCGGGGTGCCGTCGTGCTGGAGCCCGCCGACGACCGTCTCGTACGCCACGACCGGCTCGCCCCCGGCGGCCCAGATCACCTTGCGCGGGGCGCGGTCGACGTCGGCGCCCTTCGCCTCCTCCGCCTTCGCGGCGGACAGGGCCTGCTGCTCGGCCTTCGCGGCCGGCACCGTGGCGGTGGTGGTCGCGGGCTTCACCGCGGCCCGGGTGGCCTTGACGACGGCGTCGGCCTCGCCGGCCGTGTCGCCCTGGACCACGAGGTCGCCGCCGAGGACGGGCAGGCCGTCGTAGGTGCGCTCGTAGCGGACGTGCACGGTCCCGTCGCGGTCCTTGAGGACGTCACGGACGACGAGCTTCTCCTTCGCGCCCAGACCGAGGTCCTTCGCGGTCTCCGCCTTGGTGGCGTTCGCCTCGCGGATCAGCGCGGCGCGCTGGGCGGGGGTGAGCCGGACCGACTCCGAACCCGGCTTCGCCTTGCTCGCGGCCGCCGGCGTCCGCTCGGGGGCGGCGGTGGCGCTGCCGGACTGCACGGCCGTGGCGATCAGCGCGGCCACCCCGGCGAGGGCGACGGCGGCGGCACGGCGGTGCGTGGTGTGGGGGGCGCGTCTGTGGGACGACCTGCTTCTCAACGCGGACTCCTTCTGCGTGGCCGCGGATCGCGCGGCCTGGGGAGGACCGGACGGCGGGTGGGCCGGCCGGGCAGAACGGAAGTGCTCTGAGCCGTGGCCGCCGGACAGCGGTGGACGGCGCGGTGGGGTTGCTGTGGAGCGGCCGTGGGAAGAGTGGCAGGGAACCACAGTCCTTGTCAGGAGCGCGTCAGAACTTTGGCCGGAAACCGTTCGTTGTCCGGGTGTTAACGTTCGATATTCGAACTGTTAAGGGAGGGCGGTGGGCCGGTCCCCGTGCCAGGAGCGCCACAGCGCCGCGTACGCGCCGTCGGCCGCCACCAGGGCGTCGTGCGTGCCGAGTCCGGTCAGCCGGCCGTCCTCCGTGACGGCCACGCGGTCGGCGTCGTGCGCGGTGCGCAGCCGTTCTTCCGTTCCTGCGGAGCAACCAGCCCTCGCACACGAGCCGGCGCCGACCCCCCTGGCTCCTCCCGGCTGAACCGGTGCACGAACCGCTCATGCGGAACGTTCGGTTCACCCGCTCACGGCCTGACATCCGCAAGGTCTCGCCGCTGACCGCACCGACGACCGATCCGGTCAGCGGCCACGGCGAGCACCAGGGCGGCACTGCCGGGGACCGCACCGCGCATACGGTGCGAGGCCGGCCTGTTCCCCAGGCGCGGCGGGTGGTCCGTGAAGCCGGGGCCCGGTCGGCCCGCAGGTGCACCTGAACACCGGTCCGTCGCGCCGGCGGGCGCACGCCGCCCCGGGCCGGGACGGCGCGCCCGCGACCGGTACACCAGTTGGGCTTGAGCGGCGCCGCCTAGGCTCCGGCGACATGAAGGCTCTCGTCCTGTCCGGGGGTTCGGGCACGCGCCTGCGGCCCTTCACACACACGTCTCCCAAGCAGTTGGTACCGGTGGCCAACAAACCAGTCCTCTACTACGTCCTTGAGGACATCGCTCAGGCCGGCATCACCGAGGTCGGCATCGTCGTCGGGGAGACGGCCAACGAGATCCGCAAGGCCGTCGGGAGCGGCGACAGATTCGGGCTCAGCGTCACCTACCTTCCGCAGGAGGCGCCCCTGGGCCTGGCCCACGCCGTCCTCATCGCCCGCGACTATCTCGGCGAAGAGGATTTCGTCATGTATCTCGGTGACAACTTCGTGGTCGGCGGCATCGCGGACCTCGTCGACAAGTTCCGCGCGGAGCGCCCCGACGCCCAGATCCTGCTCACCCGTGTCTCCGACCCGTCCGGTTTCGGTGTGGCGGAGGTCGGCCGGGACGGCCGGGTCGTCGCGCTGGAGGAGAAGCCGAGGCACCCCCGCAGTGATCTGGCCGTGGTCGGGATCTACTTCTTCACGCCGGTCGTGCACGAGGCGGTGCGCACCCTCACACCGTCGTGGCGCGGCGAACTGGAAATCACGGACGCCCTCCAGTGGCTCCTCGACGGACCCTACGACGTGCGGTCCACCATCATCTCCGGTTACTGGAAGGACACGGGAAACGTCGCCGACATGCTGGAGGTGAACCGCTCCGTGCTGGACGGGATCGAGCCGGGTACGGAGGGCCGGGTCGACGCGGCGAGCGAACTGGTGGGGCGGGTGCGGATCGAGGCGGGCGCCCAGATCCGGGCGTCGCGCATCGTGGGGCCCGCGGTCATCGGGGCCGGGACGGTGGTGACGGGCTCGTACGTCGGGCCCTACACGTCGATCGCGGAGAACTGCTCGATCGAGGACAGCGAGATCGAGTTCTCCATCATGCTGGGCGACTCCCGGCTCACGGGCACGCGCCGGGTCCAGCACTCGCTCCTGGGCCGGAACGTGACCGTCTCGCCGGCCCCCCGTGTACCCGCGGGTTCCCGTCTCATCCTCGGTGACGACAGCAAGGTGGAGATCTCCTCATGACAACGAGAATCCTGGTGACCGGGGGCGCCGGCTTCATCGGCTCGCACTACGTCCGCGCCCTGCTCGGTCCGCGCGGCGACCGCTCGGTCGAAGTCACGGTGCTGGACAGTCTCACCTACGCGGGGAATCCGGCCAACCTCGATCCCCTGCGCGACGACGAGCGGTTCGCCTTCGTCCACGGCGACATCTGCGATGCCCCGCTCGTCGATCGGCTGATCGCCGACCACGACCAGATCGTTCACTTTGCGGCCGAGTCGCACGTCGACCGCTCGGTGCGGGGGGCGGCGGAGTTCGTGCGCACCAACGTGGTGGGCACGAACACGCTGCTGGACGCGGCCCTGCGCCATGCCCCCAGGACCTTCGTCCACATCTCCACGGACGAGGTGTACGGCTCCGTCGATGTCGGTGCCAGCACGGAGACCGATCCGCTGCGCCCCAGTTCCGCGTACGCGGCCACGAAGGCGTCGAGTGATCTGCTGGCGCTGTCCTACCATCGCACGCACGGGCTGGACGTCCGGATCACCCGGTGCTCGAACAACTACGGCACCCATCAGCATCCCGAGAAGGTGATTCCGCGTTTCGTGACGACCCTGCTGAGCGGTGGCCGGGTACCGCTCTACGGTGACGGTGGCAATCTGCGGAACTGGCTGCACGTCGAGGACCACGTCGACGCGGTGGAACTGGTCAGGGAGGGGGGCTCCCCGGGCGAGATCTACAACATCGGCGGTGGCACCGAGCTGTCCAACAAGGAGCTGACGGCTCTGCTGCTGGACGAGGTGGGCGCCGGCTGGGACTCCGTGGAGTTCGTCGCCGACCGCAAGGGACACGACCGGCGCTACGCTGTCGACCACGGGAAGATCACCGCACTGCTCGGGTACCGGCCGCGCCGGGACTTCCGGGATTCGCTCGCCGAGGTCGTGGCCTGGTACCGCGACCGCCGCTCCTGGTGGGCGCCGCTCACCGGATCCTGAGCCGACGGGTTCTCCACGCCGGTGGCCGGAGGTCATATCCAGCCGGACATACTGGCGATGCGCACCGCGTCGAGCCGGTTGCGCGCGTCCATTTTCCGGACGGTCGTCGTCAAGTAGTTGCGGACCGTCCCGGGGGAGAGCGAGAGCTTGACGGCGATCTCTTTGATGTCGTCCCCCGCGGCGGCGAGTTGGAGAATCTCCATCTCCCGTTCGGTGAGAGGACACCCGGTGTTGCCCCAGGCCGCGAGCGTCAATTCGGTGTCGAAGACGCGGCGGCCCTCGTGCACGCTGCGTATGGCATCGGCGAGGTTGGCCGGGCGGGAGTTCTTCAGCACCAGGCCGCCGAGGCCGGACGCCAGTGACTGCCGCACGGTGGCCAGCCGGGCGAATCGAGCGGTGAGCAGTGTGCGGCAGTCCGGCAGGTGCTCCTGGATGGACATGGCGGCGAGGAGGCCCTCCCGCTCGTGCAGGTCGACATCGATGACCGCCACGTCGGGGCCGTACTCCAGAACCGTCCGGATCAAATCGCTGCCGACACCGGTGGAAGCGATCACTTTGATGCCTGATTCACGTTCCAATAAGAGGACCAACCCCGCACGGACCATTTCCAGCTCTTCGGCAATCACAACCCGTATGGTCATACATTCCCTCAGTGTGGTTATCGACGGAACTCCATCTCCGGTGGTGCGAGTTTCGGCTGGCATGGCCAGGTAGCGATTAGCCGAGTTCATGCAGCGGTCGGAAAGAGGGGGGCAGCACCCGGACCTCGACGGGCCGTTCCGCCCTGCCGGTCAGGTGATTCCGTGGTGCGCCCGCGGATCCGCAGGGAATGGACGGTGCGGGCGAGTGCGTGCCTGAGGCCCGCGCCCGGGTACTACTCATCGACTCCCCCGTCTTCTCCCGGCAAAAATTGGCGTGGTCTCGCCAACCGGGCTCACGTACGACTATAAGAGGCGATTCGGGCAGTGGCTACGGGTCCCTGTGAGGGCGAAGGGAAAACATGGCCGTATCGCGGCCATGGAGTGACCGCATTCCGTGCCACTCTGGGAGCATGACTGAGACGCCGTCCCGCATGCTCCGTCTGCTGTCCCTCCTCCAGAACAGCCGGGACTGGCCGGGGCGCAAGCTGGCGGAGCGGCTCGGGGTCAGTCCGCGGACGCTGCGCCGGGACGTGGAGCGGTTGCGGGAACTGGGCTATCCGGTTCAGGCCATACCGGGCGTCGGCGGGGGGTACCGGCTGGAGGCGGGCGCCAGTCTTCCGCCGCTGCTCCTCGACGACGACGAGGCGGTCGCCATCGCGGTCGGGTTGCGGACGGCCGCGGGGGGAAGCGTGGCGGACATCGAGGACACCTCGATCCGTGCGCTGGCCAAGCTGGAGCAGGTGCTGCCCAAGCGGCTGCGCAGCCGGGTCAACGCCCTCCAGATGTACACCGTTCCCATGTTCACGGTGGCCCCGACCGTGAACCCCGAGCACCTCGTGTCGGTGGCCCAGGCGTGCCGCGACCAGCAGCGGCTGAGGTTCACCTACCGCAAGCGCGACGGGGAGACGAGCAACCGTCTGGTGGAGCCGTACCGTCTGGTGCACGTGAACCGTAAGTGGTACGTGCTGTCCTGGGACATGGGGCGGCAGGACTGGCGCACCTTCCGCGTGGACCGCATGGAATCGCTGTTGCTGACGGGGGTGCGTTTCCAGCAGCGCGAGTTGCCGGCCGAGGACGCGGCGGCCTACGTGGCGCAGTCGATCACGTCCTCACTGGCCGGCTACCGGGCGCTGGTCACCCTGCACGCGCCGGTCGAAGTGGTGGCGGAGCGGATCCGCCCGCGTGACGGGATCCTCACGGCGGTCGACGACCGGACGTGCCGGTTGCGTTCGGCCGCCGACTCGCTGGAGTGGCTGGCGCTCACCATCGGGATGTTCGGCATCGAGTTCGAGGTGCACGAGCCGCCCGAACTGATCGACTACATCCAGGAGTTGTCGGACCGGCTGGCCCGAGCCGCGTCCCCGGGGTCGGACCGCTCCGTGGCGGCGCCGACGCGGGAGGTTCCGGTCAGCGGGCCAGCAGCCGGGTGAGCAGGGTGCTCAGCAGGTCCTGGGCCTCGGGTCCGGGCGCCACCGCCGTACGCCAGGCGACCACGCCGTCCGGGCGCACCAGGCAGGCTCCCGCCCGGCTGATCCCGTAGGTCCGCGTCAGTTCGCCGGAGGGATCGGCGACGTCGCGGCCGACGAGGTGGGCGTCGAGGCGGACGTCCAGGTCCCCGGCGGCGCGGACGGCCGCCCGCGCCCACGGTCCGCCCTCCGGCGCCACCAGGAACACCCAGCGGTCGCCGAACAGCTCGACGGTGGAACGCCGTGTCCCGTCCTGTTCGATCCAGACGTGGGGGGCGCGGAAGCCGGGGCGGCCGGACGGGCGTCGCGGGTCCTCGGTCGGCTCGGGGTCGTCGTCCTCGGCGGCGACGGCGTCGGACCGGTAGCGGAAGCCCAGGACCACCTGCGCCGTACCGCGTTCCTCGGGAACGCTGCCGAGCAGGTGGGGGGCCATGCGCTGGGCGTAGACGGCGAGGGACTCGTCGACGACGAGGTGGGCCACGAGCGACCGCTCCGCTCCGTAGCTGTCGAGGAGCTGCTCGCCCGCCTCGCCGCGCAGCACGGCGGCCAGCTTCCAGGCCACGTCGAATCCGTCGCCGATGGCGGTGTTGCCGCCCATTCCCCCGGTGGGCGGGGTGACCTTGGCGGCGTCACCGACCAGCAGCACCGGCCCTTCGCGCCACCGGTCGGCGATGTACGCCGCCATGTCCCACGCCTGGATGTCGAGGATGTCCGGTACGAGCCCGGGCGCGTCGACGGCCAGCCGGATCAGCTCGGTGCAGCGCTGCGGTGTGTAGTCGTCCGGCGTCTCGCCGCGTTCGGGGTCGTAGCGAACGTAGAAGGTGTGCCGGTTGGGCCGGTCGGTGGGGCCGAACGTGCCGGTGAAGAGCGGGTGTTGCAGGTAGTACCAGCCGGTGGAGCCGGGCGGTACGACGGCGGTGAGGTCGGCCTCGAAGATGACACCCATGAAGTGGGCCAGGGTGCCGTGGCCGTGCCGGGTGATGCCCAGGCTCTCCCGGATCGCGCTGCGGGGGCCGTCGGCGGCCACCAGGTAGCGGGCGTCCACGGTGCTCTCCGCTCCCGTGTTCAGATCGCGCAGGCGGGCGGTGACACCGTCGTCCCCCGCCTGGAAGGAGGTCAGTTCGGTGGCGAACCGGATGTCCGCGCCGTGCTTGGCGGCGTGGGCCACCAGGACGGGCTCCACCCGGTCCTGGGGGGCGAGGGCCCAGGGCATGGGCGTGCACTGCTCGGTCGCTCCGACCAGCTCCTCGAAGCTCTCCGCGAAGCTGTGCAGCACGCGACCGCCCACGCGCTCCACGACCTTGATGGTGAAGTCGCCCTGGGCGCCGCGGATGTCGTCCGTGGCCAGGATCTCGTCGGCCACGCCGCCGAAGCGGAACAGCTCCATGGTGCGCGGGTTCTGGCCGGCCGCCTTGGGCAGGACCGAGGTGGTGGCGTGCCGCTCCACCAGAAGGACCCGCACGCCCCGGCGGGCGAGGAACAGGGCGGTGGACAGCCCTCCGAGACCGCCGCCCACCACGAGGACATCGACATCCGGCTTCGACAAGGCCACCTCAACCTCCTGGGTTCGCGGCGTCCGCGGCCGCACCCCCAGGGTCGGGCGCCCCACTCGAGTGGGTCACGAGGACCGGTGGAGCGCCCGACGGAAAATGGCTTGGCGAGCTGGGCCATCGCGGCCATGAAGTGTCCTCATTGGGGGCTACGGTACTCAACGTGAAGCCGAGTGACCGAAATCATTTAACGTGCACGTTTTGTCCGCTCCATGTGACTACGGGGGGCGTTCTGTGAACACGCAGCCGACATGGGCCATCGAAACGTCGGGTCTCGTCAAGGCCTACAACGGGAGGAAGGCGGTGGACGGCCTGGATCTCCGCGTCCCGGCCGGTCTCGTCTACGGGATCCTGGGGCCGAACGGCTCCGGCAAGTCCACCACCATCCGCATGCTGGCGACGCTGCTGCGTCCGGACGGCGGTACGGCCCGGGTCTTCGGTCACGACGTGACGGACGAACCCGACACGGTTCGCCGCAGGATCAGTGTCACCGGTCAGTACGCCTCCGTGGACGAGGGCCTGACCGGTACGGAGAACCTCGTCATGATGGGCCGGCTCCAGGGCTACTCCTGGGCCCGGGCCAGGGAGCGTGCCGCCGAACTGATCGACGGATTCGGCCTCGGCGACGCCCGCGACCGGCTCCTGAAGACCTACTCCGGTGGCATGCGGCGGCGGCTCGACATCGCCGCGAGCATCGTGGTCACCCCCGACCTGCTCTTCCTGGACGAGCCGACCACCGGTCTCGACCCGCGCAGCCGGAACCAGGTCTGGGACATCGTCCGGGCGCTGGTGGACGCCGGCACGACGGTGCTGCTGACCACGCAGTACCTCGACGAGGCGGACCAACTGGCCGACCGCATCGCGGTCATCGACCACGGCCGGGTGATCGCGGAGGGCACCGTCGGGGAGCTGAAGTCCTCGCTCGGGTCCAACGTCCTGCGGCTGCGCCTGCACGACGCCCGGTCGCGCGCCGAGGCGGAACGGCTGCTGAGCGCGGAACTGGGCGTCACGGTCCACCGAGACTCCGACCCGACGGCGCTGACCGCACGGATCGACGACCCCCGGCAGGGCATGCGGGCCCTGGCCGAGCTGTCGCGCACACCGTTGGAGGTACGCAGCTTCTCCCTCGGCCAGTCCAGTCTCGACGAGGTGTTCCTGGCTCTGACCGGCCACCCGGTCGAGGACCGGAGCACCGAGGAAGCGACCGAAGAGGAGAAGGCGGCATGACCACATCCCCCGGCACCGTGGACTCCACGACCGCCGAGAGCGGCCGGCTGCGGACGGTGCTGTCCGCGGGTGAACGCCCGGCCCGCGCGACGGCGGTGTCCGCCACCCTGACCCATCTGTGGCGGGCGATGATGGCGTTCAAGCACTTCCCGGTGCAGCTGATCGACATCGTCCTGATGCCGCTGATCTTCCTGCTGATGTTCACGTACCTGTTCGGCGGGGCGTTCGCGGACTCCACCGAGGAGTACCTGCAGTTCTACCTTCCGGGTGTGACGGTGCAGGCGGTCGTCATGATGACGGTCTACACCGGCACCTCGCTCAACACGGACATCCACAAGGGCGTCTTCGACCGTTTCCGGACGCTTCCCTTCTGGCAGCCCGCGACGCTCGCGGGCAGTCTCCTCGGTGACGTGCTCCGCTACGTCGTCGCCCTGGCGACCACGGTGTCCCTCGGCCTGCTGCTGGGCTTCCGGCCCGACGGCGGCTTCCTCGGCGTGCTCGGCGCGGTCCTGGTGCTCATCGTCTTCGGGTTCAGCGTCAGCTGGATCTTCGCCGCCCTGGGCGTGGTGGCCAGCGAGCCCGAGCGGGTCTCGGGGACCAGCATGATCGTGCTGTATCCGCTGCTCTTCATGAGCAACATCTTCGTCATGCCGGAGACGATGCCGGGCTGGATGCAGGCCATCGTCGACGCCAACCCGATGAGCCACGCGGCGACGGCCTCCCGCGAGCTCATGCACGGTACCGCCGGCTTCTGGGACGTGGGCCTGGTCCTGTGCGTCTCCGCCGGTCTGGTGGCCGTCTTCGCACCGCTGACCATGCGTCTGTACCGCAACAAGAACGCCCACTGACGCGGCTGCCGGAGTGCCGCTCGCGCCACGCTGGAGCGACGTTGAGGGAGCGTGAGCGGCACACCTACTGTCCCCGGAGACACATCCCGGAGACAGTTCGCAGACACCTGGAAGGGGCGTCTTCCGTGGCCCGGTACCCGCAGGCTCCCTCGGCACCGCACGCACAGGTCCGGCCGTCCGCCGTCGTCGGCCGGCACGATCCCCGCTACCCCGACCTGGTCGGCCGCGGCATCAACGCCCGCTTCAGCCCCGATCCCGACACCATCCGGGTGGTGGCCACCGCGGAGCAGGCCGTGCGGGCGGTGCAGGACAGCGTGCGCGACGGCACCCGGCTGGCGGTGCGCAGCGGGGGGCACTGCTTCGAGTCGCTCGTGGACGACCCCGCCGTCACCACGGTGATCGACGTGTCCGAGATGCGGTCGGTGTACTACGACGAGGAACTGGACGCGTTCTCCGTCGACTCGGGGGCCACCCTCGGAACCATGTACCGGAGCCTGTACCTCGGGTGGGGCGTGACCGTCCCGGCCGGACGCTGCCCCGAGGTCGGGGTCGGCGGCCATGTGGCCGGCGGCGGGGGCGGAGCGCTGTCCCGCAGGTACGGGCTGTCGGTCGACCATCTTCACGGGGTCGAGGTGGTGGTGGTGGATTCCGGCGGGCGGGCGCGGCTGGTGCGGGCCACCAGGGAGCCGTCGGATCCGCACCGCGACCTGTGGTGGGCCCACACCGGTGGGGGCGCAGGCGGCTTCGGCCTGGTCACGCGCTATCTGTTCCGTTCCCCCGGCGCGGACACCGGCTCCCGGTCCGCGGACCCGGGCCGGTTGCTGCCCAGGCCACCGGCCTCGGTGTTGCGCAAGACGGTGCGCTGGGACTGGCAGAGCATCGACGAGGCCGCCTTCCTCACGCTCGTGGGGAACTTCGGCACCTGGCACGAGCGGCACGCGGCCCCCGGCGATCCGGGCGCCCAGCTCGACAACAGCCTCGCCCTGCCCCGGACCGGCGGCGGGCCCCTGACGCTGGAGACGGCCGTCGACGCCGCGCGGCCCGACGCGCAGGAGCTCACCGACCGGTTCATCGCGGAGGTGTCGAGGAACGTCGGCGCCCGCCCGGAGGTCTCGGCGACCACGCTGCCATGGCTCGCGGCGACACTCGTCCCGGACGAGTTCGCCGGGGTCAAGGGCCGGTTCAAGTCCAAGGCCGCCTTCCTGCGCACCGGGTGGGACGAGCGGCAGGCCCGGCTGGTGTACCGGCGGCTCACCGATACGTCCGGCTACCACAACCCCGCCGCGACGGTCTACCTGCTCTCGCACGGGGGTGAGGTGAACCGGCCCGGCCCGGCGGACACGGCCATGGCCCACCGGGACGCGGTGCTCAAGACCTACTGGTCGGTGTTCTGGTTCGACGAGGGAGAGGACGCCCTCCACCTGGACTGGGTGCGGGCGTCCTACGCGGAATTCTTCGACGACGCCGGCGGAGTGCCCGACCCCGGCCGCGGCTACGGGGGAGCCTTCGTGAACTACGCCGACGCCGACCTGGCCGAGCCGGACCTCAACCGCAGCGGCGTGCCCTGGCACCGTCTGTACTTCCGGGACAACTACGCCGCGCTTCAGCGGGCCAAGGAGCGCTGGGACCCGGACGACGTCTTCCGGCACGCCCTCTCCGTCCGGCTGCCCGGGGACGGAGCTCCCGCGATCAGCTGATGCGGAACTCCGGGACGTAGAGGATCCAGCGGCCCCCCTGTTTCGTGAACTCCGCCTCCCGCGCCTGGACTTCCTCCAGGTGGTTCCAGGCGAAGAGCAGCGCGTAGTCGGGGTAGGGGGGCCGGAAATCCTCCGCGGAGCGGATGGGGATGTGCGATCCGGGGAGCCGGCGGCCGATCTTGGCCGGCGTGGTGTCGTAGACGCACGGCAGCAGGTCGGGGCCGATCCCCGCGTAGTTGAGCACCGTGGCGCTCTTGGCGGTCGCCCCGTATCCGACGACGTAGAAGCCGAGGTCGCGCAGCTCGCGCAGGCGGGCCACCAGGTCCCAGCAGACCCGCTTGACCTGGGCGCCGAACTTCTCCAGCGTCGTCAGGTCGGCGAGCCCCCGCCGGCTCTCCTCGGCGATGAGCTCGCCGACCCGGGGGCTCGGCCGCCGCCGGCCCGCGCGGGCGATGGTGTAGCGGACCTCGCCGCCGTGCACCGGGAGCCGCTCGACGTCGACCAGTTCGAACCCGAAGCGTTGGGCGGTGGTGCTCACCGAGCGGGCCGTGAACAGGTAGAAGTGTTCGTCATAGATCTGGTCGAAGGTGTTCTTCTCGACGATGTCGCCGAGGTAGGGGTCCTCGAAGACGAAGACGCCGTCCGGAGCCAGCAGGGAGTCGATGCCGCGGAAGACGGAGTCCAGGTAGGGGATGTGACAGATGGTGTTGGCCGCGTAGATGACGTTCGCGGGCCCGTGTTCCTCGGCGATCTCCCGGGCCGTGGACTCCTCGAAGAACGCGGTCCGCACCTGGACGCCCTCGGCCCGGGACACGTCCGCGACACCTCCGGAGGGCTCCACGCCCAGGTGCCGGATGCCGGCGTCGCGCACCGTGCGGAGCATCACCCCGTCGTTGCTGCCGATCTCCACGCAGAACGGGTCCTGCCCGGTCAGCTCGGTGTCGATCAGCCGGCGGGCGGTGGCCGCGAAGTGCTCGCGCATCCGCTCGGACCCCGACGAGTGGTACGGGTAGTCGTAGCGGAACATACGGTCCCGGGGCACCTCCTCCAGCAGCTGGACCATGGTGCACGTGGCGCACATCCCGACCGCGAGCCGGAAGAAGAACTCGTCGTCGAGCTCCTCCTCCGCCGGGAAGTGGTCGGACAGCGGCTGGCGGCCGAAGTCGAAGAACTCCCGTACTCGGCCACCGCAGATACGACATGTCGATTCGTTCGGCTCCATGATCCCTCTCGATGCTGGGTGGCCACCGGGACGGGGCCACCGCCCGGAACGTTTCGGGGCGTTCATTCGTCGACGAAGGCGACCGCGCGGGTCCAGCCGGCGCCCGCGCCGGTGATCTTCACCGGGAAGCAGGCGACGTGGAAGCCGTCGCATCCCGGCAGCGCGGCCAGGTTCCCCAGCCGCTCGATCTGGCAGTACTCCCGCTGCCGGCCGGTGAAGTGCGCCGGCCAGAGCACCGACCGGTCTCCCGTCTCCCGGTACCGGCGGATGACGGCGCCGAACGGCGCGTCCAGGCTGAACGCGTCGGTGCCGATGACCCGCACACCGTGGTCGAGCAGCAGGTTCACGGCGGGACCGTCCAGACCGGTGAAGTCGGTGAAGTACCGCTCCGTCCCGGCCCGCTCGAAGGCGCCGGTGCGGAGCAGCACGATGGTGCCCGGCTCCGGCACCCGGCCGATGCGGGCCAGCTCCTTCTCCAGGTCCCCGGCGCCGGCCGTCGGCCCCTCGCAGCCGGTGAGGTCGAGCAGCAGCCCCGGGCCGTAGAACCAGTCGAGCGGCAGCTCGTCGATGTTCCGCGGCCTGCCGTCGCCGTAGTGCGCCCGTGAGCCGTAGTGGGAGGGAGCGTCTACGTGCGTGCCGGTGTGGGACGTGAGCGTGAGCCGGTCGAGCGACAGGAACTCGCCGTCGGGCAACTCGTCGGGGTCGAACTCCACGCCGAAATGACGCCGCATCTCCTCACTCATGTGGACGGCGCCGTCCCGAGGGCTGAGCACCTCGTGCCGCACTTCGTCCGGTTCCCATCCCGACGCGTCCACCGCGCTGGAGATGTCGATGATCCGCATGCTCGTCGCCTCCGCTCCTCTCGGGCAACCACAGCACACCGGCGAGCCCTAGAGCGGCGGCGGAACGCCGGTGGACCACGTGCCCGGAACCTCCGCTCCAGTGACGCTCGAACGGCGGTCGGCAGCCTGTTCCCAGGAGTTGTCTCCCATCCTTACGAGGAGTCATGACAGAGGCGTCTGTGTACGAACACCCAGGTGTCCTGGCCGACAACGGCCTGTGCGAACCCAAGACCCCGGCCGGACGGCGGCTGCTCGACCTCCTGGAGCGGTACCTGCCGGCCCTGGAGGCGGAGAGCCGGGAAAACGATCGCGAGGCCACTCTGCCCGTCCACCTGTTCGACCGAATGCGCAAGGAGGGAGCGCTGGGCGCCACCGTCCCGGAGGACCTCGGAGGGCTCGGCGTCCACTCGCTGCACGACGTCGCGCTGGCCCTGGCCCGGATCGCCGGCCGGGACGCGGGCGTGGCACTGGCCCTGCACATGCAGTTCAGCCGGGGCCTGACCCTGGACTTCGAGCGGCGGCACGGGGCGCCGTCGACACGGCCGTTCGCCGAGGACCTGCTCCGGCAGATGGGGTCGGGCGAGGCCGTGGTCTGCGGAGCGGTGAAGGACGTGCGCGGCACCACCGTGCTCACCCGCGCCGCGGACGGCTCCTACCGGCTGGACGGCCGCAAGACACTGGTCAGCATGGCCGGGATCGCCACCCACTACGTGGTGTCGGCCCGGCTGGAGGAGACGGGCGCCCCCGTCCGGCTGGCCGCGCCGGTGGTCGCGCGCACGAGCCCGGGCCTGACCGTGCTGGACAACTGGGACGGCATGGGCATGCGGTCCTCGGGCAGCGTGGACATCGTCTTCGACGGCTGTCCCGTGGACCGGAGCCGGGTCCTGCCGCGCGGCGAGCCGGGTGTCCGCGACGACGCGGCGCTCGCCGGGCAGACGGTGAGCTCGATCGCCATGCTGGGCATCTACGTCGGCATCGCCGAGGCCGCCCGAGGGATCGCCGTCGCGGAACTGCGCAGGCGCGGCGGCGCGCCGCCGGCCGGGGTGCGGACCACGATGGCCGAGATCGACACCCGGTTGTTCGCGCTGCACACCGCGGTGGCGAGTGCGCTGACCAGCGCCGACCGGCTCGCCGACGACCTCAGCGGCGACCTCGCCGCTCGTGGCCGCGCGATGATGACGCCCTTCCAGTACGCCAAGATGCTGGTCAACCGGCACGCCGTGGGTGTGGTGGACGACTGTCTGATGCTCGTGGGCGGGGCCGGCTACAGCAACTCCCACCCCCTGGCGCGCCTGTACCGCGATGTCCGGGCGGGTGGGTTCATGCACCCCTACAACTTCACGGACGGCGTCGACTACCTGAGCGAAGTGGCGCTCGGCCGATGAGCACCGGGCAGCGCGGGAACGAGACCCCTGGAGTCGGAGGACAGCGATGAAGGCGCGGGAACTGGCGGTGCGGGGGGCGTTCACGTTCGAGCCGGAGGTGTTCCCGGACGAGCGGGGGCTGTTCGTCTCACCGTTCCGGGAGGATGCGTTCACGGCCGCGGTCGGCCACCGGCTCTTCCCGGTGCGGCAGACGAACCACAGTCGGTCGCGGCGCGGGGTGGTGAGGGGCGTGCACTACACCGTGACGCCGCCGGGCTCGGCCAAGTACGTGTACTGCGCCCGCGGCAGGTCGCTCGACATCGTCGTCGACGTGCGGGTCGGCTCCCCGACGTACGGCCGGTGGGACGCCGTCGAGCTCGACCCCCGGGAGTTCCGGGCGGTGTACTTCCCGGTCGGGGTGGGGCACGCCTTCGTGGCCCTGGAGGACGACACCGTCATGTCGTACATGCTGTCCGGGGAGTACGTGCAGGCGAACGAGCTCGCCGTGTCGGTGCTGGATCCGGCGCTCGGGCTGCCCGTGCCGGGTGACCTGGAGCCGCTGCTGTCCGACCGGGACCGGGCGGCACCGACCCTGGAGCGGGCCCGGGCCGCCGGGACCCTTCCGGAGTACGCCGCGTGCCGGACGGTCGAGTCGGAACTGTGGCCGCCGACCGGGACACGTGAGGACGGGTGAGGCGGGCATGCGGGTCGTGGTTCTGGGGGCGACGGGCAGCGTCGGCCGGCAGGTCTGCGCGGCGTACGCGGCGCAGGGGTGGGACGTGCACGGCGTGGCCCGTCGCCCGGCACCGCATCTGAACGGGTGCGGGTTCACGGCGCTGGATCTCGCGGCCGCCGAGCCCGGGCGGATCGCCGCGGTGCTGGGTGATCCCCCGGCGGACGTCGTGGTCAACGCGGCGGGCGGCTGGGGCGACACCGAGGAGGAGATGACGTACTCGCACCTGCGGCTGGTGCGGCGTCTGGTCGAGGCCCTCGCACTGCTCCCGCACCGGCCCCGGCTGGTCCATCTGGGTTCGGTGCACGAGTACGGTCCCGTCCCCGCCGGCACGCTGCTGCGCGAGGACCTGGCGCCGGATCCGGTCACGCCGTACGCGCGCGTCAAGCTGGAGACCTCGTCGGCCGTCCTGGCCGCCGCGCGGACCGGCGTGCTGGACGCGGTGGTGCTGCGGGCGGCGAACATGTCGGGCCCGCACCCGCCGCAGGAGAGTTTCCTGGCCGCCCTGATGGCGCGTGTCAGCACCGCCCTCGCGCACGGCGGGCGGCTGGAGTTGAGCGTCGCCGACGCCCGGCGGGACTTCGTCGACGTGCGGGACGTCGCACAGGCGGTGATGCGGGCCGGGCAGGCTCCGGCGGTCGGTGGGCTGGTCGTCAACATCGGGCGCGGCGACGCCGTGCCGATCGGCGATCTGGTCGGCTGGCTGCTGGAGGCCGCCGCCTTCCCGGAGGACCGGGTCGACCGCCGGGCCGCGCCGGTGCGGAGCAAGGGCGGCGACTGGACCCGGCTGGACATCGGGCGGGCCCGGCGGTTGCTGCCCTGGGCGCCGCGCATCGGTCTGCGGGACTCCGTCCACAGCATGTGGCGGACCGCGTACGGCTCCCCGGGCTGAGGTCACAGGCCCGTGACGACCTCCCGGACCGCGTCGATCACCTTCTCCTGCGTGTCGGCGCGCAACGAGGGGTACATCGGCAGGGAGAAGATCTGGCCGGCCAGCCGCTCGGTCACCGGCAGGTCGCCGGGGCCGTAGCCGAGGTGGGCGAATCCGCTCATGGTGTGGACCGGCCACGGGTAGCTGATGTTCAGATGGATGTCGTAGGCGGTGAGCGCCTCCAGGATGCGGTCACGTTCGGGGTGGCGCACCACGTACACGTAGTAGACGTGGTCGTTGCCCTCGGCGGTCGTGGGCAGCACCAGGCCGTCGAGGTCGCCGAGTCCCTCCTCGTAGCGGCGGGCGACGGCCCGGCGGCCCTCGGCATAGGCGTCGAGGCGGCGCAGTTTCCGGCGGAGGATCTCGGCCTGCACCTCGTCGAGCCTGCTGTTGTGCCCGGGGGTGTCCACGACGTAGTAGCGCTCCTCCATGCCGTAGTAGCGCAATCGCCGCAGGCGCCGGTCGACTTCCGCGTCCGGCGTCACGACGGCGCCGCCGTCGCCGTAGGCGCCGAGGACCTTGGTCGGGTAGAAGGAGAAGGCCGCCGCGTGGCCCTGGGTGCCGACCAGCCGGCCGTGGTGGCGGGCGCCGTGGGCCTGAGCGCAGTCCTCCAGCACCTTCAAGTCGTGCTCGGCGGCGAGCTGGAGCACGGGCGACATGTCCACGCTCTGTCCGTAGAGGTGGACCGGGAGCAGGCACCGGGTGCGCGGACCGATCACCGATCGGAGCCGGTCGGTGTCCATGAGGTGGTCGTCCTCGTGCACGTCGACGAAGACGGGCGTGGCGCCCACGGCGTCGATGGCGACCACGGTGGGGGCCGCGGTGTTGGAGACCGTCACGACCTCGTCCCCCGGGCCGATGCCGAGCGCCCGCAGACCGAGGACCAGCGCGTTGGTGCCGTTGTCGACGCCGGTGCAGTGCGGCAGTCCGTGAAAGGCGGCGAACTCCTCCTCGAAAGAGCGGACGCTGCTTCCGAGAATGAGCTGGCCGGACTCGAATACGGTTTCCACCGCATCGAGAATGTCGGCGCGCTCTTCCCGGTATTCGTCGAGGTATTGCCAGACGTGGGTGGACACGGGACTCCTTGTCAGAGTGTGGTCAGGCAAGCGCGACGGATGCGGCTGCCGGTAATTCCGGACCGTTCCGGTCGATGCCGGGGTCGGCCCGGAGGATCGCGTGCTGGAGGTGCTGGAGACGGGCGGACGGTTCCACCCCCAGCTCGTTCACCAGTGTCTTGCGGAGTTTGATGAAGGTCTCGAGGGCCTGGCTCGTGCGGCCCGAGCGGTGGAGGGCGATCATGAACTGGGCCCACAGGTTCTCGTGCATGGGGTGACGGGCGG
Source organism: Streptomyces sp. NPDC044984 (assembly GCF_040646935.1). Lineage (NCBI taxonomy): Bacteria > Bacillati > Actinomycetota > Actinomycetes > Kitasatosporales > Streptomycetaceae > Streptomyces > Streptomyces sp. NPDC044984. The sequence goes on from NZ_JBEZBE010000003.1 coordinate 24,765, forward strand.
TGAGCGCCGACAGCTCGGGCAGCAGGCTCGCGTGCCGGCCCAGCCTGAGGTCGGTTTCCACGCGGGCCTCCAGGACACCGAGTCGGCTCTCCTCCAGGCGCGCCACCTCCATGCCGATCCGCAGGCCGGCGTGCACGTCCACGAGCGCGTCCCCGCGCCACAGGTCGAGGGCCTGGCGGAAGCGCGTGGAGGCCAGCTCGAGCTCCCCGCGCTCACCGGCCCGCTTGCCCTCCTCGGCGAGACGCTCGAAGGCGTACACGTCGGTACGGGTGTGGTCCACGTCGAGCAGGTAGCCGCCGTAGCAGGTGCGCAGTACGTCCTTGGCGGGTCCGTTGTGGCTCGCGCCGAGGGCCACGGTGATGCCCCGGCGCACCTGGAGGATGTAGGTCTGGAGGGTGGTCAGCGCGCTTGCCGGAGGGTGGGTTCCCCAGAGCTCCTCCATCAGCGCGGGCACCGGCACCACGGTTCCTGCCTGGAGGGCGAGCAGCGAGAACACTTGCCGGGGTTTTCTGGCTATCGGGGTCACCGACGTGCCGTTGTGGTGTGCGACGAGCGGGCCCAACATATTGATCTGCATTGTCGGTGCTCCCTCTGTGGCGTTCAGATCGCTTCAGCAGGTGGCATATTTCCGGCGGCCGAGGGATGTCCTCGGACGGCATCGCCTGTGCGCTCCATCCTCGCAAGTGAATGCCTGTCATGAAAGTGTGTTCGGCATTTGCGGGGGTTAATTCAGCACGTCCTGATGTGAGAAAGTCACAGGGAGGGCGTCCGCGCCGGGTACACCGCACGGGACCGCCCGCCGCGCACGGCGCGGCGGGCGGTCCCGTGCTGCGCGTGATCCGCGGATCAGCGCAGCCGGACGGGCAGTTCGGTGAGCCGCGCCGTCTGGGCCCCCTTCCGGCTCCACCGCAGCTCGTCGTACGGCACGGCCAGTCGGGCCTCGGGGAACCTGCTGCGCAGTACGCCGATCATCGTGCGCGACTCCAGCTGGGCCAGTTGCTCCCCGATGCAGTAGTGCGGCCCGTCGCCGAAGGTGAGCCGCCGCCACGAGGGACGCTCGGGGCGGAAGGCGTGCGGCTCGTCGTGATGGCGGCCGTCGGTGTTGGTGCCCTCGATGTCCACCAGCACCGGTGCTCCGCGGGGCAGCCGGACGCCGCCGAGGGTCACCTCCGTGGCCGCGAACCGCCACAACGTGTAGGGCACCGGCGGGTGGTAGCGCAGCGCCTCCTCCACGAACCGGGAGACGGCGTCGTCGTCGGCGTCCGCCGCGAGGCGGCCCGCCAGGACCTCCGCGAGCAGGAAGCCCAGGAAGGAGCCGGTGGTGTCGTGGCCCGCGAAGATGAGCCCGGTGATCATGTAGACGAGCTGCTCGTCGGAGACCGAGCCGAACTCGGCCTGCGCGCGTTCGTACAGCACGCGGGTCATGGTCCGGGTGTCGTTCCGCCGGGCCGAGCGCACGGCTTCGAGGAGCAGGCCCTCCAGGGCCGAGGTGTCCGGTACGCCCTCGGCCGGGTCCGCGCCGCCGCCCTCACCGCTCTGCGGGCCGCCGAGGCCGAGTGACTTGAGGACGCTGACGGCCTCGCGCGCCATCGCCGGATCGGTGACCGGCACGCCGAGCAGCTCGCAGATGACCAGCAGCGGGAAGTGGTACGCGAAGCCGCCGATCAGCTCGGCCGGTTTGCCCGACCGGTCGGAGGCGTCGGCGAGTCCGGTGAGCAGCCGGTCGGCGATGGCGGCGATGCGGTCCGTCCGCTCGGCCAGCCGGCGAGGGTTGAACGCGGGTGCGTGGATGCGGCGCAGGCGCCGGTGGGGCTCGCCGTCCACCGCGATGAGCGTGAACGGACGCAGCTCCGGGACGGGGCTGTCGAGACCGTCGTCCACCCCCCGCCAGGCCGCGGGAGCGAGGTCGGGGTCCTTCACGAACCGGGGATCGGCCAGCACCTCGCGGGCGAGGGCGTCGTCGGTGACGACCCAGGCGGGTCCACCCGCGGGGGCGTTCACCTCGACGACCGGGCCCGCCTCCCGGAAGACGTCGTGCACCTCGGGCTTGCGCTGCATGGTCATCATGGGACACGCGAACGGGTCGACGGCCACCCGGGGCGCCGCGCCGCTCACGAGGCACCGTCCGCCGCCGAGGGGTAACCCTCCCGCAGCTCGACCACGGAGAAGCCGGCCCCGTGCGGGTCGAGCAGGTCCGCCCGCCGCCCCCTGGGCGTGTCGGCGGGCTCGTTCTCGACGGAGCCGCCGAGTTCCACGGCACGCCGGGCCGTCGCGTCGCAGTCGCGCACGGCGAACAGCACGGCCCAGTGCGGCCGTACCGCGCCGGTGACGCCCAGCGCCCGAGTACCGGCGACCGGTGTGTCGCCGATGCGCCAGACCGGGTCGGTCACGCCCTTCAGACCGGTGTCGGTCGGAGCCAGTCCGAGGGTCGCCGAGTAGAAGTCCCGGGCGGCCCCGATGCCGTCGGTCACCAGCTCGACCCAGCCGACCGATCCGGGTACGCCGGTCACCTCCGCGCCCTCCATGAATCCCTTGCGCCAGACGGCGAACGCGGCCCCGGCGGGATCGGTGAAGACCGCCATCCGGCCGAGGCCGAGGACGTCCATGGGGGTCATGACGACCTCGCCGCCCGCCGTCTCGACCCGCTTGGTCAGCGCGTCGGCGTCGTCGGTGGCGAAGTACACGGTCCAGATGGCCGGCATGCCGTGCTGGTCGTTCCCGGGCCCGTACGGCCGGTGGTAGGGGGTGTCGATCTGGTGGCGGGCGACCGCGGCGACCAGCTTCCCGTCGGAGCTGAACGTCGTGTAACCCCCGGCGCCCGGGTCGCTGACCACAGTTGCGGTCCAGCCGAACAGGCCGGTGTAGAAGTCGGCCGAGGCGGCGACATCGGGCGAACCGAGGTCGAACCATGCGGGGGCACCGGGCGCGAACCTGGTCACGAGTCGTTCCTTTCGAGGGATCGGCACACGAGCGTCTGCGCTCGCGGATGAGACGGACATACGGGAGCGGCGGTCAGTGCGCGGTGTCGCCGACGGCGGCCTCGCCGGCCTCCCAGAGCTTCGCCGCGAGGCCGGCGTCGGCGGTCGGGCCGCTCACCGAGGACAGCCGTCGGTCGCTGTAGTAACCGCCCGTGGTCAGCTCCCCGGCCGGCGCGGTCGCCAGCCACACGAGGGTGTCAGCGCCCTTCGCCGAGGAGCGCAGGAAGGGGTTGAACCGGAAGTAGGACGAGGCGACCGTGCCCCGTCCGATGCGGGTGCGGACCTGGCCGGGGTGGTAGCTGACCGCCAGCACGTCCGGCCAGCGCCTGGCGGCCTCCGCCGCGGTCATGATGTTGGCTTGTTTGGACGTGCCGTACGCCTGGCCCGCGCTGTAGCGGTGACGGTCGCCGTTGAGGTCGTCCGGGTCGATCCGGCCCTGGGTGTACGCGTCGGACGAGGTGAGGATCAGCCGCCCGCCCGCGAGCCGCTCCCGCAGCAGCCGTGCCAGCAGGAAGCCCGCGAGGTGATTGACCTGGATGGTGGCCTCGAACCCGTCCGGGGTCATGGTGCGCGACCAGAACATGCCGCCGGCGTTGCTGGCCATGACGTCGATGCGCGGGTACCGGTCCCGCAGCCGCTCTCCCAGGTCGCGTACCTGGCGCAGCTCGGTGAAGTCCGCGCGGAAGGCGTCCGGGGCCGGGCCGGCGGTCCGGGCCACCTCGTTCGTGACGGTCCGCAGACGTTCGGGATCCCGGCCGACGAGTACGACGTGGGCCCCCTGGCGGGCGACCGCGAGGGCCGCCGCCCGGCCGATGCCGGACGTGGCCCCGGTGACCAGCACCGTCCGGCCCGACAGGCCGCCGTGCGGTGTCCCGTGGTGAGGGGTGGAGGCCGTCATGCCGCCGCCCGCAGCCTCTCGTTGACGAAGGACAGCATGCCGTGCGGCGTCCTGATCTCCGCCAGTTCCTCCTCGGGCAGCTTCACCCCGTAGGTCCGCTCGATGTGGTTGACCGTCTCCAGGACGGCCAGGGAGTCGAGCCCGAGGTCCTCGAAGGTCACGGTGTCCGCGTCCGCGAGGTCGGGGACCTCGTCCTCCCCCAGGCTCTGCCGCATGATCTCCCGCAGTTCCGTCAGGCTGAGCTCAGCCATCCCTGCTCCTCCGCACCGGTTGCTGCACGACGTGTACGGCCCGGTCGGGACCGCGGCGACCACCCTCGGTTCCGCAGGTCCAGTCGTACTGGAGCAGCGGTGGACCGGCGGTTGTCCGCCCCGCCTCAAGACGCGCGGAACAGGTTGGGCACGGTGCCGGCCGGCGGGTGCACGCGGCCGGACCGGGACCGGGCCATCCGAGGCCATCACACGACCCAAGGGGTGATCATGGACGCGCTTGCGGCGGACGACGCGCCGACGACCGAGCCGGCGGATTCGGCGGACCCCGGCACCTACCTCGGGGTGCAGCGGTTCTACGCCCGGCAGATGCAGCTCCTGGACGACGGCAGGGCCGAGGACTGGGCGCGCACGTTCACCCGCGACGGCGTCTTCGAGGTGGGCGGCGAGGCCGTCCGCGGGGCCTCGGACATCGCACGGGCCGCGCGGCGGACCACGGACCGGTTCGCCGCCGAAGGGGTCACCCGGCGGCACTGGATCGGCATGCTGACCGTCGACGGACAGGCCGACGAGGTCACGGCCCGCAGCTACGCGGTGGTGCTGGAGACGCCGCGCGACGGCGACCCGGTGCTGCGCCGCAGCACGGTGTGCACGGACGTCCTGGTGCGGGAGGCGGGCGAGTGGCGCGTCAAGCACCGCACCGTCACCCGGGACGGGTTGGACTGACCATGGGTGCCCTTCCGGTCCTCTCGGTGCGCCGGCACAGCGGAGCCGCGATGACCGCCCAGATCGCCCGGTCCGTCCTCGCCCGGGACGGCCTGGGCGGCGGCATGGAACGTTTCTGGGCGTGGTACGCCGACCGCTCGGCACAGGTGGTGCACCGCACCGAGCGGATCCCGCTGGACGCACTCAAGGGGTGGGACCGCCACCCGGTCACCGGGGCCGTCTCCCACCACACCGGGAGGTTCTTCAGCATCGAGGGACTGGACGTGCACATCCCGGGCGCCCCCGTGCCGCGCTGGTCCCAGCCGATCGTGAACCAGCCCGAGGTGGGCATCCTCGGCTTCCTGGTGCAGGAGCGCCACGGGCTCCTGCACTGCCTCGTCCAGGCCAAGTTCGAGCCCGGCAACCCCGGCGGGCTCCAGCTCTCCCCGACGGTCCAGGCCACCCGCAGCAACTACACGCGGGTGCACGGCGGCAAGGCCATCCCGTACCTGGAGCACTTCCGCGACACCGCCGGACGGCAGGTGGTCGCCGACGTGCTCCAGTCCGAACAGGGATCCTGGTTCTACCGCAAGCGCAACCGCAACATGATCGTCCAGGTGTTCGGCGAGGTTCCGTCGCACGAGGACTTCCACTGGCTGACGCTGGGCCAGCTGCACCGGCTGCTGGGGGTCGAGAACCTCGTGAACATGGACGCGAGGACGGTGCTGGCCTGCCTGCCGTTCGCGAGCGAGGGAGCGCACCCGCTGGCCGACGCGGAACCGGCCGGAGCCGACGGCCCCGGGGGCGGCCACCCGGTGGCCCCCGCTCGCTCCGACGGTGGCGAGAGCCGGGTGGACGCCGGTTTCCACCGCTCCCTCGTGCGGTCGTGCGCAGCGGCCGAGGGCAGCCTGCACAGCACCGTGGACATCGTCAGCTGGATCGCCGACCTGCGCAGCCGCACCGACGTGGTGACCCGCCCGGCCGCGCTGAACGCGCTACCGCACTGGTACGAGCGGGACGGCGTGATCGCCCACGAGAGCGGACGCTTCCTGGAGGTGATGGCCGTCGACGTGACGGCCGCCTCGCGGGAGGTGCCCGGCTGGAGCCAGCCGATGATCGAGCCCAAGGACCAGGGGGTCGCGGCCTTCCTGGTCCGGCGGATCGACGGGGTCCTCCACGTCCTGGCGCACGCGCGCGTGGAGCCCGGCTACGTCGACGTCGTGGAGATCGCACCCACCGTGCAGTGCACCCCGGGCAGTCTGCACGCCCTGCCCGCCGAGGCCAGGCCCCGCTTCCTCGACGCCGTGCTGGAGGCTCCGCCCGAGCGCGTGCGCTACGCGACCGCCCTCGCGGAGGAGGGAGGGCGCTTCTACCACGCGGTGAACACCTACATGATCGTCGAAGCCGACCGCGACATCCCGGACGGTGACGACTACCGCTGGCTGACGCTCCACCAACTGGTCGGGCTGCTGCGTCACTCCCACTACGTCAACGTCCAGGCCCGCACCCTGGTCGCCTGTCTGCACAGTCTGTCCGTGGGCTCGCCCGTCACCCGCTCGGCCGTGCCGTCCGCCCCGTCCCGGAGGTGAGTTCCCCGTGCGCGTCCTGTTCGCCACCATGGCCGCGCGGTCCCATGTCTACGCCCAGGTCACCCTGGCGTCGGCACTGCGGACCGCGGGACACGAAGTGCTCATGGCCAGCCAGCCCGACGTCCTCGACGACATCGTCCGGGCCGGTCTCACCGCGGTGCGGATCGGGGAGGACCTCAACATCGAAGAGGAGACCCGGGAGGCCAACGCCAGTTTCCAGGACGACCGCAACCTCGGCGGCCTCGCCATGAGCAACACCCGTCACGACCCCTTCCCGTGGGACCACGCGCTCGGCATGTTCACCGCGATGACCGCCATGGTCTTCCAGAACGTGAACCCCGAGCCCATGGTCGACGACCTCGTCGACCTCGCCCGCGACTGGCGGCCGGACCTCGTGGTCTGGGATCCGCTGACCCTGGCCGGTCCGGTGGCCGCCCGGCTCAGCGGGGCGGCGCACGCCCGGCTGCTGTTCGGCCCGGACCAGATGGGCCGGAACAGGACGGCGTTCCGCGCCCTGCTCGACCGGCAGCCGCCCGAGCTGCGCGACGACCCGCTGGCCGAGTGGCTCACCTGGACGCTGGAACGGTGCGGCGGCAGCGCCGGGGACATGAGCGAGGAACTGGTCCTCGGACAGTGGACGATCGACCCCACACCGCCGTCGATGCGCATCCCCCTGGACCTGCCCTGGGTGCCGGTGCGCTACGTGCCGTACAACGGGCCCTCCCTGCTCCCGGACTGGCTGCGCGAGCCGCCCCGCCACCCGCGGCGCCTGTGCCTGACGCTGGGTGTGTCACTCGGCGAGGCGACGGGCGCCGGCACGGTCGCCGCCTCCGACGTCCTGGCGGCCGTGGACGGCCTGGACGTGGAGGTCGTCGCCACCCTGCCGCAGGAGCTGCGCGAGGAGCTCGGCACCCTGCCGGCGAACGTGCGGGCCGTGGACTTCGTCCCGCTGAACGCCCTGCTGCCGTCCTGCTCGGGCATCATCCATCACGGCGGGTCCGGCACGTTCATGACCGCCCTGGCGCACGCGGTACCGCAGCTGATCGTGCCCGACATGATGTGGGACGCCATGGAGAAGGCGCACGGCCTGGCCCGCAGCGGTGCGGGCGGCTACGTGGACGCCCGGGACGTCTCGCCGGAACTGCTGCGCGAGCGCCTCCTCGCCCTGCTCGACGATCCTTCCTACGTCGTCGGGGCGCGCCGGGTGCGCGCCGAGATCGTCGGGACGCCGAGCCCGAACGACATCGTGCCCGTGCTGGAGCGACTGACCGCCGAGCACCGATCCGGCGGGGCGGAGCGGCCCCCGGCGCTCAAGTCGCCCTCCACCAGCGGTACCTAGCCTCGCCGCATGGAGAACACACAGCGATCCGTGATCGTGACCGGCGGCGGCTCCGGCATCGGACGAGCCGTCGCCCGTGCCTTCGCCGCCCGGGGTGACCGCGTCCTCGTCGTGGGCAGGACCCCCGGTCCGCTGGCGGAGACGGTGGACGGGCACAAGGACGCGCACACGCTGGCCGTGGACATCACCGACCCCGCGGCGCCGGAGGCGGTCGCCGGGGAGGTGCGCGAGCGGCTCGGCGGCGTGGTCGACGTGCTCGTGAACAATGCCGCCACGGCCGCCTTCGGGCACCTGGGCGAGTTGGACCGCACCGCGGTGGAGGCACAGGTGGCCACGAACCTCGTGGCCCCGGTACTGCTCACTCAGGCGCTGCTCGGCCCGCTGGAGACCGCTTCCGGCCTGGTCGTGAACATCGGTTCGGCGGGCGCGCTCGGCCGACGGGCCTGGCCCGGGAACGCGGTGTACGGGGCGGCCAAGGCGGGTCTGGACCTGCTGACGCGGTCCTGGGCCGTGGAACTCGGTCCCCGCGGCATCCGCGTGGTCGGTGTCGCCCCGGGGGTGATCGAGACCGGTGCGGGGGTCCGGGCGGGGATGTCCCAGGAGGCGTACGACGGATTCCTGGAGGCCATGGGCCGACGCGTTCCGCTCGGCCGCGTGGGCCGGCCCGAGGAAGTCGCGTGGTGGGTGGTACGACTCGCCGATCCCGAAGCCGTCTACGCCAGCGGCGCCGTGCTGGCCGTGGACGGGGGTCTCTCGGTGACGTGAGGCCCGTCGGCCCGGACACCCGCGGGGCGTCCTCCGTTCATCGGAGGGCGCCCCGCCGACGGGAGACCGCCCCGAGCACCGGCCGGAACGCGGCGGACCCCGCCCCGCGGGAGCGAGGCGGGGCAGGTTCCGTGCGGGCCCGGGACGCCCGCCTCAGGCGCCGGACTCGGCGTACCGCCTGGCCGCTTCCAGAGTCAGGAGGCTGTTGCGGCCCAGGGCCCGGCGGACGAAGTCCACGGTGTCCGCCTCACTCGCCCCGGCACCGAGGACACCGGGGATCGCCGAGCGTGCCACGGACACGGTGTGGGCCGAGGTGACGGCGATCCCGTCCCCGTCGTCGGCGGGCCGGACCGACCAGCGGCCGAGGTGGAGCGAGAGCAGCGGCGGCGTACGCAACTGCTTGTAGACGATGACGTGCCGTTCGGGGAAGCACACCCGCACCGACGAGGTGGTGTGCACCGAGCCGTCCGCGGTGAGGGTGTCCATCTCCATGTGCTGGAGCCCCGGTTCCTCCTCCTTGACCGCGATCCGCGCGACGTGGGAGAGCCGCTCTCCCCAGAGGTCGCTGCGGTGGAGGAAGTCGTAGACGTCCTCGGCACGGCCGTGAACGGTGACGGTGTCCTCGAAGGTCGTCGGCGCGGTGCCGTCGGGCCGTTCGAGCGCGGTGCGCAGGGACGCCAGTTCCGCCTTGCTGTTGCGGTCCACGGCCCGGTGGATCCAGTCGATCGTCTCCGGGTCGTCGTTCACGGCCCGGAAGTCGTGCGTGAGCCGCACCCGGGTGCCGCCGTCGGCGGCTTCCTCGACGATCCAGTCGCCGCCCATCGCGGCGACGGGACGGGCGGACACCTCCTGCCGGAAGCTGATGCGCCGGGCTCGTTCGTCGAGCTCGCGCCGCGACGTCCAGGTGCGCAGCGAGCCGTTGGCGGTGGCCCAGATGCGGATGCGCTCGGTGGAGCGGGTGCGCTCGACCTGTTCGACGTGGACGCTGGGCGGGAACACGGTGGGCCACGCCCGTGCGTCGGAGAGCACGGCGAACACGGTGTCCGGCGCGGCGGAGGTGTGGATCTCGTGCTCGGTCTGCTGAAGCGGCGACTCGGACATCTGCCCTCCTGGGTTCGGGTCGCGGACGGTCAGTAACTGCCGAGGCCACCACAGACGTTGATGGCCTGGGCCGTGATCGAGTCGGCGCTGTCGGAGACCAGGTAGTGCACCATCCCGGCCACCTCCTCGGGCGTCGAGTAGCGTCCGAGGGGAATCTTCGCCTGGAACTTCTCCAGGACGTCGTCCTCGGTGACGCCCCAGAAGGCGGCGTAGCGGTGCCGGACGCCCTGTGCCATGGGCGTCTCGACGTACCCGGGGCAGACGGCGTTGACGGTGACGCCCGTCTTGGCCAGCTCCAGCGCTACGGCCTTCGTGAAACCGATCAGGCCGCTCTTGGAGGCGGAGTAGGGGGCCCCGAGGGCCACTCCCTGCTTGCCGCCCGTGGAGGCGATGTTGATGATCCGGCCCCATCCGCGCTCCGACATGCCGCCGGCGGCGAGGACGGCACGGGTGACACGGAAGGCTCCGCTGAGGTTGGTGTCGACGACGTCCAGCCAGAGGTCGTCGGTGATCTCAGCGGTCACACCGCCACCGCCGCGGCCCGCGTTGTTGACGACGATGTCGATTCGCCCGAAGCGGTCCCGGGCCGTACGGACCAGCCGGTCGACGTCCTCGGTGCTCCGTACGTCGCACAGCGCGCCGTCCACCTCCAGTCCCGATGCCTGCAGTTCCTTCACGGTGCCGGTGACGGCGCTCTCGCCGCGAGCGCACAGGAACACCCGGATCCCGTCCCGGGCGAGCTTGCGCACCACCGCGAGACCGATGCCGCTGGTTCCCCCGGTCACGAGTGCGACCCGGTCGGCTGCCTCGGACATGGTCCTCCCTTCGACGGAGGATCAACCTCGCACCCCGTGCTCGAGCCGCGCTTGACGACCCGGCTTCCAGAGGGGGTCAAGCGGCGCCGCAGAGCCTCGGAGTCCGGCGTGACCGCCCCTGCGCGGACTCGGCCGCACCCTCTCACCGATGTCCCCCCACACCTGGACCAACGGACCCGTGGAGCAGCGATGCCTCTGCCAGAACCGAACGACGCCGGCTCCGGAACGGTGACGTTCGTCAACCGATTCACCCTGAGCGGATCCGCCGAGGACTTCGAGGCGGCGTTCGCCGAAACGGCCGAGTTCCTGTGCCGCCGGCCCGGCTTCCGCTGGCACACCCTGCTGGTGCCCACGGACACCGGTCGTGACCCGGCGGACACCCGTCCGCAGTACGTGAACATCGCGGTCTGGGACGACGAAGCCTCCTTCCGCGCCGCCGTGGCACATCCGGACTTCCCGGCCCACGCGTCCGCCCTGCGGGCCCTGAGCACCAGCGAACCGACCCTGTACCGGCAGCGTCAGGTCCGTGTCGTGCCGGACGCCCCGGCCCCGAGCGGATCCGGAGGGCGGACGAGGTGAGCCGGCGGGTCGTCATCACCGGGATCGGCGTGGTGGCTCCCGGCGCCACCGGGACCAAGCCGTTCTGGGAGCTCCTGCTGTCCGGAACCACCGCCACCCGCGCCATCAGCACGTTCGACGCCACCTCCTTCCGCTCCCGTGTCGCCGCCGAGTGCGACTTCGATCCGGTGGCGGCGGGGCTGTCCGAGGAGCAGGCCCGGCGCCTCGACCGGGCCGGGCAGTTCGCGCTGGTCGCCGGCCAGGAGGCACTCACCGACAGCGGGCTGAGGATCGAGGAGGACTTCGCGCACCGGGTCGGTGTGTGCGTGGGCACCGCCGTCGGCTGCACCCAGAAGCTGGAGTCGGAGTACGTCGCGCTCAGCTCCGGCGGAGCGCACTGGGTCGTGGACCCCGACCGGGGGTCGCCCGAGCTGTACGACTACTTCGTGCCCAGCTCCCTCGCCGCCGAGGTGGCCTGGCTCGTCGGAGCGGAGGGGCCCGTGAACATCGTCTCGGCCGGGTGCACCTCGGGGATCGACTCCATCGGGTACGCCTGCGAGCTCATCCGCGAGGGGGCGGTGGACGCCATGGTCGCGGGCGGCGTGGACGCCCCCATCGCGCCGATCACGGTGGCCTGCTTCGACGCCATCCGGGCGACCTCCGACCACAACGACACACCCGGGACCGCCTCGCGTCCCTTCAGCCGCAGCCGCAACGGCTTCGTGCTGGGCGAGGGCGGTGCGATCGTGGTCCTGGAGGAGGCGGAGACGGCCCTGCGCAGGGGTGCGCGGATCTACGCCGAGATCGGCGGATACGCCTCACGCAGCAACGCCTACCACATGACCGGACTGCGCGCCGACGGCGCCGAGATGGCGGCGGCGATCACCGCGGCGCTCGACGAGGCCCGCCGCGCCCCCTCGGACGTGGACTACGTCAACGCCCACGGAACGGCGACGAAGCAGAACGACCGGCACGAGACCTCCGCGTTCAAGCACTCCCTGGGGGAGCACGCGTACCGGGTGCCCATCAGCTCCATCAAGTCGATGATCGGACACTCCCTGGGGGCGATCGGCTCGCTCGAAGTGGCGGCGACGGCCCTGGCCGTGGAGTACGGGGCGATCCCGCCGACCGCGAACCTGCACGACCCGGATCCCGAACTCGACCTTGACTACGTGCCGCTGACGGCGCGCGAACAGAGGGTGCGGCACGCGCTGACGGTGGGAAGCGGCTTCGGCGGCTTCCAGAGCGCCATGCTGCTGAGCCGTTTCGAGAGGTGAGCCCCATGACAGGAGGTACCGCGGCACGGACCGCGTCCTCGCAGTTCCCCGTGTCGCCCACGACCCGGCGGGGCCGCACGGGCCGCACGGTGGTGACGGGCCTCGGCATCGTGGCCCCCAACGGGCTGGGGACGCGCGCGTACTGGGACGCCGTCCTGAACGGCCGCAACGGCATCGGACCGCTGAGGCGGTTCGCCGGCGACGGCCGCCTGGGCCGGCTGGCCGGGACGGTGGACGGCTTCGTCCCCGAGGACCATCTGCCGAAGCGGCTGCTGGCGCAGACCGACCCGATGACCAGGTACGCGCTGGCCGCCGCCGACTGGGCGCTCCGGGAAGCCCGTTTCTCACCCTCGTCGGCCCTGGACGCGGGTGTGATCACGGCCAGCGCGTCCGGCGGCTTCGACTTCGGCCAGCGGGAGTTGCAGAACCTCTGGAGCAAGGGGCCGGCCCATGTCAGCGCGTACATGTCGTTCGCCTGGTTCTACGCCGTCAACACCGGGCAGATCGCCATCCGGCACGATCTGCGCGGCCCGGTCGGCGTGGTGGTGGCCGAGCAGGCAGGCGGCATCGACGCCCTCGCACACGCCCGCCGCAAGGTCCGGGGCGGAGCCGAGCTGATCGTCTCGGGCGCCGTGGACTCGTCCCTGTGCCCGTACGGCATGGCGGCCCAGGTGAAGTCGGGCCGGCTGAGCGACTCGGACGACCCGGCGGCCGGGTACCTGCCGTTCGACCGGCGGGCGGCCGGACACGTGCCCGGCGAAGGAGGGGCGATCCTCACCGTCGAGGACGCGGAGCGGGCCGCCGCGCGGGGTGCCGCGGTGTACGGGGAGATCGCGGGGTACGGTGCGAGCTTCGACCCCCCGCCCGGCTCCGGCCGTCCCTGCGCGCTCGCCCGTGCCGTCGAAACGGCACTGGCCGACGCTGGGCTGGACGCGTCCGACGTGGCCGTGGTGTTCGCCGACGGCGCGGCCGTCCCCGAACTGGACGCGGCCGAGGCGGAGGCCCTGGCGTCGGTCTTCGGGCCGCGCCGGGTCCCGGTGACGGTCCCCAAGACCCTCACCGGCCGGCTGTACTCGGGCGCCGGGCCGCTGGACGTGGCGACCGCGCTGCTGGCGCTGCGGGACGAGGTGGTCCCGGCGACCGCCCACGTCGACCCCGACCCGGACCTTCCGCTCGACGTGGTGACCGGGCGGCCCCGGCCACTGGCCGGCGGCGGGGCGGCCCTCGTCGTCGCCCGTGGTCACGGAGGGTTCAACAGCGCTCTGGTGGTCCGGAGGGCGGCGTGAGCGCGCCGGAGGCGGCGTCCGGGGACCTCCACGTGGCCGGCTGCGGCGTCTGGCTGCCCCCGCCGGTGACCACGGAGCAGGCCCTGGCCGCCGGCCACTGCGACCGCAGGCTCGCCTCCTCGACGGGGGTGCTGTCGGTGGCGGTCGCCGACAAGGAGACCCCGGCGGAGATGGCGGCGCTGGCGGCCCGGGCCGCCCTGGACCGCTCCGGCGTCGAACCAGCCGACATCGACCTCGTCCTGCACGCCAGCCTGTACTCCCAGGGGCACCATCTGTGGGCGCCGGCCTCCTACGTCCAGCGGGTGGCCGTCGGGAACCGCTGTCCCGCCATGGAGGTGCGGCAGGTGTCCAACGGCGGTATGGCCGCCCTGGAACTGGCCCGCGCCTATCTGCTCGCCGCCCCGGACCGGGGGGCCGCGCTGATCACGACGGGCGACCGGATGCGCCCGCCGGGCTTCGACCGCTGGCGCAGCGACCCCGGCACGGTGTACGCCGACGGCGGTACCGCCCTCGTGCTCTCCCGGCGGGGCGGCTTCGCCCGGCTGCGCAGCCTGGTGACGGTCTCGGAACCGGTGCTGGAGGGCATGCACCGGGGCGGGCACCCGTTCGGCCCACCGTCCTCGGAGGAGCAGCGGACCGTGGACCTGGACACGCACAAGCGGGCGTACGTGGCCGAGGCGGGGAGCTCGTTCAGCGTCGCACGGGTCTCGGCGGGCCAGGAGGCGGCCCTGACCGGCGCGCTGGAGGCGGCCGGGGTCGGCCTCGAGGACATCAGCCGGGTCGTGCTGCCGCACATGGGGTGGCGCCGGCTGAGCGCCGCCTACTTCACCAAGTGGGACATCGAACCCGAGCGCACCACCTGGGAGTTCGGGCGGCGAACCGGTCACCTGGGAGGCGGTGACCCCATCGCCGGGTTCGACCACCTCGTCGGCTCCGGCCGCCTCGCCCCCGGGGAGCTGTGCCTGCTGGTCAGCGTCGGCGCCGGTTTCAGCTGGTCGTGCGCCGTCGTGGAGTTGCTGGAACACCCGTCGTGGGCGGCCGCCCCGGCCGCCCGGTGAGGAGCCCGTCATGGATGCGCCCGCGATTCTCCTGATGTTCCCCGGACAGGGGGCCCAGCACGCGCGGATGTCCGCCGGCCTGTACGGATCCGAACCGGTCTTCACGGCCGTCATGGACGAGGTGTTCGACGCGTACGACGCCGCCGGTCACGGCGAGGGCGGGCGGCTGCGCGCCGACTGGCTGAGCGACCACCCCGCCGTGCCGCTGGACCACGTCACCCGTTCCCAGCCGCTGCTGTTCGCGGTGGACTACGCCCTCGGCCGGACGGTGACGGCCGCGACCGGCCGGCCGTGGGCGCTGCTGGGACACAGCGTCGGGGAGATGGCGGCGGCCGTGCTCGCCGGGGTGTTCACCCTGCGCGACGCGGCGGGTCTCCTGCTGGACCGGGTGCGGCGGCTGGCCCAGGCACCGCCCGGAGGGATGCTGGCGGTCGCCGCGGGCGGGGACGAACTGGGTCCGTACCTCGGGAACGGGGAGGTGGTGGTCGCGGCCGTCAACTCGCCCCGCCAGACCGTCCTCGCGGGACCCCTCACACCGCTCGCCCGGGTTGCCCGGGCGCTGCGGGAAGCGGGACTGACGTGCCGTGAGGTGCCCTCGCTGACCGCCTTCCACAGTCCGATGCTGGCCCCGTACGCGGCGGGGGCGGCCGAGCGGTTCGCCGCCACGCCGGTGGAGGCGCCGTCCATCCCCCTTCGCTCCGGCTACCGGCCGGGTCCGGTGACCGGGAGACTGGCCGCCGACCCGTCGTACTGGGCCGGGCACCCCGTGGAGACGGTCCGCTTCTGGCCGGCCCTGGACGCGGTGCTCAGCTCCCGCACGGGCGTGATCTGCCTGGAAACGGGGCCGGGACAGGGGCTGAGCACCCTCACCCGCCGCCATCCGACGGTACGGTCCGGGCAGAACGCGGTGGTGCCGCTGCTGCCGCCGCGGGCCGGCACCGCCGAGGCGGACCGGACGTCCGTGGCGGCGGCGCTGACCGCGGTGCGCGAGCGGGGCGCCGTGCTCAGCGGGCGACCCGGGCGGTGACGAAGCGGACCGGCACGTCGATGGCGAGGGCCCCGGTGGAGTCGCTCAGCTTGTCGAGTCCCTCGACAAGCCGTGCGCGCAGTTCCGTTCGCTGGGCCTCCGGGAGGTTCTGCCACAGCAGACGCATGCCCTGGGTGTGGGACCAGTCCACCCACGCCTCGCTGGACAGGGCCGTCATCCGCACCGGTTCGTCGGTGACGGTGACCGAGGTGTAACCACAGCCCTCCAGAGCGCGGACG
The DNA here is from genome assembly GCF_040646935.1 of Streptomyces sp. NPDC044984. NCBI lineage: Bacteria > Bacillati > Actinomycetota > Actinomycetes > Kitasatosporales > Streptomycetaceae > Streptomyces > Streptomyces sp. NPDC044984. Next base: position 40,609 of record NZ_JBEZBE010000003.1, read on the forward strand.
AGGTCCTCGGATCGCTCCAGCCAGCTGTTGAACCGCCGGACCAGCGCCTCGGGCCGCCACTGCTCGGGCAGGTGCTCCAGCAGCGTCCGCGGGATGAGCGGGGTGAACTCGGGCGGCAGGAACGGGAACGTGCCGGCGCGGAAGACCGGGCTGGTGAACGCGATCCTGCCCCCGAGGTCCAGGATTCCGGCGTAGCGCGCCAGTGCCCCCACCGCGTCCGGCAGGAAGATGACGCTGTAGCTCCCCATGACCAGATCGAAGGAACGCGCCGGGAGTTCGGGCGTCTCCGCGTCCATCACCTCGAGGACGATATTCCGCAGCCCGCGTTCGGCAACTTCCTTGCGGGCTTCCTCGATCATTCCGGGAGCGATGTCGATTCCGTGGACGCGCCCCTGGGGACCGACCTTCCGCGCAGCCGGAAAAAGGCACGCGCCGCGCCCGCAGCCGATGTCGAGCACTCGTTCACCGGCGGTCGGTTCCGCGATTTCCACCAGACGGCGGCCCATGGGTGTGAAGAACTCCACTCCCAGTCGGTCGTAGGTCGACGACGACTGGTCGAAAGCCTGTGCCACCTGCTCTTTGTAGGACGAATCCTGCACCGTCGGCTCCTGCCTCTGCGATTCGAGCTCTTCCCGGCTTCCCAGTGTTCGACCCGCACTTGAAGGGTGGTGGAGTGCCGTTCGAGGCGTCCCCGAAACCCTTGTACGCCCCCGCAGGGAGAAACAACAATTGTTGACGCGGTCGCCGCCGGTGTCACCGTTTCCGGTACGGGAGGAAAAAACAATGAGCACACAGATCGATCTGGTCCGCCGCATGGTGGAGGCGTACAACACGGGAAAGACCGACGATGTCGCGGAATTCATTCACCCCGAGTACCTGAATCCCGGCGCGCTGGAGCACAACCCGGAGCTGCGCGGTCCGGAGGCGTTCGCGGCCGCCGTCACCTGGCTCAAGTACGCCTTTTCCGAGGAGGCGCACCTGGAGGAGATCGGGTACGAGGAGAACGGCCCGTGGGTGCGGGCGAAGCTCGCCCTCTACGGTCGGCACGTCGGCGACCTCGTCGGCATGCCGGCGACCGGGCGCCGGTTCTCCGGTGAGCAGATCCACCTCATCCGCATCGTCGACGGCAAGATCCGCGACCACCGCGACTGGCCCGACTACCTCGGCACCTACCGCCAGCTCGGTGAGCCCTGGCCCACTTCCGAGGGCTGGCGCGCCTGATCCCCCCACCCGCCGACGCCACGACAGGAGCACGGACACACTCATGACAGCCGAACCGACGGTCGCGGCCCGGCCGCAGCAGATCGACGCCCTCAGGACCCTGATCCGACTCGGAAGCCTGCACACCCCCATGGTCGTCCGGACGGCCGCCACCCTGCGGCTCGTCGACCACATCCTGGCCGGAGCCCGCACCGTGGAGGCCCTGGCGGCCAGGACCGACACCCGGCCCGAAGCGCTCCTGCGGCTGATCCGCCACCTGGTGGCGATCGGGCTGCTCCAGGAGGACGCACCGGGCGAGTTCGTCCCGACCGAGGTCGGGGAACTGCTCGCCGACGACCACCCGGCCGCGCAGCGTGCCTGGCACGACCTGACGCAGGCCGTGGCGCGGGCCGACATCTCCTTCACCCGCCTTCCCGACGCCGTCCGGACCGGCCGCCCCACGTACGAGTCGATCTACGGCAAGCCGTTCTACGAGGACCTGGCCGGCCGCCCCGACCTGCGCGCGTCCTTCGACTCGCTGCTCGCCTGCGACCAGGACGTCGCCTTCGACGCCCCGGCCGCCGCGTACGACTGGGCGAACGTCAGGCACGTGCTCGACGTGGGCGGCGGCAAGGGTGGTTTCGCCGCGGCCATCGCGCGCCGGGCCCCGCACGTGTCGGCCACCGTGCTGGAGATGGCGGGCACCGTGGAGACCGCCCGCGCCTACCTGAAGGACGAGGGCCTCTCCGACCGCGTCGACGTCGTCGAGGGGGACTTCTTCGAGCCGCTGCCCCGCAGGGCGGACGCGATCATCCTCTCCTTCGTCCTCCTCAACTGGCCGGACCACGACGCCGTCCGGATCCTCACCCGCTGCGCCGAGGCACTGGAGCCCGGCGGGCGCATCCTGATCCACGAACGCGACGACCTCCACGAGAACTCGTTCAACGAGCAGTTCACGGAGCTCGACCTGCGGATGCTGGTCTTCCTCGGCGGTGCCCTGCGCACCCGCGAGAAGTGGGACGGCCTGGCCGCGTCGGCGGGCCTCGTGGTCGAGGAGGTGCGGCAACTGCCCTCGCCGACCATCCCGTACGACCTCTCGCTCCTCGTCCTCGCCCCCGCGCCCGCCGGCGCCTGACGCACGAGGAACGGGAAGGATTCATCAACGATGCCGACACGCATGATCACCAACGATGGGGTGTCCCTGTGGAGCGAAGGGCTCGGCGACCCGGCCGACGCCCCGCTGCTCCTGATCGCCGGCGGCAACCTCTCGGCCAGGTCGTGGCCGGACGAGTTCGTCGAGCGCCTGGCAGCGGCCGGGCACTTCGTGATCCGCTACGACCACCGGGACACCGGGCGCTCCTCCCGGTGCGACTTCGCGCTCCACCCCTACGGCTTCGACGAGCTGGCCGCCGACGCGCTGGCCGTTCTGGACGGCTGGCAGGTCCGCGCCGCCCACGTGGTGGGCATGTCACTGGGGCACACCATCGGCCAGCTGCTCGCCCTGGACGCTCCGGAGCGGCTCCTCACCCTCACCGTGATGCTGGGGGGCGCGCTCGACGTCGACTTCGACGCCGACCTGGAGGCGGCTCTCAAGGGCGAGCCGTCCGTCAGCGGACTGCCGGCGCCCACCCAGCGGTTCCTCGACATGATGACGCTGCTTCAGCAGCCGGCCGAGACGGACGAGGAGCGGCTGGAACGCCGGGTGGAGAAGTGGCGCCTGCTCAACGGGGAGGGAGTGCCCTTCGACGCCGACGAGTTCCGACGCCGTGAACTCCTGGCCATCGGGCACGCGGGAACGTTCGACGAGCCGATCGTGCACCACATGATCCCGCAGCCGCCGGTGTCGCGGGGGGCGGAGTTGTCCCGCGTCACCACACCGGTGCTGGCGGTCCAGGCGATGCGCGACCCCGCGGCCCCGCCGCCGCACGCCCGGCACCTCGCCGACCGGATTCCCGGTGCCCGGGTCGTGGAGATCGAGAACATGGGGCACGCCCTGCCCCTCGCGGTCCACGAGCCGCTGGTCGCCGCCATCTGCGCCCACACCCGGGCCGCGACAGTGTGAGGAGCACGACGATGCCCACACCCACGTCCGCGCCGCCGGCCGCCCTGACCGACAGTGAGCTGGGGCGCCACCTGCTGACCGTGCGCGGTTTCCACTTCGTCTTCGGCGCGCTGGGCGACCCCTGGGCCCGGCGCCTGCGCGGCGAGGCCGATCATCTGTCCCTCGGCGAGCTGGTCCGCGACCGGGGTCCGCTCCACCGCAGTGCGCTGGGCGCGTGGGTGACGGCGGACGGCCGGCTGGCGGCCCGCCTGCTGGACGACCCGCTGCTGGGTCCCCGGCACCCCGCCTCCGAGGGCCCGCAGGAGCACGTGCGCGAGAACGTCTGGGAGACCTGGCGGACCTGTCACGTCACTCCGCTCGGTGAGGACCTGCTGACCCCGGCCGCCACCGACCACGACCGCCTCGCAGCCCTGCTCGGCCCGGTCCTCGGGCCCCGTACGTGCACGGCGTGGCAGGTCGACGCGGAGCGTGCGGCGCACCGGGTGCTGGACGGCCTGCCGCCGCATTTCGACCTGGTGTCGGACCTGGCGCGGCCGGCGGTCGCGGGCTCGCTCGCCGCCGTCCTGGGCCTCCCGGACGCGGCACGGGCGGAACTGCCGGACCTGCTGGCCGCCTGCGGACCGGTGCTCGACTCCGTCCTCTGCCCGCCGCGCCTTCCGGTGGCCCGGGCGATGCGGCAGGCGCTGCGCCGCGTCCGGGAGCTGATGGCGGCGGCCGTGGCCGACCGCCTCGCCGCACCGGCCGACGGAGCGCTGAGCGCCCTGCTGGCCGTGGACCCCGACGGTGGACGCGATCCCGAGGACGCCGTCACGGCCGCGCTGCTGAGTGCGGTGGTCGGGGCCGAGACGGCGATCACCACCGTGGCGAACGCCGTCATGTCCCTGCTGGAGCACGGCGAGCAGTGGTCGCTGCTGCGGGCCGATCACGACAGGGCGGCGGACGCGGTCGAGGAGACCCTCCGCTGGGCCCCGCCCGTGACACTGCGCAGTCTGATCACTCAGGGAGAACTCGAGATCGGCGGCGAGACGCTGGAGGCGGACCAGCACGTGGTGGTACTGGTCGACGCCGCCCAGCGGGACCCGGAACTGTACGAGGAACCGGACCGCTTCCTTCTCGACCGGCCCCGAACCCCCGGTTTCACGCACATGGCCCTGGCGGGCCGGGACCACCTGGGACTGGTCGCCCCGCTCGTCCGCGTGCAGTGCACCGCCGTCCTGCGGGCGGTGGCCGAGCGGCTGCCCGGGCTGCGGGCCGAGGGCGAGCCGCTGCGGCGCGGGCGCTCCCCCGTGGTCCGCGCCCCGCTTTCGCTGCGGCTGGCCCAGAAGTGACCCAGGAAGGGGGGATCCCATGAAGGTGCTGGTGACGGCGTTCGCCATGGACGCGCACTTCAACGGTGTGGTGCCGCTCGCCTGGGCGCTGCGGGCGGCCGGGCACGACGTCCGGGTGGCGAGCCAGCCCGCCCTCACCGACAGCATCACCCGGGCGGGGCTCACGGCCGTACCGGTGGGCACGGACCACCAGGTGCAGGCGGCGATGGGGGCCATGGCGCCCGGCGTGTTCGCGCTGCACCGCAATCCGGACTACCTGGAGAACCGGCCGGAGCTGCTCGACCTCCAGTTCCTCGAAGCGTCCACGTCGATGCTGACGGCGGCGTTCTACGCCCAGATCAACAACGACTCCATGATCGACGAGATGGTGGACTTCGCCCGCTGGTGGCATCCCGACCTGGTGATCTGGGAGCCTTTCACCTTCGCGGGCGCGGTGGCGGCCCAGGTGATCGGCGCGGCGCAGGCCCGCCTGCTGTGGGGCCCGGACCTCTTCCTGCGGGTGCACGACCGGTTCCGGCAGGCGCTGGACGAGGCGCCGGCCGAGCACCGGGACGACGCCCTGGAGGAGTGGCTGACGTGGACGCTGGAGCGGCACGGTGCGGCCTTCGGGCCCGAGGTGATCAGCGGCCACTGGACGATCGACCAGATGCCGCCGAGCGTGCGGTTCGCCACGTCCCGCCCGACGGTGCCGATGCGGTTCGTCCCGTACAACGGACCGGTCCCGGCAGTGGTGCCGCCGTGGCTGCGGGCGGATCCGGGACGCCCGAGGGTCCTGCTCACCCAGGGCATCACGGAGCGCTCGACGGGCTTCACGGGGCTGCCCCGGGCCGGTGAGCTGCTGGCCGCGATCGCGGAGCTCGACGCCGAGGTGGTCGCCACGGTCAAGGCCGAGGACCGCGCGGACCTGCCGCCGCTGCCCGAGAACGTGCGGGTGGTGGACAGCCTGTCCCTGCACGTCGTCCTGCCGAGCTGCGCGGCCGTCGTGCACCACGGCGGGGCCGGCACCTGGGCGACAGCGGCGCTGCACGGGGTGCCTCAGCTCGCCCTCGCCTGGCAGTGGGACGACGTCTTCCGGGCCGGGCAGCTGGAGAAGCTGGGCGCGGGGATCTTCCTCCCACCGCACGGCGAGGGCGCCTCGGCCGGCCGGGTCAGGGACAGGCTGGCTCAGGTACTGGCCGAGCCGTCCTTCCGGCAGGGCGCGGCGCGGATCCGCGCGGAGATGCTGCGGATCCCGGCACCCGGCGCGGTGGTACCGGAGCTGGAACGGCTGACGGCCCGGCACCGTGAGCCGGCCGGGCAGGGCGTCCGGGGTTAGGACCTGTCGTCCGGATCACACCGCAGGCGCGGGGCCCGGCACGCGCTCACCGGCGCCGATGCGTGCTGCCGACGCCCTGCGCCTCGATCCGGACGACGGTCCCCGGCTCCCGCCTCGGCGATCACGAGGTCCCCGTACGCACTACGGCGGGTGCGCACGCGTCCCCTCGAAGGGATCCGCGTGCCGCTCCCACGGTCCGGCCGGGGCCGCGGCGTTCCCGACCGGACGCGCGTGGCCGGGCGCCGCTCGACGCCCGGGGCCGAGGATCAGCGCCGGACCCGGTGACCGGCCTCGGAACCGGCGCCCGGCAGGGACGCGGCGAGGAACCGCCCCGTGACGGAGTGCTCGGCCTCCGCCAGGTCGGCGGGGGTGCCCTCGAAGATCACCCGGCCGCCCTCGCTGCCGCCCCCGGGACCGAGGTCGACGACCCAGTCCGCGTGCTTGACGACGTCGAGGTTGTGCTCGATGACGATGACCGAGTTCCCCTTCTCCACGAGGCCGTCGACCAGGTGGACGAGGCTGTCGACGTCGGACATGTGGAGTCCGGTGGTGGGCTCGTCCATGATGTAGACGCTGCCCTTCTTCCCCAGCTCCGTGGCGAGCTTGATGCGCTGGCACTCGCCGCCGGAGAGGGTGTTGAGCGGCTGCCCGAGCTGGAGGTAGCCGAGGCCGACCCGGTTGAGGGAACGGAGGGTCCTGGCGACCTTGGGCTCGGTGAAGAACTCGGCCGCCTCCGCGGCGCTCATCGACAGCACGTCGTGGATGTTCTGCCCGCGCAGGGTCAGCCGCAGGACGTCCTCGGTGAAACGCATGCCCGCGCAGACCTCGCAGGTCGTGATCATCGGATCCATGAAGGCGAGGTCGGTGTAGATGATGCCGTGTCCCTGGCAGGTGGGACAGGCGCCCTCGGAGTTGAAGCTGAACAGTGAGGGGCTGACCTGGTTCTCGCGGGCGAACAGCCTGCGGATCTCGTCCATGATGCCGGTGTAGGTCGCCGGGTTCGAACGCCGGTTGGTGGTGACCGCTGACTGGTCGATGACGACCGCCGAGGGGTGCTGCCGCAGCAGTACGTCGTGGATGAGCGTGCTCTTGCCGGAGCCGGCCGGTCCGGTGACGGCGGTCAGTACGCCGAGCGGAATCCGTACGGTGATGTCCTTGAGGTTGTGGATCCGGGCTCCCGTCACCTCCAGGTGCCCCCGGGGCTCGCGGAACCGCTCCTTGACCGGGATGGCCCTGCGGAGGAACCGTCCGGTCGGCGTGTCCGCCTCGGTGAGGCCCCGGACGTCGCCCTGGTAGACGATCTCGCCTCCGTGGCGCCCGGCCCCGGGACCGAGGTCGATGACGTGCTCGGCCATCTCGATGATGTCCCGGTCGTGTTCGACCACCAGCACGGTGTTGCCCTTCTCGGCCAGTTCCATCAGGAGCCGGCTGAGTCGCTGGACGTCGCTGGGGTGCAGGCCGATCGTGGGCTCGTCGAAGATGTACACCATGTCGACGAGCGAACTGTTCAGGTGACGCACCATCTTGATGCGCTGCGACTCGCCGCCGGAGAGCGTGGAGGTCTCGCGGTTGAGGCTGAGGTATCCCAGCCCCAGCTCGATGAGGTGCTGGAGCCGCTCGATCAGACTGGCCGTCAGGGTGGAGACGGAGGGCGCGTCGACCTTCTTGACCGACTCCATCAGATCGGCGATCTCCAGGGAGGCGAGTTCGGCGATGTTCCGGCCGTTGATGCGGCAGCCGAGCGCCCGCTGGCTGAGCCGCTGCCCCTTACAGGTGTCACAGGGCCCCCGGGTGACGACCCGCTCCAGCGCCACCCGGTTCTTGGCGCTCATCTCGTCCGGCTCCTTGCGCAGGTAGAGCCGGTTGAACTTGTCCATCAGCCCTTCGTACTTGGAGTTGATCTTTCCGCCCTGCCACTCCAGGGCGATCGACCCCTGGCTTCCGTACAGGAACGCCTGCCACTCGCTCTCGGTGTAGTCGCGGAGCTTCTTGTCATTGTCGAAGAGACCGGAATTGGCGTACAGCTTCCAGAACCAGCCGCCGACATTGAAGGCGGGGTGCCGGATGGCGCCCTCGTTGAGGGATTTGGAGCGGTCGAGCAGCTTGTCCAGGTCGACCTGCACCCGGTGGCCGAGGCCCTCGCAGTCCGGGCACATTCCCGAGGGGTCGTTGAAGGAGAAGGCGTTCGAATAACCGATCCAGGGCTGGCCCACCCGGGAGTAGAGCAGCCGGAGCAAGGCGTAGATGTCGGTGATCGTCCCGACGGTGGACCGCGCGTTCCCCCCGATCCGCTTCTGGTCGATGATCACCGCGGCGGAGAGGTTCGCGATGCTGTCGGCGTCGGGCTGACCGTATTTGGGCAGGCGGTTGCGCACGAACGCGGTGAACGTCTCATTGAGCTGCCGTTGGGATTCCGCCGCGATCGTGTCGAACACCAGGGACGACTTTCCCGATCCCGATACCCCCGTGAACACGGTGACCTTGTGCTTCGGCACCTCCACGGAGATGTCCTTGAGATTGTTCTCGCGGGCACCGGTGATCTGAATTGCCTTCTGCTGCATGAGCGTCCTCACATCGACGGAAGAGGGCGGCTTCTCACGCTACCGACGATTGCGGACAGGACCTGGCCGCAATGTCGACGAGGCCCGTCGCCGGATGACGGCACCGGCCCGACGACCGGCGTGCCTCCGCCGAGCGGGACCACCAGTTCCTCGGCGGCGGAGACAATCCGGCGCGCGGGCACGGGCGGCGGCAAAGGCCGCTCAGTGCCCGGCCGCCGCGTGCGCTTCCGTCACGCCAGGCTGTCCCGCCAGGCCCGGTGCAGGTCGGCGAACCTGCCCGTGCCGGCGATCAGTTCGGCCGGAGCGCCGTCCTCCACGATCCGTCCGTGCTCCATCACCAGCACCCGGTCCGCGATCTCCACCGTCGACAGCCGGTGCGCGATCACCACCGCCGTACGGCCCTTCAGCACCGTCGCCATCGCCCGCTGCACCGCCCGCTCACCGGGGATGTCCAGCGAACTGGTCGCCTCGTCGAGGATCAGCACCGCCGGGTCCGCCAGCAGCGCCCGCGCGAAGGCGACCAACTGGCGCTGACCGGCCGAGATGCGGCCGCCCCGCTTGCGTACGTCGGTGTCGTAGCCGTCGGGCAGCGCGGCGATGAAGTCGTGCGCGCCGATCTCCTTCGCCGCCTGCTCGATCTCCTGACGGGTGGCGTCCGGCCGGCCGATCGAGATGTTCTCGGCGACCGTCCCGGAGAACAGGAACGCCTCCTGCGTCACCATCACCACCTCGCGCCGCAGATCGCGCCCCGTGAGGTCGCGCAGGTCCGTCCCGTCGAGCAGCACCCGGCCTTCGGTGGGGTCGTAGAAGCGGGCGAGCAGCTTCGCCAGCGTCGACTTGCCCGCGCCCGTCGAGCCGACGACGGCGACGGTCTGCCCGGCCGGGAGGGTGAGGCCGAAGCGGGGGAGCACCTCGCCGCCGGTGCGGTAGGCGAAACGGACGTCGTCGAAGACGACCTCGCGGCCGGGGAGCCCGGGGCGCCGCTCCGGGAGCTCCCGGGGGGACGCCGGCTCGGGCACGGACGGGGTCTGCGCCAGCAGGCCGGCGATCTTCTCCAGCGAGGCCGCCGCCGACTGGTAGGAGTTCAGGAACATGCCGAGCCGGTCGATCGGGTCGTACAGCCGCCGCAGGTACAGCACCGCCGCCGCCAGCACACCGAGTTCCAGCGTGTCGTCCGCGACCCGGTAGGCGCCCCACAGCACGATCAGCGCGACCGTGGTGTTGGCGGTGATCCGGGAACCGACGACATAGCGGGCCATCTCAAGGAGCGCGTCGCCATTGCTACGTTCATGCCGCCGGTTCAGCACCGCGAAGTCGGCGTCGTTGGCGGCCTCCCGGCGGAAGGCGCGCACCGGCCGGATGCCGTTCATCGTCTCGACGAACTTCACGATCACCGCCGCGATGGCCGTCGACCGCTTCCGGTACACCCGCCCCGCCCGCCGCCGGTACGACCGTACGAGCAGGTACAGCGGCACGAAGGACGCCACCGCGACGGCCCCGAGCCCCAGGTCCAGCCAGAGCAGCAGCACCGAGATGTAGACGGCCGACAGGATGACCATCACCAGTTCCTGCAGGCCCTCCTCCAGCAGCTCCCGCAGGGACTCGACGTCGGTGGTGGAGCGGGAGATGAGGCGGCCCGAGGTGTAGCGCTCGTGGAAGTCGACGCTGAGCGCCTGCGCGTGCCGGAAGATACGGCCGCGCAGATCGAGCAGCACGTCCTGGCTGACCCGGGCGGAGGCGGTGACGAACCCGTACTGCAGCGCGCCGGCCGCCGCCGCGCACAGCAGGTAGCCCACCGCCACCGCGATCAGCGGCCCGTTGTCGTCGCCGCGGAACGCGGGCACGGCCCGGTCGATGGCGTACGCCACCAGCAGCGGGCCGGCCTGCACGGCGGCCTGCTGGAGCAGCAGCAACAGCGCGGTGACGGCGACCCTGCCCCGCATGGGTGACAGCAGGGAACGCAGCAGTACGCCGGTGGCGCCCGGGGGAGTGGGCAGCTGGTCCTGGTCGAAGGGGTCGTCGGAACGCGGGGTCCGGTCGTCGTCCTCGTCCCGGGCGGGTGCGGTGGTGGTCGCCGTCATCGCTCGTCGTCCTCCTGGTTCCCCGCCGGGGCGCCGGACATGAGGTGCGCGTACTCGGGGTTGGCGTGCAGCAGTTCGTGGTGGGTGCCGACCGCGGTGATCCGGCCGCCGGAGAGCAGGGCGACACGGTCGGCGAGCAGGACCGTGGAGGGGCGGTGGGCCACGATGAGGGCGGTGGTGTCCGCGAGCACCCGGCGCAGGGCGGCCTCGACGGCGGCCTCGGTGTGTACGTCGAGGGCGGAGAGCGGGTCGTCGAGGACCAGGAAGTCGGGCCGTCCGACGACGGCCCTGGCCAGCGCCAGCCGCTGCCGCTGACCGCCGGAGAGGCTGAGTCCCTGCTCGCCGACCTGGGTGTCCACGCCCTGCGGCAGCGCGTGCGCGAAGTCGGCCTGCGCGACGGCGAGGGCGCGGTGGAGATCGTCCTCCCCGGCTCCGCCACCCATCAGCACGTTCTCGCCGACGCTGGCCGAGAACAGGGTCGGCTCCTCGAAGGCGACGGCGACCCGGGAGCGCAGCTCCTCGCGGGACATCCCGGTGATGTCCGTCCCATCGAGGGTGATGCGCCCCGAGGTCACCTCGTGCAGTCTCGGTACGAGAGCGGTGAGGGTGGTCTTCCCGCTGCCGGTGGCGCCGACGAGGGCGAGGGACTCGCCGGGGCGGATGTGGAGGTCGATGCGGTCGAGCACGGGCGGGGAGCCGGCCGGGGCATCGGGGTAGCGGAAGCTGACGCTCTCGAACACCAGGCCGTCCGTCACTTCGGGCAGTCGTGCCTCCCCCCGTGCCTGAAGGGCCTGGGAGGTGCCTCCATGGGCGGCACGGGTGGGCGCGGCTCCGGAGGATTCCGGCTCCGCGTCCATCACCTCGAAGTACCGCTCCGTGGCCGTCGCCGCCTCCTGGCTCATCGCCAGCAGGAAGCCGATCGAGTCCACCGGCCAGCGCAGCGCCAGCGCGGTCGACAGGAACGCCACCAGCGTCCCCGCCGACAGCGACCCGTCCGCCACCCGCACGGCCCCCAGCACCAGCGCCGCCCCGATCGCCAGCTCGGGAAGTGTCACGATGACGCCCAGGATCGTCGCCAGCAGCCGCGCCTTGTACAGCTCCGTCCCCCGCAGCTCCCCCGACAGCTCCCGGAACGCCCGCGCCTGACTGCGGTGCCGCCCGAACCCCTTGATGATCCGGATGCCGAGCACGCTCTCCTCGACCACCGTCGTCAGATCACCCACCTGGTCCTGCGCCCGCCGCGCCGCCCCGGAGTACCGCTTCTCGAACACCACGCACGTGATCAGCACCGGCACGGCCGGCACCAGGATGACCAGCCCCAGCGTCCAGTCCTGCACCAGCATGATGATCACGCCGACGAGAATCGTCACCCCGTTGACCAGCAAGAACGTCAGCGGGAAGGCGAGGAACATCCGCAGCAGCATCAGATCCGTCGTGGCCCGCGACAACAACTGCCCCGACGGCCACCGGTCGTGGAACGCGACCGGCAGCCGCTGCAGGTGCCGGTAGAGCCCAGCCCGCATCTCCGCCTCGACGTGCGACAGCGGACGCGCCACCAGCCACCGCCGGAACCCGAACAGCAGCGCCTCCGCCAGCCCGAGCAGCAGCAGGTACAGCGCGCCCAGCCACACCCCCGCCGGGTCCCGGTCGGCGATCGGCCCGTCCACCATCCACTTCAGGACGAGCGGGATGACCAGCCCGATGCAGGAGGCGACGATCGCGACGAGCGCGGCGCCGAACAGCCGCGCCCGCACGGGCCGCACATACGGCCACAGCCGCAGCAGCGTGCGCACGGCGGAACGGGATTCCGGGGGAGAAGGTGTAGTGGGCATCAGCAGCGAGCCTACGGATCGCCGCTGACACTGCCCACCGGGTTTCGGCCGGACCGTCCTCCGCCGCTGGCCCTACGACCTGCGCGGACGGCCGGTCGCACCGTCCGGGACCCGGGAGCCGTATCACTCCGTCAGCCGATGCGCGCGGGTCCTGCGGCGGCCTGCCGTCCGGCCGGGTCAGGACGCCGGGTAGGGCAGCAGACCGGCGTCCACCTCCTCCCACGCGGCCCGCAGCTCGGCCAGCAGCGCGGGCCGGGCGGCGGCGAGGTCGGCCTGCTCACGGGCGTCGGCGGCGAGGTCGTACAGGTGGTCCCCGCCGTCCGTGTCGCGGTAGTACTTCCAGTCGCCGCGCCGCAGCGCCCGGTTGCGCCGCACCCGCCAGAACAGGTCGCGCCCGGGCAGGTCCTCGCCGCGCAGCAGGTACCCGGCGAGGCTGGTCCCGTCCAGCGGGTACGCCGGGTCGGGCCGGGCACCGGCCAGTTCCAGCAGGGTCGCCGTCCAGTCCGGTGTGTAGACGGGCTCGTGGCTGACCTGGCGGCCGTCGATCCGGGCCGGCCAGCGCAGGAGGGTCGGCACCCGGATGCCGCCCTCCAGCAGCTCCGACTTGCCGCCGCTGAGCGGCCACTGGTAGGAGAAGCGCTCGCCTCCGTTGTCGCTGGCGAAGACGACGACGGTGTTCTCCTCCTGCCCGGCGCGGCGCAGCGCGGTGAGCACCCGGCCGACGGCGGCGTCCAGGCTCTCCACCATCTCCTTGTACTTCGCCACCGAGCCGCCGTCGTCGTGCAGCAGCGCGCGCACCCCGCCCCCGTTCCGGACCTTCGCGGCGATCTCGGCACCCGTCTCCGCGTCGTCCTCGGTCAGCCACGGCCAGTGCGGGGTGGTGAAGTTGAGGTTGAGCAGCCAGGGACCGTCGTGGTCGCGGGAGACGTACTCGACGGCCCGTTCGGTCAGGATCGTGGTGTAGTAGCGCAGGTCCTGGTACTCGGCGTCGCCCTCGTACAGGTCGTACTCGCCGAGCTGGCCGAGCTTGGAGAAGTACTCCAGGGCGCCGCCGAAGTTGCCGAAGAACTCGTCCCAGCCGGACCTGGTGGGGCTGTAGTCCGGCAGGAAGCCGCAGTGCCACTTGCCGATCAGGGCGGTGGCGTACCCGGCCTCCCTCAGCAGCGAGGCGAGGGTCGGGTGGCCCGGCTCCAGGCCCTGGGTGCGGTTGCCGATCGGCTCGGCCAGCCCGCCCGCGGCACGGCCCGGGAAGCGGCCGGTGTAGAGGCTGAACCGGGTCGGGGAGCAGGTCGCCGAGCCGGAGTAGGCCTGGGTGAACCGCACGCCCTGCGCGGCCAGCCGGTCCAGGTGCGGGGTCCTGATGTGCGGGGAGCCGTACGAGGACAGGTCGGCCCAGCCGAGATCGTCCCCGAGGACGAACAGGATGTTGGGGCGTCCGCCGGGCCGGCCGGAGGCGCGGGATCTGAAGGGGCGTTCGGCGGGCGTGGCGGCTTGGGCGCCGGCGGACGCGCCGGCGACGGCCGTCACCGCGCCGCCGCCGACCAGACCGGTGAAGGCACGACGGGATATTTCAGGCATGCGTGATCCCCGGGAGGAAAGAGGCGGTGGAGAGGAGGAAGAGGTGAGGGGAGGAGGGCGCGCGTCAGCGACAGAGCGCGCCGGACTGCCGGCACAGGTCGACGTGGCGTCGCCGCACGAGCGCGACGCGCACGCACCGGCGGGCAGCGGCAGTCCTCATGACCAGGGACGCTCCCAGGCGCGCCGCAGGCCGGTCAAGAAGATCGCCGCCGATTTCACGGAGCCGCAACGAGACGTCAGCCGACGGCCTTCAGCAGCAGCACCGTCCGCCCCGGCACCGTGACCGCCGTCCCCGCCCGGTGCACCGCGTCCGGTGCGGACGCCTGCTCCTCCCGCCCGGTGTCGACGACCACCTCGTACCGCCGGGCCCACGGCGGCCCCGGCAGCTCGAACTCCACCGCTTCCTCACCCGCGTGCAGGACGGCCAGGAAGCTGTCGTCGAGGATCTGGTCCCCGTGCTCGTCGCGCCCCGGGATGTCCCGCCCGGAGAGGTACATGCCGAGCGTGGCGGCCGGCGCGTACCAGTCGTCCTCGGTCATCTCCGTGCCGCGCGGGGTGAACCAGGCCAGGTCGCGCAGCCCGTCCGCGGAGTGCGCGCGGCCGGAGAAGAAGGCCCGGCGGCGCAGCACCGGGTGCCGGTGGCGCAGGGCGATCAGCCGGGAGGTCAGCTCGAACAGCGGTCGCCAGTCCGGGTCGTCCAGGAGGGTCCAGTCCACCCAGCCGGTCTCGTTGTCCTGGCAGTAGGCGTTGTTGTTGCCGCGCTGGGTGCGGCCCATCTCGTCGCCGGCGACCAGCATCGGCACGCCCGTCGACAGCAGCAGCGTGGTCAGCAGGTTCCGCAGCTGCCGCCGCCGCAGGGCCCGTACGTCCTCGTCCCGCGTCTCTCCCTCCACGCCGCAGTTCCAGGACCGGTTGTCGTCCGTGCCGTCCCGGTTGCCCTCGCCGTTGGCCTCGTTGTGCTTGCGGTCGTACGACACCAGGTCCCGGAGGGTGAACCCGTCGTGCGCGGTGACGAAGTTGACCGAGGCGTACGGCCGCCGCCCGCCCCAGGCGTACAGGTCGCTGGACCCGGACAGCCGGTAGCCCATCTCCCGCACGTCCGGCAGCGCGTGCCGCCAGAAGTCCCGTACGGCGTCGCGGTAGCGGTCGTTCCACTCCGTCCACAACGGCGGGAACGCCCCCACCTGGTAGCCCCCGGAGCCCACGTCCCACGGTTCGGCGATCAGCTTCACCCGGTGCAGCACCGGATCCTGCGCGATCACCGCGAGGAACGGCGACAGCATGTCGACGTCGTGCATCGAGCGGGCCAGCGCCGCCGCCAGGTCGAACCGGAAGCCGTCGACGCCCATCTCGGTCACCCAGTAGCGCAGGGAGTCCGTGATCAGGCGCAGGACGTGCGGCTGGACGACGTGGAGCGTGTTGCCGCAGCCGGTGTAGTCGGCGTAGCGGCGGGCGTCGGCCTGGAGGCGGTAGTAGCCGCGGTTGTCGACGCCCTTCAGGGAGAGCGTGGGGCCCAGTTCGCCCGCCTCGGCGGTGTGGTTGTAGACCACGTCGAGGATCACCTCGATGCCCGCCGCGTGCAGGGCGCGCACCATCCGCTTGAACTCGCCGACCTGCTGTCCCCTCGTCCCGGAGGCCGCGTACCCGGCGTGCGGGGCGAAGTAGCCGATGGAGTTGTAACCCCAGTGGTTGCGCAGCCCTCGCCGCAGCAGGTGGTCCTCGTGCGCGAACTGGTGCACCGGCAGCAGCTCCACCGCCGTCACGCCGAGGCGCACCAGGTGCTCGACCGCCGCCGGGTGCGCGAGACCGGCGTAGGTGCCGCGCAGCTCCTCGGGGACACCCGGGTGCAGCTTGGTGAAGCCGCGCACGTGCAGCTCGTAGATCACCGAGTCCGCCCACGGCGTCTTCGGCCGGTGGTCGTCCGCCCAGTCGTCGTCGTCGTGGACGACCACGCCCTTGGGGACGTACGGCGCGGAGTCCCGGTCGTCGCGCACGGTGTCCGCGACATGCTGCTCCGGCCAGTCGCGGACGTGCCCGTACACCTCCGGCGGCAACGAGAAGTCCCCGTCCACGGCACGCGCGTACGGGTCGAGGAGCAGCTTCGCCGGATTCCAGCGGGCGCCCGTCCACGGGTCCCAGCGGCCGTGCACCCGGTAGCCGTACCGCTGACCGGGCAGCACACCCGGCACGAAACCGTGCCAGATCCCGTGCGTCAGCTCGGTGAGCCGGGCCCTGCTCTCCCTGCCCCGCTCGTCGAACAGGCACAGCTCGACCCCCTCCGCCCCGCCCGCCCACAACGCGAAGTCGGTCCCCGCCACCCCGTCCGGGCCGACCCGGAACCGGGCGCCCAGCGGCGTCGGCCGGCCCGGCCGCACGGGCACCGTGGGCACGGGCGGCGCCGGCCGCGCGCCGTTCACGACGGCGGCCGGGTGCCCGTTCCCGGTGGCCCGCCCTGAGGCCACCGCCTCCTGCTCGGCTGCGCTGGACACCTGTCAGCCTCCCGCGGCTCGTGGGGGACGACGGCGGACAGGGGAGCAGGGCACTCGTCATCGGCTCCGGCCGCGGCTCCCCGGCGCGTCGTCCTCCCACTGTTCTGCCCAGAGGGTGCCTCGCACTCACGTTTCCCCGGGGGGCGGCATGGTCGTTTCCCGGAGGCGAGGCCCGTCGTTGGGCACCGCGTGAGGTACGTACAAGGGCGCGCACGGCGCGCGAGGGCCGCGCTGGCCGCCGTAGTGACATGGGCAGGACTGCTGGCCGGAGCCGTCGGCTGTACCGCGGGCGGCACCCCCGGCGGGGCGTTCGGGCCCCCGGCCGCCGAGGACGTCATCCGCGTGTCGCCCGACGACGGCAGCAAGGGCGTGCGCCCCGGCTCGGCGCTGCGGGTGCGGGTGCCGGACGGGCGGCTGGAGTCGGTGAAGGTCGTCGTGGAGCGGGACGCGCGGGAGTCGCGGGTCCCCGGGCGGATCTCCGGGGACGGGCTGACCTGGAAGCCCGACGACGAACGGCTGGCGCTGGCCGCGAAGTACACCGTCGACGCGGTGGCCGTGGACGGCGACGGCCGCCGCTCCGCCCGGCACACCACCTTCACCACCCATGTCCCGGAGGAACGCTTCATCGGCTACGTCGCCCCGGAGGACCGCTCCACCGTCGGCACCGGCATGATCGTCTCCCTGGAGTTCAACCGGAAGATCACCCGCCGCGCGGCCGTCGAACGCGCCGTCCGCGTCACCGCCCGCCCGGCCGTCGAGATCCGCCCGCACTGGTTCGGCGGCTCCCGCCTCGACTTCCGCCCCGAGCACTACTGGAAGCCCGGCACCCGGGTCACCGTCGACCTGAACCTGCGTGACGTCGAGGGAGCGCCGGGCGTCTACGGCCTCCAGCACCGCACCTTCACCTTCACCGTCGGCCGCAGCCAGCTGTCGGTGGTCGACGCCTCCGCGCACACCATGCGCGTGCGACGGGACGGGGAACTGCTGGCCACCGTGCCGATCACGGCGGGCACGCGGAAGACTCCCACCTACAACGGCCGGATGGTGATCACCGAGATGCTCGAGGTCACCCGCATGAACGGCGCGACGGTCGGCTTCACCGACGACGACGGCAAGGGCGAGTACGACATCCCCGACGTCCCGCACGCCATCCGCCTGACCAGCTCCGGCACCTTCCTGCACGGCAACTACTGGGCCGACACCGACGTCTTCGGCGACTCCAACGTCAGCCACGGCTGCATCGGTCTGCGCGACGTGAAGGGCGGCGGGGCGGACACCCCGGCGGGCTGGTTCTTCGACCGCAGCCTCATCGGCGACGTCGTCGAGGTCGTCAACAGCGAGGACAAGGAGGTCGCCCCGGACAACGGCCTCGGTGGCTGGAACATGGACTGGAGGAAGTGGAAGGCGGGCAGCGCGGTGAAGTGACTCCCCCGGCGGGCCGTTGAACTTGGAACGGAACGGTGACAAACCCGCCGCCTCGAACGCCTGTGGCCTGTGGTTACTATGCCCGAGCGCGCGAGGGGCGCGCGGGGGCGCGGGCCCGGCAGGGACTGGGTCCGCCGAGGGGAGAAACAAGTGAACGTGGGGCCCATATCGGGGGCGGCGCCGGTCGGCGCTCGGGGGCGAGGCGGCAGGAGGCTGGCGGCGCTGGCGCTCGGCGTGATGCTGGCGGTGACCGCCTGCGGCGGAGGGTCGGAGCCGGGCACCGGCTCGGGCGACGGCAAGGGCAAGGGCAAGGACTCCACCGCCGCGCAGAGCAAGCAGTCCGAGGCCGTGGTCGGCATCGCGCCCGAGGACGGCGCGAAGTCCGTCGAGACCAGCGGCGCGCTGAAGGTGAACGCGAGCAACGGAAAGCTGACCGAGGTCGTCGTCAAGAACCCGGACGGTGACGAGGTCGAGGGCGAGATATCCAAGGACGGCGCCACCTGGATGCCGTCCACCCACCTGGCCGCCGCCACCAAGTACACGGTGCACGCGGTCGCCAAGGACTCCGAGGGCCGCACCGCGGCCGAGGACTCCAGCTTCACCACGCTGACGCCGAAGAACACCTTCGTGGGGACCTTCACCCCCGAGGACGGCTCCAAGGTCGGCGTGGGCATGCCGTTCTCGCTCCGCTTCACCCGGGGCATCACCAACCCCGAGGACGTCGAGAAGGCCATCCGCATCACCACCGAGCCGGCCGTCGAGGTCGAGGGCCACTGGTTCGGCAACGACCGCCTCGACTTCCGCCCGGAGAAGTACTGGAAGGCCGGCACCAAGGTCACCGTCGACCTCAACCTCGACGGGGTCGAGGGCCGCGACGGCGTCTACGGCGAGCAGTCCAAGAAGGTCTCCTTCACCATCGGCCGCGAGCAGGTCTCCGTCGTCGACGCCAAGAAGCTCACGATGAAGGTCATGCGGGACGGCAAGCTCCTCAAGACCGTCCCGGTCACCACCGGCGCGCCCGGCTACGAGACCTGGAACGGCAAGATGGTCATCACCGAGAAGCTGACGGTGACCCGGATGAACGGCGACACGGTCGGCTACGGCGGCGAGTACGACATCAAGGACGTCCCGCACGCCATGCGCCTGTCCACCTCCGGCACCTTCATCCACGGCAACTACTGGGGCGGCGACGCCTTCGGCAACCGCAACGCCAGCCACGGCTGCGTCGGCCTGCGCGACGTCCGCGGCGGCTGGGACAAGGAGGCCCCGGCCGCCTGGTTCTTCAACAACTCCCTGCTCGGCGACGTCGTGGAGGTCAAGAACTCCAACGACGCCACCATCGCCCCGGACAACGGCCTCAACGGCTGGAACATGTCCTGGGAGAAGTGGAAGGCGTAGCGGGTCGGGTGTCCCGTGCCCCGTCAGGGGCACGGGGCCTATCGATGCCCGCAGCGGGCACCTGCCCGGACGAGGGCGACGAGGCGGGGTGTGTTCACGGCCCGCCACCGGGCCCGGGCGGGCTCAGCCATGCTTGAGCCGCAAGGCGTTACGAATCGGCCAGCAGGGCCTTCGTGCCGCGATTCCCGAGGTCGGTCGCCGGCTGGAGGCGGAGGCCGGCCGCCCCTGGGACGCGTCGGGCAGCAGCGTAGAAGGTGTCCCGCCGCCGGCTCACCCGCCGCGCGTCAAGGAGCCGCTTCTCCGCATCGTGCCTCCGCTCCCGCACGTGCACTTCGAGGATCCAGAGGGTCCGCTACGTACGCATACCGGGAGCATGACGGTTGCGCTGAAGCCTCTTGTCGGGGAGCTGTCACCCGACAAGGGGGAACTGAAAAGGATCACTGTTTCCGTGACCGATGCGCGGCCCGCACCTTGGAGGCGTTGACCAGGTGGAAAATGGGCCACGGCGCCACAATTGCCATGATGCAGCAGATGAATGAGAGCCCGTATCCCGAGTTGAAGAAAACCCATGCCACCCATGCGGTGATGGCGAAGAGGATGATGAGGACGAGCCATAATATCGTCCTCAACGCAAGGTGAGCCGGGTGACGGTCGCCTCGAAATATGTGACCCTCGCCGAGGGCCTCCTGTCTTCCTGTATTTTCACCACTGTTTGACACCTCGTCAGGTTACCGGCTCGCCCTGGACCGGCATCCCCCTGCTTGAGTGACCCCTATCACACTGCAGCGCGCCATTTCGGTTTTGAGCCGTGTCTTGAAATTGTCACCTGTGGCCCGGTGGTTCGCTCTCTGCATGATTACGCTTTCTGGGTGAGCGGTACCCAGGTCCATTTACGACGTGGCTCATGAAAGGGCCGGCTCATGGGCCCGGCCGGTCCCGTGAGGCTACGTCGACTGAATCGGCCCTGCACGCAGTTCCCCTGCCGCTCGCACGATGTCCGGCGGAAAGCGTTCAAAGTGGCGTCACACTTCCGGGACGACTTCTTCGACCGCCTGCCTGAAAACAGGCTCAGCCGGGTGTGAACTCGTACCGGAGCTCGTACAGATGACCCGCCTTGACCATGACGGTGGCTTCCACGGGGCGTTCGTCGTCGCTGTACACCACGCACGGGGTGCGGAGCACAGGGCGGTCGCCGGGCAGGTTCAGGGCCTGGTACTGCTCCTGGGTGGGGGCCCTGGCCGGGATTCGGTCCATGCCCGGGCGTGGTGGGAAACCGGGTTGGCTGAGGAGTGCCGGAGTGCCGGGGTGCCGCCCATGATCTTTCGCTCGGCCGTGATGGCGGTGTCCCGGGCGACGGGCAGCGGGTGGTGCGCCTTGACCGGTTCGGCCGGTTCCCCGTCCGTCGACGGCATCTGGTGTCGCAGTACCGCGGTCTCGGCGCCGTCGAGGCCCGGCGCGGACGCGACGTCGGCCGGAGGACGGCTCTCGACCACGTCGAGCAGCGTGCTGTGTGTCGTGTGCCGGGGTGCCGAGCCGTGCAGCCCCGGTCAGCCGGCGGTACGGCTTTCCCGGCTCCGCGGGAGCCGTGTGCGCGGCCGGGCGCACCGTTCGCTGCCGGTGCGCTCGCGAGCGGTGACGGCGGACCCGGCACGACCCACCACGAGCTGCTCGTCCTCGAGGAGCTGCAGTGCTTTCCGGGCGGTCGCGTTCGAGGCGCCGAACCTCTCCTTCGGGTGGCTCGCGGTACCCCCGCGTGTGAACGGCCGCTAACCTGCGGGGCATGACCGTACATCTCGAAGTCGCCGAAGGCGTCGGCACGCTGCGGCTGGACCGGCCGCCCATGAACGCGCTGGACGTCGCCACGCAGGACCGGTTGAAGGAGCTCGCCGAGGAGGCCGCGCGGCGCGAGGACGTGCGCGCCGTGGTGCTCTACGGCGGGGAGAAGGTGTTCGCGGCGGGCGCGGACATCAAGGAGATGCAGGCCATGGACCATGCGGCCATGGTCCTGCGCGCCAAGGCCCTCCAGGACTCCTTCACGGCCGTGGCCCGTATCCCCAAGCCGGTCGTGGCCGCCGTCACCGGCTACGCGCTCGGCGGCGGGTGCGAGCTGGCGCTCTGCGCCGACTACCGCATCGCCGGGGAGAACGCCAAGCTGGGCCAGCCCGAGATCCTGCTCGGCCTGATCCCGGGCGCGGGCGGCACCCAGCGGCTGTCCCGGTTGATCGGCCCCTCCAAGGCCAAGGACCTCATCTTCACGGGACGCCAGGTGCGGGCCGACGAGGCGCTGGCGCTCGGTCTGGTGGACCGGGTGGTGCCGGCGGAGGAGGTCCACGCGCAGGCGCACGCGTGGGCCGCGAAGCTGGCCCAGGGCCCGGCGATCGCGCTGCGCGCGGCCAAGGAGTCGGTCGACACCGGTCTTGAGACGGACATCGACACCGGCCTCGCCGTCGAGCGCAACTGGTTCGCGGGCCTGTTCGCCACCGAGGACCGCGAGCGGGGGATGCGCAGCTTCGTGGAGGAGGGACCGGGCAAGGCGAAGTTCCTGTGACATCGCATACGTCATCTTGCAATTGACTCGATGTCTGATTCCGGGTCCCTCGATGGGGGGTTCATGGGAGCCTTGGTGCACCCTTGAGCCGTTCGTGTCGAGGGAGCCCGTCGATTGCCTGAGAGTGAGACGTTTCCCCAGGTCGGGCGGGCTTTCAAGGGTGCCGAAGGGGCATCGGCGCATGCCGTCGGCCCCTTGTCGGGCAGGGGCGTGCGGGGGGCGTATTCCCCCGGAACGGCCCCCGAGGACCCCTCGGGCGGCCATGATGGGGGCATGGCGGGGCTGGAGGGCATGGAGCAGCCGCGGGGAGACGGACGTGTGACCGCGTCGCGCTGGTCGCCGACGGTCGATGACGAACGCGCCCTGAAGGCAGTGGAGTTGTTCGGCAACCCGACGGAGGCGGAGGTTCCGCTGCCGTCCCGTCCCGAGTCCGCCGCCACCGCCCGCCGACTCGTCCAGGTGGTCGTCCTGCGGGAGTGGGGCCTCACCGCCAAGATCGCCGAGGACGCCGTCCTGCTCGTCTCCGAACTGGTCGGCAACGCCGTACGGCACACCGGCGCGCGGGTCTTCGGCCTCCGCATGAGGCACCGGCGCGGCTGGATCCGGATCGAGGTCCGCGACCCGTCCCGCGGGCTGCCCTGTCTCATGCCGGTCCAGGAGATGGACACCAGCGGCCGGGGCCTCTTCCTCGTCGACAAGCTCGCCGACCGCTGGGGCGTCGACCTGCTGCCCCGCGGCAAGACCACCTGGTTCGAGATCCGCGTGACGGACCGCTGAGGGCTCCCGCGGCGTGTCCGCCGCCCGCGCTCCCGGGCCCCCGCCCACGGGAGGCCCGCCGGTGGGTGGTCGCCGCACTGGAGTCTCCGGTGGCCCGATAATCTGACCTGCGTCAGTAGGACGCACAGTACGAGATGAGGGGCGGATCGGTGGCGGACATCGAGGAAGCGCGCAAGCAGTTCGAGCGGATCGATACGGACGGGGACGGGTTCATCACCGCTGCCGAGTTCAAGACCGCCCTGGCCCAGGGCGGGGACTGGAACGTCACCGAGACGGTCGCCGAGGCCGTGATCAAGTCCCGGGACCTGAACGGCGACAAGGTCCTGTCGTTCGACGAGTTCTGGGCGCACCTGAACAAGTAGGTCCGGTGAACGAGTAGGCCCGGAATAGCCCGCCCCTTCCGGGGGTTGGTGCCGATCACGGTGGTTCCCGGAGGGAACCGGAGCGGACATCGATCCCGGAAGGGCGAGGCGAGCGGACATGAAGATCGGCATCATCGGGGCGGGCAACATCGGGGGCAACCTCACGCGGCGGCTCACCGCCCTCGGCCACGACGTCTCCGTGGCCAACTCCCGCGGCCCCCAGACACTCACGGAGCTGGCCGAGGAGACCGGCGCGACGCCCGTACGGGCCGAGGACGCGGCGCGCGGCGCCGAGATCGTCGTCGTCACCGTCCCGCTGAAGGCGGTACCGGACCTGCCGTCCGGCCTGTTCGACGAGGCCGCGGAGGGCGTGGCCGTCATCGACACCGGCAACTACTACCCGCGGCAGCGCGACGGCAGGATCGTCGGCATCGAGGACGAGGGCGTCACCGAGAGCCGCTGGACGGAACGGCAGATCGGCCACCCCGTGAT
This sequence comes from Streptomyces sp. NPDC044984, assembly GCF_040646935.1. Lineage (NCBI taxonomy): Bacteria > Bacillati > Actinomycetota > Actinomycetes > Kitasatosporales > Streptomycetaceae > Streptomyces > Streptomyces sp. NPDC044984. The sequence goes on from NZ_JBEZBE010000003.1 coordinate 64,057, forward strand.
CAAGGCCTTCAACGGCACGTACGCCCAGGACATCCTGGACCGCCACCGCCCCGCCGGCGACCCCGACCGGCTGGCCCTGCCCGTCGCCGGCGACGACGAGGCGGCCAAGCGCAAGGTCCGGGCGCTGATCGAGGAGCTCGGCTTCGACACCGTCGACGCGGGCGGCATCGACGACTCCTGGCGCCAGCAGCCCGACACCCCCGTCTACGGCCTGCGCGCGGGCACCGAGGCCGTCACCAAGGCCCTGGCGGAAGCCTCCCCCGAGCGCAAGCCGGAGTTCCGGGGCTAGGCGTCCCCGGCCCACTCCTTCAGCGCCGACCTGCTGGAGAAGTCCGCCACGTTCTTGTCCAGCGGGTCGTCGGTGTACTGGTGGAAGCGCCACTTCGCCTGGATGCGGGGCTTCCCGGCGGTGACGTAGTCGGCGATCCAGAGGCCGTCGCCGGCGTAGGACGTCGTGTCGACGGTCAGCCAGAAGTTCCGGTTGCAATACAGGATCACCCTGTGGTGCGGCCGCAGCTCCTTCACCTTCTTGATGAAGCGGTCCTTCTCCGCGTTGCTCGCATGCGTCCCCTCGCCCGTCGTCTCCCAGTCGACCGCGAGGATGTCGCCCCGCTTCTCCGGGGCCTTGCTCACGAAGTACTCCGCCTGGGCCGTCAGGTTGCCCGGCCAGAGGAAGTGGTAGAAACCGACGACCAGACCGGCGTCGCGGGCCCTCTCCGTCTGGGCCGAGAGCTTGGGATTGGTGTACGAACGGCCCTCCGTCGCCTTGATGAAGACGAAGGACAGGCCGTCGGTGTCGTACGAGGACGGCTGGTACGCACTCACGTCGATGCCGCGCAGCATGGGGCTCCCTGAGGTGCTGGTGGGGGGGGGGAGGGGAGTCGGACGATGTCTTCCCCACCCTGCCACGGGCGACCCGTCCGGACGGTCGGAAGTCGGGTCCCAGCGGTCACTCACGTCCCTGGTGTCACTCCGATGTCGGTTTCCCGTCATGTTCCGCTCACTTCGCACAGATGAACTAGCCGGAGAAGTGACGTGGGTTGACGAACGATGAGAGCGCGGAGAGACGACATGGCCGAACCGGTTGAGGTGACGGCGTTACCCGCGCCGATCGACACGCTTCTCGCCGCCGCCGTCGCCCGACGCTTCTACCTGGAGCAGCGGTCGAAGGTGGAGATCGCCAAGGAGCTCGGCATCAGCCGGTTCAAGGTGGCCCGCCTCCTCGACGCGGCCGTGGCCCACGACATCGTGCGGATCGACATCACCGTCCCGGCCGAGATCGACGTCCCGCTCGGACGGGCGCTGGCCGAGCGGTTCGGGCTCCGGCACGGCATCGTCGTCAACCTGGGCCGCGGCGAGGGCGGTACGACGGCGTCGGCGGACCAGCGGCAGAGCGGCCGCTGGCTCGGTACGGCGGCGGCCCGGTTGATCTCGGAGATCGCGGAGGAGGGCGACGTCCTCGGACTGGACGGCAGCCACGTGGTGGACGCGCTCAGCGAGGCGGTCACCCGGCTGCCGCTGTGCGACGTGGTCCAGCTGACCGGGGTGCACGGGCGGGACCTCGCCCACGACGCCGCGATCACCGCGGTCCGCCGTACGGCCGCGGCCGGCGGCGGCAGGGCGTTCCCGCTGCACACCCCGTTCCTCCTGCCCGACGCCGTGACGGCCGCCGTCCTGCGCAGCCAGCCCGCCACCGCCGAGACGCTGGACCGGTTCGGCCTGGTCACCAAGGCCGTCGTCGGCATCACGGCGTGGGACGCCCCGGACTCCACGGTGTACGACGCCCTGTCCGAGCGGGAGCGGGAGACGCTCCGGGAGGCGGGAGCGTGCGCCGAGGTGGCCGGCCACGTCCTGGACGCCGCGGGCCGGGTGGTCCCCACCGAGCTGAACGCCCGCACGATCGCCGTCAGCGCCGCCGAACTCCGCGGCGTCGCGGAGCTGATCGGTGTCACGGCCGGTGGACGCGGCACCGGGGCGGTCCGCGCCGTACTGAGGTCCGGACTGCTCACCGGAGTCGTCACGGACGCCACGACCGCGCGCCGCCTCCTCTGGCACGACGACCCGGACGACGACCCGGCACGGACCGCACCGTCGTCCCGATCCACCGAATGAGGACAGCGATGAGCCAGCAGGACGAGGCGCTTCCGCCCGTTCCGGACGACATCCGCGAGGCGGGCCGCCTCGCCCCGGACCACTGGCTGGGGGTGGTCGACCCGATGTGGTCCGGGGAGGGGAAGCCCCCGGAGTGGGCGATGACCGGCCGGTGGCGGTCGGGCCTCGACGGCGAGATCGTCGAGTGGGAGGACAACCCCGAGTACCGGCCGTCCCCGCGTGCGCTCGACTGGCCCGAACCGGAGGACGAGGTGGACCGCGCCGTCCAGCTCGCGTCGACCGGCTACGGGCCCGGCGAGGCGGTGCCGGCGGCGCTGGTGGGGCGGGAGGTCGCCGTGCTGACGGCGCCGGGCGGCGGCCTGCTGAGTGCGGCGGCGCCGGACGGGACGCCGGTCGTGCCGGTGTTCACCTCGTCGGTGTTCCTGCACACGTCGGGGCGTTTCGCCTTCGAACTCGTCCGCGTCGACGACCTTCTGACGCGCGTCCCCGAGGGGCACGTGCTGTACCTGAACCCCTCGGCCGCGGTGAGCATGCTGCTGGACCCCGACGCCGTACGCGACGCGGTCCGGGACGGCGCGCGGGAGCGGCCCTCCGCCGCCGCGCCCGTGGACCGTACCGCGCGGGTGCTGACCGAGGCCGTCCACCCGGTGCGGGGGACGGACGCGTGAGCCGCTGGTCGTCCGTGATGCCGGGCCGGGGACGCAGGTCCGGCTCCGGTACGGGCCGTCGCGGTACGGCGGGCCCGGCCGGTGGCGCGAACGGCGGTGCGAACGGCACCGGGAACCGGGGCGTCGGCGGCCCGCCGGTCGAGGACGTCGACGGCGTGCTGCTGGTGCGCTCGGTCGAGGACGACTCGTTCCCGCTGGACGTCGTGGCCGAGGTGGCGGGTGCCGTCGGCAGGGAGGAGGACGTCGTCACGGTGATCGTGGGCTCCGCCGCCGGGGGCGGGGCGCCCGGCGCCGACCACTGGGCACGGCTGGGCGCGCTCCTCGACTCCCTCCGCGCGCGGGGCACCGACCGGGTCCGGCTCGTGATGTCCGGCGCCGGTGACGACCGGCCGGACCGGCCCAGCGTCGCCCGCAGGATCGCGGACGCCTGGGAACTGGAGGTGATGGCTCCGGACGGGGCCGTACTGATCACGCCCGGCGGCGCGCTCTTCGTCCACGGCGACTCCCGGTCCGACTCCTCCTGGTGGCGGTTCGCGCCCGGTGCGGAGCCCCGGAAGGCGGGCCGGCGCGCACCGGAGCCCGCCTGGGAGGAGGCGCTGGACGGGGTGCCCGCGCACACGGCGGGCGGTTGTGTCGTGGACCGCATCCCGGCGGGTGTGGTGATCCGCCCGGCCGAGGCGCCCGGGCCCGCCCCCGACGACCTGTGCTTCTCCGTGCCCGTCGACTTCGAGCGACTGACGGTGCTGGTCGGTGCCCCGCAGGCGGAGGACGTCGCCGCCGACGAGGTCGCCGCCGTCCTCGCGGGACTGCCGGAGGCGGAGCGCGCCCGTACCCGGCTCGCCCCCGGCGGCCGGCGTGACCTGCTGCGGCTCGGGCAGTCGGTCGCCGACCTGCTGGGCACCGAGGTGGAGGTGCTCACCGGCCTGCCGCTGCTCGACGACCACGCACCGCCCGGAACGCCTCCCCGGCCCACGCTGGTCGGGCGGGACGGCAGGCCGAGCTGGCGGCCGTTCGTGTCGTCCGTGGTCTGCGGGCCGGTCGACTCCGAGGGGCGGGCTCCCGTGCCCAGGCCGGTGGAGCTCCACCTGCCCGACTGGATCCTCGGCGGCAGCGAGCGGGGGACGGTACGGCTGACGGACCGCTGGCAGGCGACGGTCACCCGGGCCGGCCTCGCCCTGTGGGCACCGGACGGCCCCCGCCCCGGGCCGCTCGGACCGGCCGTCGACCCGGAGGTGTGCGCCATCGAACTGGGCATGCCGGGACAGCCGCTGGACGGCTCCCTGCTGCCCGCGCTGTCCCGCCTCGTGCGCGGCCTCGGAACCGACGTCCGGTCACGCACCACCCTGCTGGTCCGCGGCAGGCTCCTGGAGGGCGACGGCGCCCTGCGCCGCCTGGCCGCCGAACACGGCATACCGAACATCCGCTACGTCACCACCGCCCGGCCGCCGTGGTCCGGTACGGCGACCGGCCGACCGGGCACGGCCACGGCCACGGGGCCCGGCCGCGCGGTGCCGTCCGGTGGGGTGGTCCGTGGGCCGGGTACGGCGTCTGTCCCGCCGGCTGCCGGGTCCGGGGGTGGGGTCGGGCGTCGGCCTGGTGCGGCTGTCGGTGGTCCGCCGGTCATCGAGTCCGGTCGGGCCGCTGTCGAGTCCGGTGCGTCGGGGCGGGGGGCCGGTGCGGTCGTTGGTGGTCCGGGGGTTGCCGGGTCCGGCCGGACTCCGTCGCCGGGTGGGCCGGGTACGGCCGCTGCTCCGCCGGTTGCCGGGTCCGGGGGTGGGGTCGGGCGTCGGCCTGGTGCGGCTGTCGGTGGTCCGCCGGTCATCGAGTCCGGTCGGGCCGCTGTCGAGTCCGGTGCGTCGGGGCGGGGGGCCGGTGCGGTCGTTGGTGGTCCGGGGGTTGCCGGGTCCGGCCGGACTCCGTCGCCGGGTGGGCCGGGTACGGCCGCTGCTCCGCCGGCTGCCGGGTCCGGGGGTGGGACGGCACGCCGTGACGGTACGGCTGTCGTCGGCCCGCAGGCCGACGGGCCCGGCGTACCGGCGCCCGCGCCCGCCGCCGAAGTGAGCGGTGCCGCCGGTGGGCCTTCGGCTGCCGGGCCCGTCCCGCCGCCGGATTCCCCTCCGGTCGGCGGGGCCGCCGAAGCGGAGGCGGATGCCGCCGGTCCCGGGGAAGCGGCGGCGGGGGTGCCGCCGGTGTCTCCACCGGAGGGTGCCGAACCCGGGGAAGCGGAGCTCGGGGCGTCCGCGTCCACCACGCCCGCCGCGCCCGCCGCACCCGCCGCGTCCTCGGAGTCCCGTCCGGAGGAGCGGCCCGCCACGGGGGCCGCGACTGCCGTGTCGCCGGAGGCCGGGGCCGGGGCCGGCGCCGGGAGCGAGCAGCGGGCTTCCGGGCCCGGTGCGGCACCGGACGACGAGACGGGTCCGGGGGTCGTGGGGCCCCGGCCCGTCTCCTCGGCCGGTGCGCGCCCCGGAGCCGGCGGTGTCGTCGGCGGAGCGGGGCGCCCCGCCGGTGGGAGGAGCGGCCCAGGGCCGGACGGCGGCCGGGCCGTGCGCGCCGAGGCGGTGACGGGACCGCGGGGCCGGAGCGGTGAAGCACCCGCCCCGAACCGTGTCGCCCTTCCGTTCGTGCCCGGGCACGTCAGCGGGGCCGCCGAGCGTGCCGCGTTCCGGGACGCGGCGGCCGGGGCCTGGGAGGGGCATGCCGCCGCGGTGTCGCGGGTGCTCACCCGGATGCCCGCCCTGCGCGGTCACGAACTGGAGGCGGCGCGGACCGATCTCATCGCCGCGCACGCCTACCTCACCGCCGGGGAAGGCCCCCTGCACCACCGCGAGTTGATCCGGGACCTGCACACCGGCGAGGGGCGCCTGCTGCCCTACGCCGGCTGTCTGGCGTCCGCCCTGCGCCGGCTGCCCTCCTACCGGGGCGTGGCCCTGCGCGGCGGGGACGCCGACGGCCCCGAACCGGCGGTCGGCACGCTGCTGCACGACCCCGCCCCGGTCAGCGCCCTGGCCGGATCCTCGGCGCTCCCCGCCGGAGCCCCCGTGCGCTACGCGATCTGGTCCGTCACCGGACGCAAGGTACGGCAACTGCTCGACCGTCCGGGCGGCTCCTCGGAGACGTACGAGGAGATCGTCTTCGTGCCGGGGACCGGCTTCCGGGTGCTGGGGGTACGGACCGTGCCCGCGGGCCCCTCCGTCGTCCTGCTGCGTGAGCTCCCCGGGAACGCGACCGCCTACATGGACGGGTCGGAGGAACTGAGCGGGCTGGACCTCAAGGCCCTCACGCACCTCGAGGAGGCGCTGGCCAAGGGCTTCCGCACCGGTGACGACCCGCAGTGGCCGGAACGCTGTTCCGGGTCCGTGGGCCAGGACGGATAGCGAGCGGGGGCGCGCCACACGACCACCCATCACCCCACAGTCCACACAGACAGATCGAGGAGAACGATGGCAAGTCAGAAGAAGCCGCCCGTTCCCGACGGGTCCGACGGCACGGGCGGTTCGTCCGTCCGCAGGGCCGTCTCCCTCGGGTCGGCGGCGGCCGACCCCGGCCCGATGCTGGCACCGGCCGCACGGCGTACGGCCGCACCGGAGCCGGGCGAGGGCGGCACCGGGCGAGCGGAGGCTGCCCGTCCGGCCCCGGACACCGCCGAGAGCGAGGCCGCCCCCGAGCAGCCCGCCGCCACCGCCGGCACGGCCGCCACAGCCGGCACGACCGGGGAACCGGCGGCGAAGGCCACCGCGTCCGCCGCCGAGGAGCGGTCGGAGGCGGAGCGCGGCAGCGCCGCCGAGCCGGCCACGGGCCTCCGGGCCGCCCCGGACGCCGCAGCCGGTGCGGCCGGTGCGGCCGGCGGGGTCGGTGGGACCGCCGCGGCCGGTGCCGGTGCGGACGGACCGCCGTCCGGGAACCCGAAGAAGCCCCTGCTCGCCGCCGCCGGCATCGCGGGCGTCGTCCTCCTCGCCGTGCCGCTGCTGATCTGGGCCACGGACGACTCGCGGCAGGAGAAGAAGAAGGACGTGGCGGTGGCCGCCGGGTCCGACACGCTGCTCGACGAGGAGCCCCTGGAGGTGCCGAAGGGCGACTACGCCCCGGCGGAGCCCACACCGGAGCCCTCGACGAAGAAGCCGTCCGCCAAGCCGAAATCCGTCGTCGAGAAGGTGGTTCCGGTGACGAGTCCGGCGGCCCCGGTCAGCGAGTCGCCCAAGGCGACGGAGAAGAAGACGGAGAAGGCGGAGACCCGGGTCGAGGAGCGTGAGGCTCCCAAGGTCCCGCCGAACACCGCCGCCTACGCCGTTCAGCGGCTGGCCGCGTCGAACCCCGGCCGGCACATCTGCTACCGGGTCCACAGGAAGGGCGCCGGCTGGACGACCCCGAGGTGCGACGGGGCCATGTCGGGCAAGGGGCTGCCGATCACGGCCATCAACATCGCGGTGGTCGGCGCCAAGAAGGTGTCCGCCAACGAGTTCGTCCAGAAGGACGGCTGGACGACCGCGTGGTCGAGCGCGGCCGACGCGACGGATCTGACGCTGGGCAGCGACTCCCCGAACGCGCCGAACCTCAGCGGCTACGCCATCGGCGTCGACGACGGCAACGTCTGCCACCACCACAAGCTCGGCGGGCACGACTGGGGCGCCTATCTGTGCGAGTCGTCCCAGGGCTGGAGGTTCGGCGGGTCGCTGGAGCCGGACCTGTGGCTGGAGAGCGTCAAGTTCAACCTCTGAGGGACGCGACAGCGCAGTGGACGCCCGCCGGCTCCGGCCGGCGGGCGTCCGTCTTCACCGGGCGGGCTACCGCCCCAGGACCTGCCGGACGGACAGGTCCTCCGGCAGCAGCGTCGTGAGGTCGGTGAGGCTGGGCGAACTCAGCCCGCCCAGCCGGCGGGCCTGGTTCGTCATCATCGTCTCCAGCAGCTGCCGGGCGAGCCGCGCGTTGCCGAAGGACCGGTCGCGCGGGATGGCGTCCACATGGGCGCGCAGCGCCTCGAGGGTGGCGTCGGCGCACTCGTACCCGGAGGCCGCGGCGTGCCGGGACACGATGGTGACCAGCTCGTCCGTGCTGTAGTCCTCGAACGTCACGAACTTGGAGAACCGGGAGGTCAGACCCGGGTTGGAGGCGAGGAAGCGCCCCATCTCCTCGGTGTAGCCGGCGACGACGACCACGATCTCGTCGCGGTGGTCCTCCATCAGCTTCAGCAGGGTGTCGACGGCCTCGCGGCCGAAGTCGTTGGACGATCCCTCGGGGGTCAGGGTGTAGGCCTCGTCGATGAACAGCACCCCGCCCAGCGCGCTGGTGAAGACGTCCTTGGTGCGCTGGGCGGTGTGGCCGACGTACTGGCCCACCAGGTCCGCCCGCGCCACCTCCACCAGGGAGTCGCGGGGGAGCACCCCCAGCGAGTGCAGGAGCCTGGCGTACAGCCGGGCGACGGTGGTCTTGCCGGTGCCGGGCGGCCCGCTGAAGACGAGGTGGTTGCTGATCCGGGGGGCGGGCAGCCCCGCGGCGATCCGCTGCCGGGCGTTGGTCAGCAGACTGACCAGGTCGGCGACCTCCCGCTTCACGGCGGCGAGTCCCACCATGGCGGTGAGTTCGGCCATCGGGTCGGACGCGTCGTCGGCTTCCTGCGCCGTCCCGCCGACGGCCGCCGCCTCCGCGTCGCCGACGTCCTGCGGCAGCAGCAGCGTCAGGTCGTTCTCCGCCGGATCGGTCATGGCCGCGAGCCGGAACGCCTGCCGGTCCACCATGTCCTCGAACACGCCGCGGGCCGCGCGGCCGTTGCCGAAGGTCGCGTCGCGCGTCATCTGCTCGAAGCGCACGGCGAGGGCCTCCCGGGTCAGCGGCCCGAGCTCGAACTGGTGGCGGTGGCAGAGGCTCTCGGTGATCGTCACCAGCTCCTCCACCGCGTAGTTGCCGAACTCGATGGTGCGGGTGAACCGGGAGGCCAGACCCGGGTTGGCGGTCAGGAACGACTCCATCTGCTCGGAGTAGCCGGCCGCCACCACGACCACGTCGTCGCGGTGGTCCTCCATCAGCTTCAGCAGGGTGTCGACGGCCTCGCGGCCGAAGTCGTTGGACGTCCCCTCGACGGTGAGCGTGTAGGCCTCGTCGATGAACAGCACCCCGCCCAGCGCGCTGTTGAACGCCTCGGTGGTCTTGATGGCCGTACCACCGATGACCTGCGCGACCAGGTCGGCGCGGGCGACCTCGACCAGGTGCCCGCTCCTGAGCACGCCCAGGTCCGCGAGGATGCTGCCGTAGAGGCGGGCGACGGTGGTCTTGCCGGTGCCGGGCGGCCCCGCGAAGATCAGGTGCCGGCTCATCGACGGGACCGGCATGCCGAGCCGGCGCCGGCGCTCCGCGAGCTGGTTCAGGTTGACCAGCGTGTTCACCTGGTGCTTGACGTTCTCCAGGCCGACGAGCGCGTTCAGTTCGGCCAGCGGGCCCTCGGGCTCCGGCTCCTTGCCGGGCCCGCCCGGGGCGCCGTCCTCACCGACGGTCTCGGCGGACTCGCCCCAGCTGTCCGGCAGTCCGTTGTCCGCGCTGGTCAGCAGCTCGACCGTGAGCCGCTCGCTCGCGCGGCTCTGCCGCAGTCCCGCGCCCCTGTTGTCGCGCACGACGCACCGGGTGACGTCGACCGGCTCGGCGCTGTCGATCCGTACGCCGTCACCCGTACTGCCCGTGATCTCACAGGCGTTGAGGACGGCCCGGCCGCCGCGCGACACCTGGACGCCGTGCGCCCTCGAGCCGTGCACCCGGACCCGTTCCAGGGTGATCTCCGCGCCGTCCCGCACACCGACCCCGGCGTCGGCGCTGTCGCCGATCTCGCAGTCCCGCAGGGTGCCCCGGCCGCGTTCGCCGACGAGCAGGCCCGAGCGGGCGGCGGAGCTCAGCACGGTGTCGCTGATCTCGGGGTCGGAGTCGTCGTCGATGTGCACCGCGCAGCCGCCGGCGGACTCGATCTCGCAGTGCTCGAGCCGGCCGCGGCCGTCGTCGGTGAACTCGACGCCGTGGCCGCCCGCGCCGGTGACCCGGGCGCGGCGCAGCAGGGGGTTGGCGGCGGAACGCACGGAGATGCCGACGCCCGCCGCGTCCAGGACCTCCAGGCGTTCGAACTCGGCCGTGGAGTCGTCCGCGAGCTGCACCGCCCCGGCGGTGTCGGCGCAGTCGCTCACCACGGTGTCCCGCAGCAGCGGGGCGCTGCCCTCGACGACCCGCACGGCGGCCTCGGTGGAGCCGTGGAACGAGCAGTCCTCCAGGGTTCCGCGCGAGCGGTCCAGGACGAGCAGCCCGCTGGTCTTGGTGCGCCGGGTGACGCACCCGCGCAGCACCGGGTCGGCCCCGCCGGAGATGACGACGCCGCTCTGCGCGATGGACTCGAAGGAGGTCTCCTCGATCTCCGGGCGGGACATGCTGGTCACCAGCAGGCCCACCGAGGTGTGGTGCACGGCGCAGCGCAGCACCCGGGTGGAGCTGTGGCCCTCCAGGGCGATGGCCGGCTTGTCGGTGCCGGAGATGTCGCAGCCCTCCACGGTGCCCCGGGCCTCGCCGTTCGCCAGGACGCCGTTGGCCCGCGCGCCCCGGATGCGGCAGTCGCGCACCAGGGGCCCGGCACTCTCGCCGATGACCACGGCGGAGGTGCCGAAGTTCTCGAACACGCAGTCCTCGACGATGCTCTCGGACTGCGAGGAGTCGACGAGTCCGGCGCCGCCGGGGTTGCCGATCCGGCAGCCGCGGGCGGCCAGCGAGCCCTTGCCGCGCACCAGCAGCGCCGTCCACCCGGCACCGGTCACGGTGCAGTCGTCGAGCGCGGCCTGGCCGGCCGGCACGTCCACGACGGCGGCCTCCTTGTCGCGGCCCCGCAGGGTCAGGGCGCTGAGCATCACGGCGTCGGCCATGAGGGTGACGGCGGTGCCGTCCCGCGGGCAGAGTTCGACGGTGCCCGGCTCGCCCTCGCCGACGATCGTCACCCGGTGCCGGATGACGAGGTTCTCGGCGTAGCGGCCGGGACGGACCCGGATCACCGCCCCGGTACGGGCCTGGGCCAGTGCCTCACCGATCGTCTGGAATCCGTCCGACCGTTCCGGGCCGACCGTGAGTATTTGCCGTACCACGCCTCGAACCTCCTTGTGCTGCTGCGGTAGTTGGCGTTGTGCGCCGTACATCTTGTGTGCATATCATGCGCGCTATGCGGAATGTCATGAAAGGTCGGAGTGCGGGCCTCGTGCTGGCGATCGCCGTGGTCCTGCCGGTCACGGGCGGGCCGGCCCTCGCCCTCCCCGCCGCCCCGGCCGCGCCCGCCGCGCCGTCGGGGAGCCCCGGCGCCGACGATCCGGGGGCCACGCTGCTGCCCCCGCTGCCCGTCCGGCTCGGCGAGGACAACCCCTGCACCGGGGCCTCGGGACAGACGGCCACCGGAGCGGCGTGGTCGCAGACGGCGCTCGGACTCTCCCGGGCCCAGCGGATCTCCCGGGGCGGCGGCGTGACCGTCGCGGTGGTCGACACCGGTGTCGCCACCGGCGTGCCCGGCCTGTCCGGCAGGGTGGAGTCCGTCGGCGCGGCGGCCGAGGACTGCGTGGGCCACGGCACGTTCGCCGCCGGCCTGATCGCCGCCGCACCGCGGAAGGGCAGCGGCATCACCGGGGTCGCCCCGCAGGCGGAGATCCTCGCCCTGCCCGGCACCGACGACCGCGGGGTCCCCTCCGTGGAACGCGTGGCCGACGGCATCCGGACGGCGGCGGACCGCGGCGCACAGGTCATCTACGTCGGCCAGGTCCTGCGCACCGGCAAGGCCGAACTCACCGCGGCCGTCGCCCACGCCACCCGGCGCGACGCGCTGGTCGTCGCCCCGGCCGCCCCGGACGCCGTGCCCCGCGAGGAGCAGGGGCCCGACGGCGAGCTGCCGGAGGGTCCGTACTGGCCGGCCGCCGCGCCCGGCGCGCTCGCCGTCGTGGACTTCGGCCCCAGCGGCGTACGGCAGCAGAACGCGCCGCCCGCCCACGAGCCCGACCTGTCCGCGCCCGGCGGCGAGATGGTCAGCGTCGGCCCCGCGGGCTCCGGCCACTACATCGGTTCCGGCGCCTCGCTGGCGGCGGCGGGCGTCGCGGGCACCGCCGCACTCGTCCGCGCCTACCACCCCGACCTCACGGCGGCCGAGGTCGCCCGCCGCCTCCTCGACACCGCCTACCCGTCGGACACCCCGCGCCTCGACCCGTACGCCGCCCTGTCCCTGATCCAGGACCGCACGACGTCCCCCGCGCGGACTCCCGCCCCCGCCCACATGCCGGCCCCCGCCGACCCCACCCCCCACCACCGCTCCCTGACGATCGCGGCGGTAGGCCTGGCCACGGTCCTCCTCCTGGCAGCCCTGGCCGCGGTGATCCCCCGAGGCCGCACCAGGAACTGGCGCCCCCCGACAACCCCTTAGCAACGCCCCCGCCGCTCCCGCGGGCAGTCGTGCCTCCCCCAGAGCCCGAAAGGGCCTGGGAGGTACCCCCAGGGCGGTACGGGTGGGCGCGAGGGCACCCCGCAAACCCCACCCCACCCCGCACGGACGCCTCACGACGCACGGACGCCTCACGACGCACGGACGCCTCACGACGCACGGACGCCTCACGACCCGTCCCCCACAAGCCCCGTCTGCACCTGCAAGGTCTTGCGCCGGGCGATCCGCACCGCCCGCCCCGGAATCAGCTCCCGCCCCTTCACGCTGCCGAAGAGGTACCCCTCACTCGGCGGGCACGACATCAGCAGACCGGGCGTGTTGACCTCCTGCAGCCGCCGCAGCAACGACTCGTTCAGCCCACGCCCCGCCCCCGCCGACGACCGCGCCACGATCAGGTGCAGCCCCACCTCGTGCCCCAGCGCCAGATGGTCGAGGAGCGGGGCGAACGGCTGCGTCATCGGCCCGCCGCCCACCATGTCGTAGTCGTCGACCAGGATGAACAGCCGCGGCCCCTGCCACCAGTCGCACAACCGCATCCGCGACGGGGCGATGTCCTCCCCGGGAACCCGCTGCTTGACCGCCCGCGCCGCCCCGTCCACCAGGTCCCGCAGCATGTCCAGGGACACGGCGTGCCCGAGCCGGTACGCCTCGGGAACGCTCTCCACCAGCTCCCGCCGGTAGTCCACCGTCATGATCCGCGCCTCGGCCGGCGTGTACCGCTCGGTGATGCCGCGCGCGACCAGCTTCAGCATGTTGGTCTTGCCGCTCTCCGTGTCGCCCACCACGATCAGGTGCGGGCTCTCGGTGAAGTCGTGCCACACCGGCGCCAGTTCGTTCTCGTCCAGGCCGATGGCGATCCGCAGGCCGTTCTCGCCCTCCGCCTCCGGCAGCTCCTCGACCGGCAGCTTCGCCGGCAGCATCCGCACCCGCGGCGCGGTGGGCCCCGCCCAGTTCTCGGCGATCGCGGCGACCAGCCCCGCGACCCCGTCCGCGAGGTCGTCGGCGTCCTCGACCCCGTCGACGCGCGGCAGCGCCGCCAGGTAGTGCAGCTTGTCCGAGGTCAGCCCCCGCCCCGCGCTGCGCGGGATCGTCGCCGCCTTCCGGGAGTCGATCTGCGAGTCCATCGGATCGCCCATCCGCAGCTCCAGCCGGGTCCCGGTCTGGTCGCGCACCGAGGACGACAGCTCCACCCAGCGGGCGGTGGTGACGATCAGGTGGACGCCGTAGTTGAGCCCGCGGGCGGCCAGCGCGTTGAAGGTGGGGATGTGCCGGTCGAAGTCCTGGCGCACGGTGGCCCAGCCGTCGATGGCCAGGAAGACGTCCCCGTGCGGCTCGTCGGGGAACTCGCCCGCCGCGCGCCGCTTGCGGTACGTCGCCATGGAGTCGATGCCGTGCTCCAGGAAGAACCGCTCCCGCCGGGCGAGCAGGGTGGTGACCTCCGCGATCGTACGGCCCACCCGTTCGGTGTCCACCCGCGCCGCGACCCCGCTCATATGGGGCAGCTCGTCCAGCGAGGCCAGCGTGCCGCCGCCGAAGTCCAGGCAGTAGAACTGCACCTCGCGCGGGGTGTGGGTGAGGGCCAGCGCGGTGATGAGGGTCCGCAGCAGGGTGCTCTTGCCGCTCTGCGGGCCCCCGGCGATGGCGACGTGGCCGCCGGCCGCCGACAGGTCCACGGTCAGCAGGTCCCGCAGCTGGTCGAAGGGCCGGTCCACGACGCCCACCGGCACCGTGAGCCGTCCCCGCAGCGGCCAGTCCGCCGTGGTCAGGCCGTACCGCGGATCGGGTGCCAGCGGCGGCAGGATCTGGTCCAGGGTGGCCGGCCGGCCCAGCGGCGGCAGCCACACCTGGTGGGCGGGCGGTCCCGCCCCGCGCAGCCGGTCGAGCGCCACCGACAGCAGCGTCTCCCCGCCGCCGTCCCCCTCGCCCGGCGCCTCCGGCTCGTCGGGCTCGCCCGCCGGGTCCAGGTCCGGGTCCGCGGGCGCGCGCGGCACCACCCACTCCGCCGTCCACGGCACCACCTGCCGCGCCACCTGCGCCTGCACCACGGCCCGGCGCCGCTGGTACGGCCCCGAGACGTACGCGGCCCGGAACCGGGTGAGCGCGTCGACGCCGCTCTTGAGGAAGCCGGCACCCGGCTGCGCGGGCAGCTCGTAGGCGTCCGGCACGCCGAGCACGCCCCGGCTCTCCATCGCGGAGAACGTCCGCAGACCGATCCGGTACGACAGGTGGCTCTCCAGCTGGTGCATGCGGCCCTCGTCCAGCCGCTGCGAGGCGAGCAGCAGGTGGACCCCAAGGCTGCGCCCGAGCCGGCCGATCATCACGAACAGCTCCATGAAGTCGCGGTGCGAGGCCAGCAGTTCGCTGAACTCGTCGACCACCACGAACAGGCTGGGCAGCGGCTGCAGCGGCGTCCCGGACTGCCGCGCCTTCTCGTACTCCAGCGCGGAGGTGTAGTTGCCGGCGGCGCGCAGCAGCTCCTGCCGCCGGATCAGCTCCCCGTGCAGGGCGTCCTGCATACGGGCGACCAGCGCCACCTCGTCGGCGAGGTTGGTGATGACCGCCGAGGTGTGCGGGAGTTCGTCGAGGCCGAGGAAGGTGGCGCCGCCCTTGAAGTCGACGAGGACGAAGTTCAGCGTCTCGGAGGAGTTGGTCAGCGCCAGCCCCAGCACCAGCGTGCGCAGCAGCTCGCTCTTGCCGGAGCCGGTGGCGCCGATGAGCATGCCGTGCGGTCCCGTACCGCCCTGCGCGGACTCCTTGATGTCCAGCTCCACGGGCCTGCCCTCACCGCTCACCGCGATCGGCACCCGCAGCCGGGCGCTGCCCGTCGCCTTCTCCCACAGCGTGGCCGGGTCGTGCCGGTGCAGGTCGGGGATGTTCAGCAGCGAGGTCAGCTCGACGTCGTCGGCGAGCGGCTTGGAGTCGTCGCCGCCCACGCTCATCCGGTACGGCGCCAGCAGCCGGGCGAGCGCCAGCGCCCCCACCGTGCCCAGCCGGTCGGGCCGGCCGAGCACCGTCGACTGCTCCTTGCGGTCGCGGTCGGTGCGCACCAGCGCGACCCCGCCCTCGTCCACCTCCAGGCGCAGCGTGGTCCGCCCGGGCTTCCAGGCGAGCGCCCCGGTGAGGTCGAGCACCACCGCGTTGCGGAAGCCGTGGCCGTCGAAGCGGTGCCCCGCCGGCACCGTGCAGCCGTCGATCACGACGACCGTGTACGGCTCCTCGCGTCCCGGGACCGCGTCGGGGTCGGCGCCCGGCCGCTCCAGGAACTCGGCACCGAGCAGGTTCTCCAGCTCGGTGAAGGCCGAGGCGATCAGGCGGGCCGGTCCGGCGCCGTCCTCCTCGTGCCGGTGCAGACTGTGCGGCAGCCACTTCGCCCACTCCCACTCCGCGCGCCGCTCGTCCGAGACGCACAGCGCGATCCACAGGTCGTCGGGGGAGTGGAACACCGCCAACTGCGCGAGCAGGGCCCGGACCTGGGCGCGTATCCGCTCCTCGTCCCCGCGGAACAGCACCTTCGACCAGGCCCGCAGATAGATCGCGATGGGCTGGTCCCGCACCGTGGAGTAGGCCTTGGTGAAGCTGCGCAGCGCGTGCGCCGACAGCGGCTCCAGGTCCTCGACGGGCTTGGTCGACAGCGGCGTCAGCTTCATCGCCAGCCGCTGGTCGCCCACGCCCATCCGCACCTCGGCGAAGTCGTCGTCCGACGCCCGCCGCTCCCACAGCCGGGTGCTGCGCACCAGCGACGACAGCGCGTCGGGTTCCGGGTGGCGCCAGGCGAGGGCGCGCTGCTGCTCGACGATGGACGCCCGCACCATGCGCCGGGTCTGCCGCAGGTACCGCAGGTAGTCGCGGCGCTCGCCCTTCATCCGCTCCTTGCGCTCGCCGTTGCGGCGCATGACCTGGCCGAGCATCATGCCCGCCGACGCGATCACCATCACACCGAGCGCGATGTAGATGAATCCGCCGCTGTCCCGGCTCATCCCCGGACGCATGAACATCAGCATCATGGAGACCGACATCAGCGCCATCGGCAGATACGTCCACACCGCGGAACTGTCCGGCACGACCTCCGGAAGCGTCGGCGGCTCCTGAAGACTCAGTTCCCCCGACGGCATTTCCGGCCCTTTGCGGCGGGCCGGCCGGCGGAACAGGATCACGCTCAACGAACGTCCTCCTCAACGATTTCGGAAGGAATTCCGGAGGAACCTCGCGGGAACGACGCGGGTTTTTCCGTAAAGAGTCAGAGTCCCGCGCGACGGCGGCGGGAGAATTTCCAGGGGGTTCCGTAACGCTGAACTCCCGGAGTGGTGTTGCGAAAAGCCCGGCGTACGGTCAAACTCGTCGGCGCATGCCCCGTCCGACTTCTCCGTCGCGTTCGGCGACCGGCCGGTGTGCCGCTGCCACCTTCCAGCCACCGCGTATCGCGTGGTCCGCCAGAAAGTGTGAACCCCGAGCCCATGACTGAGATCCAGACGGCAAGCCTGTGCCGCGTCACCGTACGTGCTCCGGCCAGGACCGTCGACCTGGCCGTGCCCTCCGACGTCCCCGTCGCCGACCTGCTGCCCACAGTGATCGGCTACGGAGGGGACGACCTGGAGGAAGCCGGCCTGGAGCACGGAGGTTGGGTGCTCCAACGCCTCGGCGGTCCACCGCTCGACCCCGAGAGTACCCTGGACTCCCTCGGTCTGCGGGACGGAGAGGAGCTTTACCTGCGGCCGCGCACCGAGGCGCTGCCCGAGGTGCACATCGACGACCTGGTCGACGGCATCGCCGACGGCATGGGCCGCAGGCCGCACGGCTGGAGCCCGGAGGCCGGCCGGCGCCTGCTGCGCGGACTGGCCGCGGCCACCCTCACGCTGGGCATCGTGCTGCTGGCCATGCCGGGAACGGCGGGCTGGGTGCGGGCCGTCGCCGCCTCGGCCGCCGGACTGCTGCTGATCGCCGGGGCGGGCTCCGCCTCCCGCGCCGTCGGGGACGCCGGAGCCGGCTCGGTGCTCGGCCTGATGGCGGCCCCCTACTTCGCCCTGGCGGGCTGGCTGCTGCCCGGCGGCGACCTGGGCGGAGCCGACGGCGAAGCCGTCCTCGGGGCCCGGCTGCTGGCGGCGTCCGCGGCCGGCGGCGCGGGCGCGGTGCTCGCCCTGGCGGCGGTCGGCGTGTACCCGGCGCTGTTCATCGGCGCGGCCTGCGTCGCCGCCGCGGGCGCGCTCGGCGCCGCCCTGATCACCCTGGACCTGGCGCCGCAGCAGGCGGCCGGCGTGGTGGCCGTCGTGGTGGTGCTCTTCGGCGGGTTCGTCCCGTCGCTGTCGTTCCGGCTGGCCGGCATGCGGATGCCGCCCCTGCCGACCAACGTCCAGCAGCTGCAGCAGGGCATCGACCCGTACTCCTCCTCGGACGTCGACGCCCGCTCCGCGCTGGCGGACGGCTGGATGACCGCCCTCTACGGCGCCATCGGCCTGGTCTGCCTGCCCTGCCTGGTGGCCCTCATGGCGTCGCCGGGCCTCGCCGAGATCCTCACCGTGGTGGCCCTCTCCCTCCTCCTGCTGCTGCACAGCCGGGGGCTGGGCAACGTCTGGCAGCGGCTGGCGTTGACCTGCGCCGGGGCCTGGGGCGTGGTCCTGCTGCTGTTCGTCTCCGCGCGCTCCCTCGCCCCGGCGGACCGGCTGACCCTGACGGCCGGCCTGATGGGGCTGGCCGCCGCGATCACCATCGCCTCGTGGACCGTGCCCGGACGGCGACTCGTCCCGTACTGGGGGCGCGCGGCCGAGCTGCTGCACTCGCTCGCCGCCCTCAGCATCCTGCCGCTGACGCTCTGGTCGATGGGCGTCTACGGCTGGCTCCGCGGCATCAACGGCTGACCCGGGAGAACGGCGACATGCACAGCAAGCGCGACCAAGTACAGGCGCACCTCTTCATCATGGGCCGGCTGGCCTCGGCCATGCTGCGCTCGGAGCCCGACGCCCCGGAGAGCCCGCTGGGCAGGACCAACCGCGGCGCCGCGATCGGCGTGATCATCGCCTTGCTGGTGTGCGCGGGCGCCTTCGTCTTCGGACTCCTGCGGCCCGGCGGCAACGACTCGTGGCGTTCGGGGGAGAACCTGATCGTCGACAAGCAGACCGGTGCGCGCTACCTGTACCTGGACGGACGGCTGCGCCCGGTGCGCAACCACGCGTCGGCCCGGCTGGTCACCGGCGGCGAGGTCGGCGTCACCACGGTGGGCACGTCCTCGCTGGCCGGCACCCCGCACGGAACACCTGTCGGCATCCCCGACGGGCCCGAGGCGCTGCCGGGCACCGGTGACCTGGACCGCACCCCGTGGCTGGTGTGTTCCGGCGTCCTGCCCCGGACGACGGGCGTCGTCACGGTGACCACGACGCTCGCCCTCGGCGCCGACGCCCCGCAGGACGTGTCCGGCGGCCGGCGACTGGGCGAGGACGAGGGCATGCTGGTCACCGGCCCGGACGACGCCACGTACCTGCTGTGGCAGGGCAGCCGGCTGCGGCTGGACGAGCGGGCGAAGGCGGCCGAGGCCCTCGGGTACGGCGACGTCACCCCGCGTCCCGTCTCCGCGGCGTTCCTCGACTCCTTCCCGCTGGGACCCGACCTGGCCCCCGCCGAGGTGCCCGGCCGGGGCGGGAAGGGCCCCGAACTGGCCGGGTCGAGCACCCGGATCGGGCAGCTCTTCAAGGTCGACGTGCCCGGCTCGGCCGCCCGCCTCCACCTGCTCACGAAGGACGGGCTGGTGCCCCTGACGGACACGGAGGCGGCCCTCCTGCTGGGCGATCCGCGGACGCGGGAGAAGGCGTACGGCGGGGGCGCCGCGACCGTGGCGACGCTCGGCGCGGACACCCTGGCCGGGCATCTCGCCCCCGACGCGCGGAACCCCGAGCCGGCGAGACTGCCCGCGCGGCCGCCGAAGGCGGTCACCGTCGCCACCGGCTCCGTGTCCTGCGCGGAGGTCGACTCCACGGACTCCGGGGTGCGGGTGGGCGCCTCGGTGCTGCCCGAGGGCGCCCTGCCCCGGGCCGTGCAGGCACCGGCGCCCGAGGTCGAACCGGGCTGCCTGAAGGTCGACTCCATCGCGGTACGGGCCGGAAAGGGCGCGCTGGTCAGGGCGTTGAGCGCGAGCGGCAGCGCGCTGGGCGACACCACGTACCTGGTGACGGACGAGGGCGTGAAGTACCGGCTGCTGTCCCAGGAGGCGGTGAAGGCGCTGGGCTACGAGGGCGTCGAGGCGCGGACGATGCCGTCCCCGATGCTGGCCATGCTGCCCAGCGGTCCGGACCTGACCCCCGAGGCGGCGTCCGCGGGCGAGGCACGGGTGACGCTGCGGTGCCCCGGAAGGTAGCGGGCGGGAGGGGACGGCCGGGCCCCGCCGGTGATCGTCCGGAAGGGAAATTCTTGGCGTCCGCCCGGTCACCTCACGTTAAGCCGGACCCCCGGTGGCCTCCGGCGGACGGTACCGATGCCCGATCTGTCCGGCCGGACGCACTACGCCGCTCACTTGAGCGGCGTGAATTCCTGGAAATTGCTCAATTGAGCTTCCGAAAAGAGGACTTCGCGGTTCCGCGGGCAATTGCCAAACAAGTTGTGGCCTGCATAGCATCTGGCCACCCCAGGCCCCCGGCGCGTCAGTCGTGATCGCTGGGCCGCTCTGTCTGCCCACGGAGTGGAGTGGGGGCCGCAGTCCGGTGAGTGTCGCCGAAAAGGGAGTTCTCTCATGGCCATGCAGCAGTCCGAAGAGCGCGCGACCCGCAACGGGATCATGGCGCTGGAACAGGCCTTCACCGGTGTCCAGCGCTGTCAGCAGGACGTCCAGTCCACGTCGCACACGCTCGCCTCGAATTACGGCGGTGTGGACGGCGGGAAGTACAAGAAGCTGCTGGAGCAGTGGGACGAGCACGTCGACACCATCCTGATCAACCTGGACCGGATGGTCGACGAGCTCAACGGCACCCTCCGGGAGCACGGGCTGGTGCAGGGATCCACCAGCGACGCGATCGACTCGGAGTACTCGCGCTCCACGCAGGTGTTCGATGAGCTCAACGGCACCAACACGTCGTCGAACTGACCCCGGCGCACCCAGCAGATCTCCCAGCCCTTCCAATCACGTCGTTCTTCCGGTGAATAGAGGACTCCGATGGACTTCTCCGATGGCTACATCTACGTCGACTACAACCATGCCGAAGGCGCGGCGGACGACATGGTCAGCCAGTCCCAGTCGATCATGAGCATCCTGGCCAACCTGGAAATGGAACTGGCCGAACTCCGCAACAGCTGGATCGGTGAGGACCGGGACGTTTACAGCGAGGTCCAGGCGAAATGGGACAACGCTGTCGAGAACATCAAAAACCTGCTCGCCAACCACTCCGGCCTGCTCACCGAGATCTCCTCCAAGTACCGCTACACGGAGCAGAACCTGACGCAGCGGTGGAGCGACATCAGGATCGGCAGCCGCTGACGCCGGCCGGTGACGGAAGGGTGATCGCATGGCCGTCACGGTCCTCGACAGCACGTTCCTGAAGAATTTCATCAACAACCAGATCGACGACTTCCGGAAAAGCCTGGAGAACATCCTCAAGGACAGTCCGAGCGCCGGCCCGGCGATCTCGTTCATCGCGGACAGCATCTCGACCACCACGATCCTGTCCTCGAAGCCGCTCGTCCTCGGCCCCATGGCCGACGAGAACAGCGTGGTCGGCGGGGGAGCCCTGAACAAGGTCATCCAGCAGGGCGCGGGCGAGGTCGAGCGCATCCTGGAGGACCAGACGGTCCTCTTCGAGGACCTCGAACAGGCGCTGTGGGACACGATCGACGAGCTGGCCAAGGCCCAGGGAAAGAACCTCGAGAACATCACCGCGGACGAGTTCATGGACATCTTCGAGGATGTCGACAGTGATCTCGGCAATTCGGGCGGCAACGAAGAGGAAGAGTAGCGGAGTTCGGCGATGGCCAGCCCCAAGGACAACAACGACGACTACTGGAAGAAAGCAGTCGACCTGCTCACCGGCTACGTCCTGCCGGAGCGGAAGACGTTGTTCGACAACCTCAAGGGCAACGACGGCATCCCGATGATCCACGTCCGGGTGGAGGACGAGGGCGGTCCGGGCTATTCGTCGGGTTTCCTGTCCTCGGGTGGTTGGGGCACGCACAACACCAACTACACCATCCCGTACTACCAGCCGGCCGGAAACGGAACGGACGTCTCCGAAGGCAGCTACCTCTACCAGTACCGCGTGTACATCACCTTCCTCGCCACGCCCTCGGCCGCGCCCCCGAGCGGGGAGAACGTGATCGCGAAGTTCGAGAAGACGAGCAAGGTCCTGATGGACAAGGGCGGCTCGAACAGCGACGGCGAGAAGCTCAAGTGGGACACCAGTGCCCTGGTCCAGTACATCTACGGTTCCAAGGCCGCCCTCGACCAGCTGACGATGTGGCCCTACTCCACCCACGGATTCGAGGACCGCGGCATCAAGGTGAGTGACGGCACCTACGTCGACCTGCTCACCTTCACGAAGACGGCCCAGGCGTTCGACCGGGTCGTCAAGTTCTTCCAGGACAGCGCGGTCACCATCGGCAAGTGGGACACCGAGAACATCGGAGAGGGCAGCGACTCCTGGGACGGCACGTCGGCCGCCATCTTCAAGGAGCTCATCCACAAGCTGGCCCGGAACTACGAGGGGTACGCCGACCAGATCGACGGCAAGGGCACCGGGGGCTCCGCGGTCACCATCGACACGGTGACGGTGACGTCCGAGCCGGCCCGGGCACTGGCCGCGGCCCAGGGCGTCGTCCTCGAGCAGGCGCAGAATCTGCGCGACGCCTGGGTGGCGTGGCGGGCCGAGAGCAATCCGCAGCGCTGGCTCTACGACATGCTGCAGGACGCCCGGTTCAACCTCATCGACAACCAGTTCAGCAAGACGGACTTCGAAACGGTGTCCAGTGGCTCCGGGCCGTACACCACCTGGCACAACTACGTGGTGTCGACCGCCGGCTTCCGGAACGAGATCGTCATCGGGGAGAAGTCGTACGGCAAGCCGAGCGACATGACCACGTGGAAGGCGATCGCCGACGAGGCGGTGCGCCGGTGGGAGCAGTCCGTACAGGACTGGCTCAGCACGAAGGGCGCCGAGGCCATCGTGGCCATCAACAAGGCGTTCAAGGAAGCCGAGAAGGCGTTCGACACCAGCATCACCGACAAGGACGACCGCCCCCTCTCCGAGATCTCCGCCAAGGCGGAGGCCAAGGCCGAGAAGAAGAAGGCGGAGGCCGAAGCGGCGGCTGCCAAGGCCCAGGCCGAGAAGGAGAAGGCCGAGGCCAAGGCCGAGCGGGACAAGGAGAAGGCCGAGGCCAAGGCCGAGCGGGACAAGGAGAAGGCCGAGGCCAAGGCCGAGCGGGACAAGGAGAAGGCCGAAGCCGAGAAGGAGAAGGCCGAGGCCAAGGCGGAGGCCGAGAAGGAGAAGGCGGAGGCCAAGGCCGAGCGGGACAAGGAGAAGGCGGAGGCCGAGAAGGAGAAGGCCGAGGCCAAGGCCGAGCAGGAGAAGGAGAAGGCGGAGGC
>NZ_JBEZBE010000003.1:86915-351398 GCF_040646935.1 Streptomyces sp. NPDC044984
GGCCAAGGCGGAGCAGGCCGCCGCCAAGGCGGAGGCCGAGAAGGAGAAGGCCGAAGCCAAGGCCGAACAGGAGAAGGAGAAGGCGGAGGCCAAGGCGGAGCAGGCCGCCGCCAAGGCGGAGGCCGAGAAGGAGAAGGCCGAAGCCAAGGCCGAACAGGAGAAGGAGAAGGCGGAGGCCAAGGCCGAGCAGGCCGCCGCCAAGGCGGAGGCCCAGCAACAGCAGGCGTTCGTCCTCGCGCAGAACCAGAAGGCTCAGGACGAGGCGAAGAAGGAACGGGAACGGGCCGCGGCCCAGGCCGAAGCCGACCGCGCCGAGGCCAAGGCGGAGCAGGAGGCCGCCAAGGAAGAGGCGGCGAAGGAGAAGGCCGCGGCCAAGGCCGAGCAGGAGGCCGCGAAGACCGAGGCCAAGGCCGAGCAGGAGGCGGCCAAGGCGGAGGCCGAGAAGGAGAAAGCGGAGGCCAAGGCCGAGCAGGAGAAGGAGAAGGCCGAAGCGAAGGCCGAGCAGGCCGCCGCCAGGGAAGAGGCCGAGAAGGAGAAGGCCGCGGCCAAGGCCGAGCAGGAGGCCGCGAAGGCCGAGGCGAAGCAGGAGCAGGCGGCCGCCAGGGCCGAGGCGAAGCAGGAGCAGGCGGCCGCCAGGGCCGAGGCGGCGCAGGAGAAGGCCGCGGCCAAGGCCGAGCAGGAGGCCGCGAAGGCGGAGGCCGACGCCGAGCGGGAAGCCGCCAAGCGGGAACAGTCCGACGCGCAGTCCAGGGCGGAGGCCCAGCAGGAGGAGGCCCGCCGCGAGGCCCTGCGGGAGCAGCAGCAGGCCAGGCTGGATGCCGAGAACGCCAAGGCCGAGGCGCAGGCCGACTACGAGCAGCAGAAGGCCGAGGCCCGCGCCGAGCGCGACGCCGCCCTCCAGGAGGCCGACCGCCAGGAGGCGGCGGCGCGACAGGAGTACGAGCAGGAGAAGGCCGAGGCCCAGGAGCAGCGGGACCAGGCGCGCCAGGACGCCGAACAGGAACGTGCCGAGGCACGCCGGGAGTACGAGCGGGACATCGCCGCCGGCACCGACGAGAAAGAGGCCCGCGAGGAGTACGACCGGCGGATCGAGGAGATCGACGCCGCCGAACGGGAGGCCCTCGAACGGGCGGACGCCGCCGAGGCCCAGGCCAGGAGCGAGTACGACCAGGCGAAGGCCGACGCCCGGGCGGAACGGGAAGAGGCGCGCACCGAGGCCGAACAGGCGCGCAAGGACGCCAAGGCCGACTACGACCAGCGCATGCGCGGCATCCAGGCCGAGTACGACAGGATCAACGCCGATCAGAAGAACATCGACGAGCTGATCCGGCAGCGCATCGCCGACCTCCCCGAGCCCCCCGACCTCTCCGCCTACAACCCGGGCGGCTCCGCGGGATCGGCGGGCTCCGCCTATTCCTCCGCGTTCGACGACAACCTCTACAACCAGGACGACCTCGCCTCGGCGCTCGGCCGTCCGCAGGGCGGCGACGCCCTGGCGGGCGCCTCCTCCGGCGGCACCGGCACGGGATCGGGGTCGCCGGGGATGTACCCGCCGATGGCGCGCGGCGTGGGCGGTGAGGCCGGCGGCAACTCCGGCGAGCGCACCAGGACCGTCATCGAGCCCGGGGTCGGCCGCTCCGGCCGGCCGGTCGCCGCGCAGACCGTCGACGACGAGGAGCACCGCGTCGTCCCCAGGACCACGCAGACCAGCAGCAGCACGCCCTTCATGCCGCCGATGGGACCCATGGGCGGGGCGGGGGCGGGAGACAGGCCGCAGACGGAGAGCGGGGACAGGGAACGGACCACGTGGCTGGCCGAGGACGAGGACGTCTGGGGCACCGACGAGGGCGGCGCGCCGCAGGCCCTGGGACGTTGAGAGGAAGGGGACCGGGATGAGCCGGCCGATGGAGGACCGGGTGGCCCAGGCGATGGCCCACCTCAAGGCGGCGGAGCAGGCCGCGGCCTCGGCACGCGCCGAACTGGACGCGGCCTCGGTCACCGCACGCTCGACGGACCGGTCGGTCCGGGTCTCGGTCGGGGCGAAGGGTGAGCTGACCAGCCTGGAGTTCCTCGACGGCAAGTACCGGAGCATGGCCGCAGCCCAGCTCTCAGCGGCGGTGCTGGAGGCCGCGAACAAGGCGCGGGCCGAGATGGCCCGCCGGGTCGTCGCCACACTCGACCCGCTCACCAGGATGACCGCGCGCGGCGCCGCCCCGGAACGGATGGGCGTCGACTGGGAGTCCCTCTTCGGAACGCTGCTCAGCGAGACCGAAGTGGCGAAGGGGCCCACGGCGATGAGCAGGCTCCGCGACGAGATCGTCGAGGACGACGAGGAACCCGTCGCCCCGCCCCGGGGCGCAGGCGACGGACGACGGGAACGGTAGGAGGGCGCGTAACCATGGCCGGCAACTACTCCGCCGACATCCAGGCGATTCTGCAGGGTTCCAGGCACCTCGCCGACGCCGTGCGCTACGGCGACGAGATGCTGCCCCGGTTCGAGACCGGCAACGCCCAGTACGCGGGCTGGTGGGGCGAGGAGGGCGGCGACGACGAGTTCGCCAACGCGGTCGGCGAGCAGGTCCGGCGCGAACAGCAGCAGGTGGCGGACACGGTCCTGGCCATCACCAGCGGGTTCATGGCGCTGGTCGACGCGGTCGCCGCGGAGGCCGACCACGTGCAGCGGCCGCAGACCCAGGCGGTGGAGGACATCGAGGCGCACGGCTCGGAGAGCGGGAACAGGCGCTGAATGGCCATCATGTTCCCGCCCGGCCTGCGGGAGTTCATCGAGGTCTGGGTGGGCGCGAACGTCGCCACCGGCAACGAGGACCTGGGCTTCGACAGCCGTAACCCCTACAAGCGGCTGGCCGACGACGTCAGGGACCTGTCCGACGCGATGAAGGGAGCGATCTCCACCGCCGGGAACTCGCTCCCGCCGCGGATCGCCGACGAGTTCATCGCCGCGATGAAGCTCTTCGTCGACGACAACGGCCAGAACCACCTGCAGAAGTTCTCCGACGAACTCCGGGAGCTCGGCTCCCGGCAGATCGACCGTTCGATCAAGCTGTCCGAGGCGAAGTACCAGATCCTCATCGAGTTCATCCTGATGAACATCGAGCTGGCCCTGATCGCCGCGCTGGCGGTCTTCACCGGCGGTACGTCGCTCACCGAGATCGCCATCCAGAAGGCACGCACCGCGCTCACCATCCTGCTGATCCTCCAGCGGCTGGGACGCGCCATCCCCACGCCGCTGTCGGTACTGCTGGAGGCGATCCAGGAGGCGTTCGTCGCGTTCGCCTCGCAGCTGATCTCCATGACCGCGCCGGACGACCCGGAGCGCAGGCGCACCAAGTTCGACTGGAAGGACATCGGCCAGTCGGCGGTCGCCGGCGCGTTCGCGGGATTCTTCGGAGGCATCCTCGGCGAGGTCGGCGGCAAGTTCATCAACAAGTACTTCAAGAACCACAACTTCTGGAAGGAGGCCTCCGAGCTCCCGTTCAGCTTCATCAACGAGGGGCAGGCGGAGACCTTCGCCGAAGCGTTCACCGGCCTGATCTTCCTGGGTACGTTCACCCTCAACCCCGGCACGTTCCTGAGCGCCGGTCTCAGCGGCCTGGTCTTCGAAGCGGCCTCCACCGGGGCGGAGTTCGGCGGGAAGTTCGTCTACAAGAACTACTTCCAGGACACCGGCTTCGGCTCCGGCGACGTCAACGACCTGCCGGGCGGCGGCAGCGGGAACGGCGGCACGAACGCGAGCGGCGACCGGTACGAGTACGAGAACCGGTACGACGGCACGAGCACGTACCAGGACCTCCACGGCGACACGTCCGGCGACCCGTACACGGGCAGCGGCACGTACAACGCCCCGTACACGAGCAGCGGCACGTACCGGAACCCCTACGACGACACGTACGACGACGACTCCGTCTCCTCCGTCAGCGACACCACGTCGGTCTTCAGCGACACCAGCGACGTCCCGTCGGTCCTCACCGACACCAGCGACGTCAGCGACACCGCGTCGGTCTTCAGCGACACCGCGTCGGTCTTCAGCGACACCAGCGACGTCTCGTCGGTCTCCTCCGTCTCCTCCTCCTCGTCCCTCCCGGACCACGGCACGATCCACGGTGTCGGCAACGGCGTCGACGCGCACGGACTCCCGGGGGCGGCGGGCGCGGTGAAGCCGTCGTTCTCCACTCCCTCGCCGAACACGTACGAGGATCCCTACGGGGACTCCCCCGTGGACGACCCGGACACCGACACCGTCTTCTCCACCCTCAACCCGTCGGTGACCGGGACCCCGGGGACCGGCTGGACCGCCGGCACGGACGACACCCCGCCGGTCGACAGGCCCGCCACCGCCGGCTCCCCCGCCCCGGACCTGCCGTCGACCCGGACGGGCGGCGACACCTTCACGCCGGACGGGACCGAACGGCAGCGGTCGACGGACGACGACACGACCCGGTCCACCTCCGACGGGCCACAGGGACGGCAACAGCAACAGCCGAACGCACAGGCGCCCCTCGCGCCCCCCACCGCGCCCGCCCCGTCGACCACCACGCCCCCGGGCCAGGCCTCGTCGAACGCCACCCCGCAGACACGGCCCCAGCCCACCCCGTCCGGCGAACCGCTGGTCACCGCCGAGCCGTCGGACCCGGCCCCGGTTGCCCCGGACGACGTCCGTACCCCCGCGTCCGAGGAGTCCGGGCAGTCCCGCCCGTCCTCCGCGGTGCCGAAGACCGAGACCCGGACCACGTCCGACGACCCGCAGCCCTACCGGCCGGTGCGGACCGAGTCCGAGGAACTGCCGGCCACCACCGGCTCCACGGCCGAGCCCACCCAGGTCGTCTCCCGCGAGGCGCCGCACACCCAGCCCGTCACCGTCGACGAGACACCGCTCAGCTCCCGGGCACCGGCCGAGGTCCCGACCGGGGAGTCCTCCGCGCCGGGCTCCCCGGACTCGATCGACATGATCATGGACTGGGAGGAGGACCAGGACGCGTCCGAGTCGGACGTCGAGTCGGCTCCCGCCACCGAGGCGCTGTACGACCGGCTGCTGACGGACGTGTTCGGTGCCGGCATCGCGGCGAACCCCCTCCACCCCGCTCTCCGCGACACCCTCGCGCACCTCGACCAGCTCCGGCAGTCCGTTCCCGCGCTCCGCGGCGGCCCGCTCGACCTGGACGCCGTGACCCGTCACGTGCTGCTCCTGGACACCGCCCACCCGGTGACCGACGCGCAGCGCGGCGAACTGTTCCGGGTGGCGATGGACCCGGCGGTGGAGTCGGCGGGCAGCCTGGCCGCCCTGGCCGCCTTCCACCTGGAGCTCCGCGGCGTCCTGTCCTCCACCCAGGCGCTGACCGGCGACAGCGGCGTCCTGGGCCGCAACTGGACGAACGCCACGATCCCCGGCCTCGACCTCACCGAGGTGGGGAAGGTGGTCCGGCAGCCCGACGGCACCCTGGGCCGCGGCGACGTGCGCCCCGCGCCCTGGCACCGGCCCGGTGAGCCGGAGCCGTACGTCGTCATGGCGGAGGGCGACCACCGGCGGATCGTCGTACGCGGCTACGACGGCGCCCCGCGCCAGGTGCCGATCGACGTGTTCGCCGAACTGCTGGCCCGCGACCCCCGGCTCGCGGCGCTGCCCCCGGGCACCCCCGTGGTGCTGCTGGTCCCCGACGCCGGTGCCCGCGGCCTGGACCTGCCGCGCCAGGCGGCGGACCGGATCGGCAGGGAGGTCTGGTCGGCCAACGGCACCGTGAAGGTGTCCCCGCAGCGGGACCCGTCGCAGCCGCACGTCGTCTCCCTGCTGTTCGGGGAGGGACTGCCGCGCGCCGACTGGATCCGCAGCACCCCCGGTCAGGTGCTCGACCCGGCGGAGCGCGAGGACGCGCCGGAGTGGGAGCGCGAGATGCTGTCGCACAGCGTCGTCGACGACGGGGGCGCGACCATCGGCAGGGGCGTGTTCGAGGACTCCGAGGCCCCGCGCCGGATGGCGGTGCTGAAGCTCGCGACGCAGTCGTCGGAGCTGTGGCACTACAACCCGGTCACCCAGGAGGAGGCCAAGGACGACGAGCCGGTCCCGTTCGCCGGCAAGCCGGTGTACGTCTTCAGCGGCCACGCCCGGCCGGGCGCGACCCGGGTGCCGACCACGAAGGACCCGAGGCACCACACCCGCGGGCGGGAGACCGGCGGGATGCTCAGGCGGCGTCCGAGCGTGGCGCAGCTCCCCAAGGACCACGCCATCCTGATGGAGGCGTGCTCGAGCGCCGAACCGCCGGGGATCGTCCGCACCCGCAGGGGCATCGACGACACCTTCGTCCCCGACCCGCTGGCGGTCGTCAGCGAGAGCCAGCACGTCGCCAACGAGACCGGGCACACGGCGTACGGCGGCACCCACATGGTCAGCTTCGCGATGCGACCGGGCGGGACGTTCGTCCACCGCCTCTACACGGACTCGCGGGGGCGGCGCGGTAAGTGGGTGGAGCACCGGCCGGAACCCGTCGGCGAGCTGCTCGACGACCGCGCCCGTGCGGCGGGCCTGCACACGGACCCCGAGCAGCCGGTCACGGACGCCACCCGCGAGCGGACCCTGCGGCTGGTGCGCGCGCTGCGGCTGGCCTTCGGCGCGGCGATCGAGGACCACAGCCGGTACGGCGACCTCCTCGCCGGGATCGGCGCGCTGGAGTCCCTGCGGGCGGCCGACCCGGCCCTGCGCGACCTCGCCCCGTTCACCATGGACCTGTTCGAACGCGCCGCCCACGCGGGCCGGCCGGACGACCGGGGGACCGACGCCTACCGGGAACTGCTCGACCGGGCCGCCGACGCCGTGCGCAGGCGACCGGGCGCCGTGCTCTCCGACTTCGTCGCCCTGCCCCACGTCACCGCCGCCGCACAGCGGCTGGGCGGTCTGACGGACCAGGACCTGGACGCCGAGGCCGCCCGCGTCCTGCGGCTCGACGGCGGCCCCGCGGCCGTCGGGGAACCCGAGCGGGCCCGGCTGTTCTGGGCGACGGTCAAGGCCCTGGAGTGGGAGAGCCGGACACCCGACCCGGACGCCCTCACCGGCCGGGTCCTGCACCTGGACCGGCCCGACCCGGCCCGGCGGCCCGAACTGCTCACCCTGGTCGCCCAGGCGGCGGCCGTCGGCGTCGACGTGGACAACCCGACCGAGCTGGGCGCGTTCCACCTGGAGACCCTGGGCGCCCTCTCGCCCCGGACCCAGCTGCTCGGCCCGGGCGGCGTGCCGACCGGGCGGCGCTGGTCCCCGACCCCGCCGGACGCGGCCACGACCACGCTCACCGACCGCGTCGTCGTCGCCGCCCCGCAACAGGGCGGTGGCTACCAGGCCGTGGGCCAGGAACGCCCGCCGTGGAGCGCCCCCGGCAGAACGCCGGGCTACCTGGTGTGGGCGGGCGGCGGCCGGGACCACCTCCTCATGACCCTGCCCGGCGGCTTCCGCGCTCGGGTCCCCTACGACGAGGTCGCCGAGCTGCTGGCCCGCGACCCGGTGCTCAACACCCGGCCGCAGGGCACCACGGACATCGTCCTGGCCGTCCCGAAGGCGGCCCCGAGGCCGTCCACCGCACCGGTCGGCGGCGGCACCCCGGACACCGATCCGCGGGCCGTCGTCAGCGCCGGGACCGGCCGTACCGTATGGGCCTCGCAGGGCAGTGTGAGCCTGGCCCCGACCGGACCCTCACGGCCGTACGTCCCCTCCCTGCTGCCCAGCGGGCCGGGGCGTCCCGCGGCGGCCGACTGGGGGGCCGTGCGGCCCGGCGACCTCACCGCGTCCGGCGCCGGCGACACCGAAGTGGACGACGTCACCTTCGCGGACCGCGGGGATCCCGGGACCCCGTCCGAGCCGCCCGCCGCCCTCGCCGGCCTTCTCGATCCCGGACCGGTCGGGGGCCTCGACACCCCGTTGCCGAGCCTGGACGGTGTGCTGGACGGCCTCGACACCCCGTTGCCGAGCCTGGACGGTGTGCTGGACGGCCTCGACACCCCGTTGGCGGACCACCAGGACGACGACACGGACGGGGACCGGGAGGAGGAGCCGACCCCGGAGGAGCTCCGGCACCGGGGACTGCTGGCGGACGTCTACGGCCCCGACGTCCTGTCGAGCCCCCTGTACCCGGACATCCGCGACGGGCTCGCGCGCCTCGACCGGCTCCGCCGGGCCGACCCCCTGCTGGACTCCGGCCCGCTCGACCTGGACGCCGTGGCCCGCCGGGTCCTGCTCCTGGACTACGCCGATCCGGTGAGCAACGTGCAGCGCAGCCGACTGCTGGGGCTGGCCACGGCACAGGAGGCACAGGCGGCGGGCAGTCTGGCCGCCCTCGCCGCGCTCCACCTCCAGCGCCAGGGCGTGTTGTCGCCCACCCACGCCATGACCACCGGCCTCGACGGGCGCCCCCGCGGCCGCGACTGGACCCGGGGCAAGGACGGGCTCGACGACCTGGACCTCACCCGTACCGGAAGGACCGGGCCCCGGGCCGACGGCAGCCTGTCACGCGACGAGGTGGGGCCCGCGCCCTGGCACCGGCCCGGCGGTCCGGACCCCTACGTCGTACGGGCGGACGGCGACCGTGACCAGGTCGTCGTCCGTGGCCACGACGGCGCCCCGCGCGAGGTGCCCCTCGACGTGTTCGCCGAACTGCTCGCCCTGGACGCCGAGCTGAGCGGACTCCCGGCGGACGTGCCGGTGCTGCTGCTCGTCTCCGACGCCGGCGGGGGCGGCTTGGAGCTGCCGCGGCGGGCGGCGGACCGGATCGGCAGGGACGTCTGGGCGGCCAACGGGGTCGTGGACGTCGCCGAAGGGCCGGACGGAAGCGCCTCCCACCCGTACGTCGTGCCCCTGCGGAGCGGCGGGGGCAGTGACCGCACCGACTGGATCCGCAGCTCCCCCGGCCTGCTGCCCGACCCCGCGGAGTCCGCCCGCGCCCCCTTCTGGGAACAGGACCTGCAGTCCCACACCATCGTCACCGACCAGGGGCCGATCGGCAGGGCCGTGTTCCAGGACGGCGAACGCGTGCGGCTGCTGCCGGGGATCCGGCACGCGGCGACGGCGACCGAGCTCTACCACATCAACCGGCAGGACGGGACCTGGGTCAAGGACGACGAGCCGGTCCCGTTCGCCGGCAAGCCGGTGTACGTCTTCGCCGGCCACGGCTACCCCGGCGAGACGGCGCTGCCGACCCGGGCGAACCCCCGCCACCAGAAGCGGGACCGGGCGGTGGGCGGCATGCTCAGGCGCCGTCCGAGCGTGGCGCGGCTCCCCAAGGACCACGCCATCGTGATGCAGGACTGCTTCGCCGCGACACCGCCGAGCATCAACCGCATGCGCAAGCTGGTCACGGACACGTTCGTCCCCGACCCGCTGGCCGACGTCAGCCAGAGCCAGCACGTCGCCAGCGAGACCGGCCTGACCGTCTACGGCGCCACCCAGGAGATCGGCTTCAAGTTCGAGAAGGACGGCCGGGTCGCCCACTACATCCTCACGGATTCGCGGGGCCGGCGCGGGAAGTGGGTGGAGCACCGGCCGGAGCCCGGTGACGCCGCGCTCGACGACCGCGCCCGCGCGGCGGGCCTGCACCCCGACCCGGTGGGACCGGCTTCGGAGGAGGTCCGTGAGCGGACGATGCGGCTGGTGCGCGCGTTGCGGCAGACGTTCGGGGCGGCGATCGAGGACGACAGCGGCTACGGCGAACTCCTCGCGGGCATCGGTGCGCTGGAGTCCATGCGCGCCGCCGACCCGGTGCTGCGCGACGTCATTCCGTTCAGCCTGGACCTGTTCGAGCGCGCGGCCCGCGAGATCCGGGCGACGGAGCACGGCGACCCGGACGGCGCGTTGGGGCCCGACGCCTACCGGGACCTGCTGGCCAGGGCCGCCGACGCCGTGCGCCGGGACCCCGGCGCGGTGCTCACCGACTTCGTGACCCTGCCGCACGTGACCACCGTGGCCGAAGGACTGGACGGTCTCACGGACGAGGAGGTGAACGACGAGGCCGCCCGGTTCCTGGGGCTGGACCCGGACCGGACGGTCGTCGGGGCACCCGAGCGGGCCCGGCTGTTCTGGGCGACCGTGAAGGCCCTGGAGTGGGAGAGCCGGACACCCGACCCGGTCGCCCTCACCGGCAGGGTGCTGCACCTGGGCCGGCCCGACGCGTCCCGGCTGCCCGACCTCCTGGACCTGGTCGCCCAGGCGGCGGCCGTCGGCATCGACGTGGACGACCCGGTCGCGCTGGGCGCGTTCCACCTGGAGTCCCTGGGCGCCCTCGCGCCGGACACCCTGCTGCTCGACGACTCGGGCGCCCCGGCCGGCCGGAGCTGGACGCCGGACCCGCCGGGTGCGGCGGTGGACGTGGGCGCCGCCCTCGTCATGGCGGCGACACCGGACGGCGGCCACCGTCCGCTGCGCCAGGCGAGGATGCCGTGGACCACCGACACCACCAAGCCCGCCCCGTTCCTGGTGCGGGGCGAGGCCGGGCCGGACCACCTCACCATGACCCTGCCCGGCGGATTCCGCGTCGAGGTCCCCTACGAGGAGATCGCCGAACTGCTCGCGGTGGACCCGGCGCTGAACGACTTCCCGCGCACGGCCGACATCGTCCTGGCCTCCACGACCCCGACGGACCCGCGGGTCACCGACCGGCGGACCCTCGTCGGTGCCAGGACCGGCCGCGGCGTGTGGACCTCACCCGGGCCCACCGGCCTGCTCCCACAGAGGGATCCGTCGAGACCGTACGTCCTCTCCCTGTTGCCCATGGCGGACGGCCGGCGTCAGAAGGCCGACGACTGGTCGGACGTCCGGCCGGCCTCCGCGTCCCCGGCGGACACCGGCCTGTCACCCACCACGGCCACGGCCGGGAGCGGAACCGTGGCCCCTTCCGGTCCGCCCCCGGACCCGCCGTCCCCGAACGCCCCGCGCCTCGACCCCGCCATGACGCCCCCGCCGGTACGCCGCACCCCGGCCCGGTTCGAGGACGGCAGGCGGATGCCCGCGTACGTCGACGACCTCCGGTCGCTGCTGCCGTCCGGCCTGACCGCCGCCGAGCTCGAACAACTCCTCGCCAATCCGAGCACGTTCGGTCAGAGCACGGTCGTCCTGCGGGGCTACGAACAGGCCCTGGACGCCATCGGCCGCGAACTGGGGAGCCGGCCGGAGGCCCGGCCCGCGGACGGCGCACCACTGCTGGACGCCGTCCGGCAGACGCTCCGGGACAAGCCGAAGACGCTGGCGGACGGCAAGGGGCGCCCCTTCCCGTACGTCACCGCGGACGGAAAGGAGCGCGTCCTGTGGGTCAGGGCGCGGCACTACGGCAACTGGACCCCGTTCGACGACGGCGTCGGCGACTCGACGAAGATCGACAGCATGCACCGGGCGGCCGCGGCCTTCGGACTGACCAAGAACATGCAGGCCAACTCCCAGTACGGTCTCGGCGGACCGATCGGCCCGGCGGGCAGCGCGGCGTTCGGCGGCTTCGGCCGGCTCGCCGTGCGGTTCGGCTTCATCGACAAGGTCGGCTACACCCTGACCGACCAGCGCATGAACCAGATGGAGACCCGCACGCTGGACAAGTCGCGGGCGTACCTGGACGACATCCACTACGAGATGAGCGTCACCGACGCCGCCGGACGGGACATCACGGGAACCGGCAGCGACACCGAACCGGCCGCGCCCGCCCGGTTCGCCTTCGGCATCCGGGGCGGCCTGCGCGTGCGCCTGCCCGACAGCGTGACGAAGATCCCGGAGCCGGGCCGCATCCCCCGGACGATGACCCTGGACCGTGACTCCCAGTACCGCTTCGTCCGCATCGAGGGCTTCGGCCCGGTCGCCGCGATCCGCGACTGGGCGGCCGCCCGGATCGGAGCCCTGCCCGGCAGCTCGGCCTACAACGAGCTGGACAGCTTCTTCTCCGGCGACAGCTTCCAGCGGCACGGCGGCACGATGGCGCGCGGCCGCGTCACCACCCCGCAGCTGTTCGCCGACGACAAGAAGAAGTCACCGCTGGGCGCCTTCGCGGTGGAGGAGCTGATTCCGCTCTCGGCGGTGCTCGTCGGGGAGACCGACCAGGCCGAGATGCGGGACATCAACACCTCGACGGTCCGCAGCGAGCGGAGCCGGGCCCACGGCAGGAGCCTGCTGCTGCAGGCCGTGGCCGGACCCGCCTTCAACTTCCACGACCCCGGCACGGCCCCCTTCGACCTGCGGCTCCAGCTCGGACCGACCCTCCAGGCCTCGTTCGCGAAGACCTGGTCGGCCGGACTCGGCGGGGCCGGCACCCTCAAGTCGGCCGGCCAGGTGAAGGGCCCCAGGACCGCCCTCTACCTGGTCGTGAAGTCGGTGCGGGTGCGCCGGTCCGGAGACGACGGGCCGCCGACGCGCTTCCTCACCTGGAGCCTGGACCGGATGACCAGCTCCGAGGCACGGCGGCTGGCCGGATGGGACGACGGGACCACACTCGCCCTGCGCAACGGCGTCGCCCCGCCGTTCGCGCCCGCCTACCTGACCGTGGACCGGCCGCGCACCCTGGGCATGCACCGGGTGAAGGAGTTCGCCTTCGACGACGGCCGGCGTACCCGCGTCACCCCGGACGCGGCGGACGGCATCGGCCGCACCCTGCTGGACGCGTTCGCCGACGACGTGGTCGACGCCATCTCCCACCTGCGCCAAGGCATGGTGGTGCCCCTCGACCAGCTGCTGCCGCCGAACCTGCCGAAGGGCTGGCGCGCCGGCCTGGGCGAGCTGCTCAAGCGCGATCCCGACCGGGTGTTCCGGGCGGTCCGGAGCCTGCCCGTGCCACCCCGGTGGACCGATCCCGTCAAGTACCGGATCGCGCTCCAGAACACCCTGCAGGTCCTCGGCGTGCTGTCCCAGCAGAACGTCGCCGCGACCCTGGAGGGGCTGACCACGGTCGGCCTGCCGATCAGACTCACCGACCCCGACTCCGTCGGGCAGACCTACTACACCGTCCGGGTGCACGGGACGCTGACCGGGCGGCGGTACGAGGGCAGGGACGACAGCGAGGGCATGCGCTTCAGCGCCCAGGGCGTCGACCGGATCGACGGCCAGACAAGTGCGAAACGCAGCCTGGAGCTGGGCTTCGAGGGCACGTTCTCGGGCCGTGACAACACCGTCGACGACCTCGCGGGCCTGCCCCGGAACACGCTCGGGCTGACCCTGGGCCTGCGCGGGGGCTGGCAGTGGGAGACGGAGACGGGCTTCGGCTCGACCGTCACCAACGAGCCGATGTCGGTGAGCAACCAGCCCACCCACCTGTACCGCTACGACCTGTCCCTCACCGCGGCCATGAGCGGCTACTGGCGGCCCCGCGGCCTGATCCGCGGTCTCGGACTCGGGCTGCCGGGTCTGCTGGTCCTGGACGAGCCGGTCAACGTGCTCTTCGGCCGGACGCCGCTAGGCCACCTGCGGGGCGGCGGCCCGAGGACCGGGCAGGTGCTCATCGGCGTCCCCGTACAGCACACCCCCGACGCGGACCCGCACGCGGACGGGGCGCTCAACCCCTATCTGTCCGACGAGCCCGCACCCGCGCACATGACCACCGAGCGGGCCCTCGCCCTGGCCAGGGGCGACCTCGTGCTGCCCGCGGACCCCGGTGCGGGCCGGCCCGCGGGACGGCTCGCCGACCGCGGGACGGAGCAGTTCAAGGACTTCCGGCAGCACCCGTTCGTCATCGTGAACATGGTGGTGTCACCCGTCCTCCTCGCGGAGGTGGACCGGGTCCTGGGGGCGGCGTCGGGCGACGCCTGGCAGCTGGTGAAGGAGGGCGCCGCCACCCGGGACGCGATCGTCCGCTCCTTCACCCCCCAGTCCCTGGCGTCGGGCTTCGACCAGAGCTCGGGGCCGCTGGGCCTGGTGGGCACCGGCCTGCTGGGCAAGGGGCCCTACGGCGAGCTGTGGGGAACCTTCCGGTACGCCACGGCGGCCGGGAACCTGCGGGCCCTCACCCCGTCGATGTCCATGGACACCGAGATGATGCTCGGCGGCACCCGGCAGGCGGCCGGCAAGGTCAGCAACAGCACCAGCTTCGTCTTCGGCGGCCAGCTGGTCTACTCCGCCGCCCGGAATCCCGGACACGGACTCATGAGCGCGTACGGCATCGTCGCCAACCCCGTGTCGACGTCCCACACGCGCAGCCGCAGCGTCGTACGCACGGTCGTCGCGGACATGAACCGCAAGGGCTTCACCCACCAGGTGCTGGTGGCCGGCGACGTGCAGCACTGGTTCGCGCTGTTCACCAGCCGGCTGGGCACGGGCCGGATCGGAACGGCCGCGGCGGCCAGGACCTTCGTGCCGAGCCTCCTCGCCGGAGCGGCGGGGACCGAGCTGACCAGCCGGGGCGGACTGCTGGGGCACCTGCCGGAGAAGAGCGCCCACCGGATGGGGCTGATCGACGACGGGATGGGCGACGTCCCCCGCTACACGAGCCGGGTCTGGACGCCGCAGCCCTGGATGCGCGGCGCCGCCTTCGGCACGTACGCGGTAAGCCCGCTGGACCCCACCGACGTACTGCTCGCGTTCGACAGGCGGATCGGGAGACTGGGGCTCGACGACGAGAGCCGGGAGCGGATCCGGCAGCTGGTGACGGCCCGCGCCACGCGGGCGCTGAAGGGGGAGATGACGACCACCGCCCCGTCGACGCTGGTCAAGGCCAGCGGCTGGGGCTGGGACAGCATCCGGATCGGCAGCCGGCAGGTGCGGGCGCGCGTCGAGCTGATCCCCGGGACGCCGGTGTTCGAAGGACTCGACCACAGCGCGGAGCTGGAGGAGAACCGGCGGGCCATCGAGACCGCCCAGGAGAACTCGGAGGCCTCCTCCGGGGCGGACCTGGGCCTGCTGACCAGCCAGCTGGTGTACACCGGCAACACGCAGGTCCCGGCCGCCGGGCCCACGTACACCGAGGGCGGCTCGAACCGGAAGACGGTCTCCTCCAGTCACACGGTCACCACCGTCACGATCTACCGGGCGGCGTCCACCGAACCGCACGCGGAGGTCGTCACCCCGTACCGGATGCGGATCACCCTGGAGGCCGACGACACCCCGAACACCGGCGCGCCGGCCGGCCCGGAGCCGGCGGAGGCGAAGTCCACGGCCCTCGGCCGCTTCCGGGGCCGGCTGCGGATCGTCGAGGAGGGCGACGTCGGTGAGCTGCGCGAGCACGTGCCGCTCAGCCTGATGGAACCGGTGCGGTCGGGGGAGGACGAGGGGACCGGCCGGCTGCTGCCCGCTCCCGACCCGGCGGCCGACCCCGCCCTGGCCGGTCCGCCCCGGCCGATACCCCTCTCCAGGGCGGTGGAGGAACTGACGGTCCGGGACGGGGACGGTGTCGTACGGCCGTTCACCTTCCCCGAGAACGGCATGCACCCCCGCGGGATCATCGGCGTCGAGAACATCCGCACGGCCGGTGAGCTCCTCCTCACGAAGGCGTACGACGTCGGCTTCCCCCTCCAGACCCTGGAGGCCGCGGACGGTCCCGACGCCACCGCACTCACCGCACTGCTCCGCAGGACCAGGCAGACCGGACTGACCCGCCTCGGCACCGGCTCGGCGCAGGCACTGGAGGACGGCACCAGCTCCACGGCGGTCACGGCGTTCTTCCCGCGCACCACCGAACCGGGCGGCTACCAGGTGGCGGGGCTGACCGAGAAGTCCCTCCTGGGCACCGACACCGGACAGCTGACGCTGCGCTCGGCACCCGACTTCAGCCGCGCGCGGCTGCTGACGGTCGCCGACGGCAAGAAGCTGGAGGTGCTCAGACGGTACGGGGACAACACCGGCACCTCGTCGTCCGTCGAGCACGGCCAGGCCTCGAGCTTCGGCGGCGGCTTCCTGTACGACTCTCCCAACGCCGGACTCAACCAGATCGGAGCCTTCGGGCCCGGCCCCAACGACCTCGACGGTGACGGCATGCCGGTCGGGGACGACCACCTGACCTCGCGCAACCTCAAGCCCGCGACAGGCCGGTCCTTCCTCTTCGCCGTACCGGCCACCTGGATCGGCGTCGGCGACGTGCACCGCAACATCCTGGACTCGAAGCTCGCGAACCGGGTCCGGGGCGGGACCCTCGCCAAGGCCAGATCGGGTCCGCAGGCGATGAGGTCCGAGGCGTACGTCGTCACCTGGATCCGAGAGGACGTCGCCCGCGACCTGCGGATCATCACCGACACGAACTTCCCCGAGCGCGTCTCGAAGGCGTGGGACGCGGTCGAGAAGGCCAGCAAGGCGTGGGTCGACGCGGACAAGGCCTACTGGAAGAAGCGGCGCGCCTCCGGCGGGCTGCGCGCGGACCTCGACGCCGCGCAGGCCGCCCTCGACAAGGCCGCCGGGGTCGCCCGCGCGGCCGCGCGCCCGGTCGACCTGGCCCGGGCCGACGTCGACGCCGCGGACACCGCGCTGCGGCAGGCCGAGAGCGACGCGCGCCGCGACCACGAGTTCGCGGACAGGTCCGTGGCCGCCGCGCAGGCCGAAGTCGACGCGTTCGCCGAGAACGCGTACGGTGCCGCACCCGAGCACGACGGCTGGGCGGAGGTCCTGCGGGAGGAGGAGGACGCCGCACTGGCCCGCCTGGCCGACGCGGAAGAGGCCGCCGGGAAACTGCGGAAGGCGGCCGACCTGCGGCTGGAGACCGCGCGCACCGGGAAGGCGTCGGCCGACGCGCGGCTCGACGCGGCCCTGCTGTCCGCGAGGGCGCCCGGCCGGGCCCTCGACGAGGCCACCGCCCGCCGGGACGCGGCACGCGACGCCTTCGACACCCGGCGCGCCGAGCTGGACGCGCTCAGGGACACGGCGGAGAAGGCCGCGGCGGAGTACCACCGGGTACGGGCCGGCGCGGACCAGCTCACCCGCTGGCACCGGCTCGCGGCCACCGCGGAGGGCCGGGAGGAGCTGGACGGTCTCGCCGAGCCGCCCGCGGTGACCTATCAGGCTCCGCCCAGGGAACCCGTGGCCAAGCCCCCGGCCCCGCCCCGCTACACCAGGACCGGTACGGCACCGGACACCGTCCTCACGTCACCCGCCGGCGAGACGTACACGCTCCAGGACGTGCCGAGGGACGGTGACGCCTTCTTCCGCGCGCTCGCCCTCGGCCTCGAACGCGCCGCCCCGGGACTGCTGGCCGCGCAGGGCATCGACCCCGCCGATCCACGGGCGATGTCCGACCTGCGCAGGAGGATGGCCACCTGGCTCACCGACCACGCCGACGAGGACCTGCTGGCCGCCGTCGCCCCCGACCACACCGACGCCTTCAGCGCGGAGGAGATCGCCGCGGCGGGCCTGGACCTCGGAACGGACACCCCCGAACGCCGCGAGTTCGACGGCCTCGGCGGTCTGATCCCGCACGCCGCGGATCTGCCCCCCGGGGTACGGGCCGAACTGGCGATCACCCAGCTCCTCCGCCGGGGCGACGCCCCGTCCGAGGCCGGCTGGAACCACGCCGCGTCCGACCTGCTCCCGCTGCTCGCCGCACGGACCTTCGGCGTGCGCGTCACGGTGGTCGGGAGCGACGGCGGCTTCCAGGACTTCACGCCCGGGGACCCGGCGGGGGCCGGCGACCTCCAGGCACTCGTCGGCACCTCCGCCCACTCCGGCGCGCACGTGGTCCTGAGCCTCGACGACCGCCACTACCAACTGGCCGTGCCGACCAACCCTGTTCCGGAGCCGGAGCTGAAGCCGTCTGTTCCGGAGCCGAAGCTGCCTGCTCCGGAGCCGGAGCCGGACCCGTCCCAAGGGGACGGCAAGAAGGGATCCGAGCCGGAGAGCGACAGCGGTCGGGCGAGGGGCCGCCGGGTGCCGGTGCCCGGCACGGGGGAGTGCCTCCTGTACTCCTTCATGGCTGGCGACCCCGTGCACATCCGCAGCCGTCTGCCCGGCCTCGCCGCCACCGACCGCGCCGCGTACGACTGGCTGGGGGACCCCGACACGGTCCGCGACGACCTGCGCCGTCAGGCCGCGACCGGCGTCACGACCGGGCCGTCGCGGACCGTGCTCCGGGCGATGCGGTCCCATGTGGAGGACCACGTGGCCCGCAGCGCGGGGCGGCTGCATCCGCAGATCGTCGGCCAGTTCCGGCAGACGGTCGCCGACGCGTTCGCCGCCCGCGTCCGGGGAACGGACCGGGCCGGGATGCTCTCCCTCCTCGACCACCACGGCGTCCGGCGCGTCACCGTTCCCGAGGCCCTCGACCCCGCCGATCTGCTCAGGCGGTACGTCGACGCCCGCACGGCGTCGCAGCCCGCCGATCCGGCCGTCTCCCCGCAGGACGTCCGGGCCGCCGTGGAGGCGGAGGCCGAGGACCTGGGCCCGCGCCGGATGTTCGAGTACCTCGAGCGGCACGGCCTGCTGCCGACGCCCCGAGACCTCGACGACACGGCACTGGGCCGTCTGCTCAGCACCGCCTACACGCAGAGCACCGCGCCGCTGGACGACACGGAGCTGCCTAGGCTCGTGGACGCCGTCGTCAACTGGGAACGCCGCTGGGGGACACCGGCGGGGGAGGTCTTCCTGCCCCTCCTCGCGCACGCGTTCGACCTGCGGGTCGATGTGGTGCGGTCGCTCCCGTCGGGCGCCCGGCGGGTCGGTGAGGCCGGGCCCGACAACGCCACGCGGCAGACGGAGGTCTACTACAACGGCGTCGACCACTACGACGGCAGCGACGCCGCAGCCCGCGACCGGTTCGGCGACCCGGTCCTCCCGAAGCGCGTCAAGGACGA
The DNA here is from genome assembly GCF_040646935.1 of Streptomyces sp. NPDC044984. Taxonomy (NCBI): domain Bacteria; kingdom Bacillati; phylum Actinomycetota; class Actinomycetes; order Kitasatosporales; family Streptomycetaceae; genus Streptomyces; species Streptomyces sp. NPDC044984. The sequence goes on from NZ_JBEZBE010000003.1 coordinate 105,642, forward strand.
GGAACGCGACCAGGACGGCGACGTACGGCTCAACCCCCTGTGGGTGCCGTTGGACGAGGTCGACCCGGACCTGCTGATCACCGGCAACCGCGACGCCGTATGGCTGTACACGGTCACCGATGACGGGCGGGTGATCCTCGGCACGGAGGACCTGAGCGGGATCGTCACGCCCGAGCAGTTCGACGCGCTGCTGGCGGGGATGCGGGAGAAGGACCCCGACCTGACGGCGGAGGCGCTGCGCGGGACGCTGGACGGGCTGGGCCACACCGGCATCGCCGCCGGCTTCGTCGACGACGGGGAGGGCACCGGCCGGACGTTGCCGGGCCGCAGCCGGGTGTCCGGCGAGTTCCGCTGGAGTGAGAAGCTGCGCTCCTGGGTGGTGAACGACAAGTCGGGCCGCTACATGAGCGAGTCGGTGCGTCCGGGTCTGGACGCCGCGGAGGCCGCCGACTGGCTGACCAACGTGGCGGCCCTGTTCAGCGACCGGCTGGGCGTCGTCGTCCGCACCGATCAGGTGAAGACCGCCGCGGCCGTCCCCGCGCCTCCGCCGAAGCCCGCGCCCCCGCCTCCGCCGTCGGCCCCCACCGCCACCCCGGCCGGCCGCGGTGGCCAGGGCCCCTCGCGGGGGGCCGGTGCGGCCACGCCGTCCGGCGACGACACCGGCAAACTGGACGTCGCCCGCCGGGCCGGCGCCGTGCTGCACGGCCTCGGCCACCCGGTGGTGCTGGCCGGAGCCGCCCGCGGCCGGGTGCAGTTCGGCCAGTCCCGGCCACTGGGGGCGGTGGAGTTCCAGCTTTCCGCGGCCACCCTGCCGCCCGCCGCCGGGATCCGTGCGGCGCTGGAGCGGGAACTGCCCGGGGCGTCGGTGCGGCTCCGGCCCGGCACGGGCGGCGGCCGGGTGCTCGGCCTGTCGGTGGACGGCGTCGACATCACGGTCACGGCGGTGGACCGGCCGGCCCCCGGCACGGTCGTGGTCGACGGCTTCACCGTGCCGCAGCCCGAGGACTCCCTGGCCGACGCCGCCCTCGCCCTGGCCACCGGGACCGATCCGGAGCTGCGCGGACGCGACCTCCTCGACCTGCTGTGGGCACTGCACCGCACCCCCGCGGACGGCCCTCGTACGGTTGCGCCGGCCCTCGCGCGCGAGGACGCCTACCGTGCCGCGCGGCCCGCCGGCGCCGCCGACTCCCTCGCCGTACGGCTCAGCGAACTGCTCGACTCCGCCGCCCTGGACCCCGACGCCCTCGCCCGCCACGAGGAGACCTGGCGCGCCCTCGGCGTCACCGACGCCGACCTGCCCGCGCTGCACGCCGAACTGACCGCGCTCGCCGACGGGCTGCGGCTCCTCCCGGAGGTGACCGCGGACCCGGTCCGGGCACTCGCCGCGCGGCTGCCCGGCCTGTCCGCCGCCGACCGTGACGCGGCGCTGGCGTCACTGCCGCCCGCGCACCGCGAACGGCTGGCCTCCGACCCCGCGCTCGTGGACGCCCTGCGCGCCAGGGTGACCCCGGTCGGGGTCACCCCGACCGGGATCACCCCGGCCGAGTTCGCCTCGATCGCGGCGCGCCTCATGACGCAGGTGCCCGACGGGGTCGAGCAACCCGTCTCCGCCGGTGACCGGGCCCGTGCCCAGATCGCCCGGATGCTGCGGGACCCCGACGTCGCGGCCCGGTTGCTCAAGGGCGGTTCGCGGGTCCTGGTGGTGCCCAGGGGTGAGGCCCTGACCTCCCTGGACGCCTTCCGCTTCCTGCGGGGCGCCGTCACCGGCGACGGCCGCCCCTGGGACGACGTCCGCGGAGTCGGCACGCGCACCGCGGCCGTCACCGAGGAGAACCTGCTCGGCGAGCGCACCACCGTCGGCACCGGCAAGTCCGCATATCCCGACGGCTACTCGACCACCCTGCACGAGTTCGCCCACACCATCCACCTGCACGGTCTGGGCCCCGTCGACCGGCAGCGCATCACCAACACCTTCCGCACCACCACACGGGCCGGCGAGGCGGGCAACTGGCCCGACGGCCCCCTCCACGGCTACGACGCCGACGGCCGCCGCAGCGCCCCCAACTACAGCAGCCGTGACGAACTCGAGTTCTTCGCCCAGCTGAGCAACGTCTACCTCATGGCCAACGGCGGCACCGACCCCTACACCGGGCTGCCCCGCAACAACGCGGGACCGGAGTGGGTGCGCACCCACCAGCCCGCCCTGTACCCCCTGCTGCGCCGGCTGTACGGCGAGGGCCCCCGGCCGGAGCCCCGCCATCCGCGCAGCGTCGAACCGGCCCGACCCCGCGGGACGCGCCCCGCGGACGTCAACCCCGTCGAGGCCACCGACACCGAGAACGAGGCGCTGGCCCGCGCCCGTGCCCTGTGGGACGTCGCCGAGGGCGGCCCGGACGACGGCAGTGACTCCTACGTGGCCGTGCGCGCCCTGTGGGACGGCACCACCGGCGCGCACGCGCCGCAGCCACACACGCCCGCCCCGCTGCCGCTGCCGCACCCCACTCCGCTGCCGGCGGTGGGGTCCGCCGCCGCACCGCCGCCCACCGACAGCGCGGTCCAGCAGCGTCTCCAGGAACTGTGGGCACTCGTCGACGCCACCTTCGGCTCCCAGCCGCTCCCGCAGGAACTGCGCAACGGGCTCTTCAACTCCCTGCGCGTGATCGAGGCGGCGCGCGCCGGGCACCCCCGCTTCGGCGCCGCCCTGGACCTCGACGGCATCACCCGGATGCTGCTGCACCTGGCGCCGGACGAACCGGTGGACGCCGCCCGGCACTACGACGCCCTCACCCTCGTGAGCAGTGCCCACCGCCGGGGCCGGAGCGGCAGCCTGGCCGCCATCGCCGCCTACGGGCTGACCCGGCAGGGTCACCCGGAGCAGTCCGTGCTCACCGGGGACGACGGCACGCCGCACGGCAGGAACTGGACCGGACGTTCCGGCGTCCAGCTGCACACGACCATGGTCGCCGATCCCCGGGGCGTCCACCCCGCGCCCTGGGGACCCGCCGCCCACACGGTGGTGGCCGAACGGGACGCCGAGGGAGCGGTGCTGGCGGGCGGACGACCGGTGTCGGACGAGGAGTTCGCCGAACTGGTGCTGCACGACCCCGAGCGGCGGCCGGATGAGCCCGTGGTGCTCCTGATCGGGGAGGAGGACGGCCGCAACGAGGCCCTCGCACGGGTGATCGCCGACCGCACCGGCGCCCGCGTCTGGTTCACCTACGGCGACCTGCGGCTCGAAAAAGCTCCGGACGGCCGCCGGGTCCCGGTCCTGGCCGCGCCGGCCTCCGGGAGCGATCCGGTGGGGACCTGGATCCCAGCCGACCCGGGGCTGGTCCCGGCGGACCCGTCGGCCACCATCAGGGCCACGAACGGCACCGTCTTCCCCGACGCCGACGTCCACTCCTACCCGCTGGTCACGGTCGACGGGCAGACGCTGACCGGGCGGGCGTTCCTCAACGCGCACGACATGGCGATGCGGGAGGAGGCCCTGCGGGTGGTGTCCGCCATCCACCACTACACCAACGAAGTGGAGGGGCTGCCGGGGGTGTACGCGGCGCGGCAGGGCGGCCTGCTGCCCCTGCCGCGGGGCCTGGCCGACGCCTACATCTTCGTCGGCCACGGCGACAGCGGACGCACGACCGTGCCCCGCCGCAGCACCCGCGCCAACCAGGCGGTCCACCCCCGGCAGCTGGGCCGGATGCTGGCGCGGCGCAGGAGCCTGCAGGCGCTGCCTCCCGAGCAGCCGGTGTGGTTGCTGATCTGCGAGATGTCCATGACGCGCGCCGATCAGGACCTGCTCGCCCATCCCTCCTCCGCCCAGTACGTCGCCAACGAGACCCGCCGCACCACCTTCACCGTGGACCGGCAGATCTCGCCGAGCGAGGCCGAGGGCGTCCTGCCGCCGCGCCTGGTCGTGGACGACGACCCCGACAACCCCGTGGGCCACATCGAGGAGTTCCTTCCCGAGCCCCGGACCGTCGCCCTCGACGCGCTCGCCGACCTGGGCGGACTGCCCGAACGGCTGCCGGACCGCGCCGACCGTGCCCGGCACTGGGTGCGGGCCCTGCGCCAGACCCACGGCGTGCGCATCGACTCCGACCCGGCCCGCGAGGCGGAGTTCCACGAGCTGATCGAGGGCTTCGGCGCCCTCGAGGGGCTGCGGTTCCAGGCGGCCGGCAACACCGAACCCGGCCTGCTCACCTGGGGCGGGCTCCGGCACATCGTCGGCCAGTACGCCGCCCGGCAGGGCTGGGACCGGTCGCTGACCGCCGGCTCCCTGGCACACCTGCTGTACGCCGCCCGCGCCGGCCGGCTGCGGCCCTCCGACGCCGCGGACCCCACCGCCCCCGCCGCACCGCCGGCCCCGACGGACACGGTGTCGCTGTCGGGCCCCGGCCCCGGCCCCGACCTCGATGCCGACCACGAGGAGGCCGGGAGCGTGGCGGTGCCGGGCGACGCCGGACCCGCCGAGCCCGCCCCGGCGCCGCCCTCCTCCCGGTTCCGGGCCGCCTTCGAGTACCGCCACCGGGACATCAACGATCCGGACCAGCGCCGGCGACTCGCCGAGCTGGCCGAGCAGATCGTGCTGTCCGGCCTGCGGGACCTCAGGGCGGGTCTGCGGCTCCCCACGATCACGGTCACCGGCTACGGCAACGGCCCGCGCTTCGCACTGGCCGGTGACGCCGTCGAGCACACCGAGACGGTCGGCCGGCAGCGGGCGGAGGCCGTGCGCGACCTCCTCCTCGACGAGATCCGGCGTCAGTTGGAGCTCAACGAGCAGGCCGTGCGCGACGTCGCGGACGTACGCGGCGGCACGGTCCGGGCCGAGGACTTCACGGTCACCACGGAGAGCGGCGGCCGGGACATCGGCGCCGTCGGCCCGGTCGACGGCGCCACCGGGCGGGCGGCGCGGCGGCAGGCGGTCGTCACGGTCGACCGCTCCCCCCTGTCGGAGGCCGTCGCCCGGCTGGCGGAACTGAGTCCTGAGGACTTCGGCCGGGCGGACTACTTCACCGGCCCGGACCGGCTGGCCGGGAAGGTCCTGCACCTCGACGACAACCCCGGGGACGACCCCGACTCGGACAGCGACTCGGACGACGACTCGGGCAGCGACTCGGACGGTGAGTCCACGGCCTCCGCTCCCGCCCCGGTGCGCTTCGACGCCGACGACCTGTCGCACCGCGTGCGCAGGCTGTACGAGCTGACGGCCGAGGCGATGACCGCCGGCCGGGCGACCAGCCGGGAGGCACTGACCGCCTACCACCTCGGCAAGCAGGGCCTGCTGTCCGACGCCACCCGTCTGACCGCACCGGACGGCACCCCGCTGGGCCGCAACTGGACGGGCCGGCCCGCCCAGGACCTGGACCCCTCCTCCTACGACGTGGTGGACGGCGGCGACCGGGACCCCCGGCCGTCGCCGTGGGCACGCTGGCCCGGCGCTCCCCTCCCGTACGTGATCGGGACGAAGGACGGCGACCACACGAAGGTCGGGCTGGCCCTGCCGGACGGCGGCAGGCGGTGGCGGCTGTCGCCGGAGGAGTTCGCCGAACTGCTGGCGCAGGACGGGGAACTGGCGGGCCGTGAGGACACCGCCGAGATGGTGCTCGTCTCGCCGAACGCCGGCGCCATGGGGCTGGACCTGCCCCGCGTGGCCGCGGCCCGGACGGACCGGACGCTGTGGTCGCACAGCGGCGAGGTCGCCCTGAAGCCGCACCCCGACACCGGCCGGCACCGCATCGAGGTGACCGACGACCGGGCCCTCGGCGACGAGTCGACGGGCGGGGCGACGGACGAGCTGTTGGGCGAGCCGTTGGGCGAGTGGATCGCCAGTGACCCCGGCGACCTGGGGCCGGACGAGGGACGGCCGGAACCCGGGGAGGCCGTCCTGCGCACGATCGACGGGAAGACCCTCCGGGACGCGGACGTCACGTCGGTCACCCTCACCGACGAGGGCCGGCCCGTCGGCCGCGCGGTGGTCAACGGCTCGGACCTGATCCGGCGCGAGCCGTGGCTCCAGGACCTGGTCCGCTCGACGGAGTGGTTCGCCTACGACCCGGTCACCGGCGAGCCGGTCGGCAGTCCCCGGCCGGTGCCGTGGAAGGGCCGCAAGCCCTACTTCTTCGTGGTCCACGGCCTGCCGGGGCAGACCCTCATGGTCGAGCGGATGTTCCAGAACAACGTTCCGGTCCGGGGCACGGAAACCGGCGGCTACCTCCGGCGGCGCCGCAGCGTGACCCGGCTGGACCGGGACACCCCCATCGTGTTCTTGTCCTGCTGGGGGAGCGGACCCGAGGGACACACCGCCGACGCCCTGAAGCGGAGCCTTCCGTTCGTCCCCGACCCGCTCGCCGTCTCTTCGGTGGCCCAGGACGTCTCCAACAGGACACGGCGCGACGTCTACTCCCCGGACAGGGAGCACTGGAGCCGCCACGTGAACGGGAAGCTGTACGACCAGGGCATCCCCACCACCCCGGCGAACGCCCCGGTGGACATGGTGAAGGTGCGCCCCGAACCGACCCCGGACGAGCTCGACGCCCTGGCCGCGCGGGCCGGCCTGGAGGTGTCCGCGGACTTCACCCCGGCCATGGCCCGGGACACGGCACTGCGCCTGGTCCGCGCCCTGCGCATGACGTTCGGCGTCGACGTGGAGGACGACAGGGACGTCCCGCCCGGCACGTACCACCGGCTGCTGCGGGGCATCGGCGCCCTGGAGGTCATGCGCCGCGGGGACGAGGCCCTGCGGGAGCACGGCGAGCTGACGCTCGACCTGCTCGACCGGGTCACCCGCGCGCACCACGGCCTGACGACCGCCCCCGGCACCCGGCCCGCGCCGCCGCACCCCGACGACGTACGGACGATGCTGGAGGCCGCGTCGGCGCGGCTGTCCGCCGATCCCGGCTCCGCACTGTCCGGCTTCGTCGCCCTGCCCTCCGTGGACCAGGCCCGCGCACTGATCGGCCGACACGATCCGGACGGATGGACCCGCCAGGTGCTGGGACTGCGCCCGTCGGCGCAGGTCACCGCGGCCGACCGGCAGAACGCGCTGTGGGCCACGGTCAAGGCCGTGGAGAGCGTGGAGAACCACCCCGACCCCGACGCCCTGACGACGAAGGCGCTCCACCTGCCCACCGGCGAGGACCCGCGGGACGAGTCCCTGCGGACGGACCTCCTCCGCACGGCGGCCACGGCGGCGGCCCTCGGCCGCGACGCCTACGACCCCACCGCGCTCGCCGCGTACGACCTCGAACGCCACGGCGCGCTGGACGACCGCACCCTCATCACCTCCGTGAACGGGACGAAGGCCGGCCGCAGCTGGACGGGGAGGCCCGCCCCGAGCCGCGTGTGGGCGGACCGCTACGTGATCTCCCCCGACGGCGGCCTGAACAACAGCCGCGGCGCCCTGGCGCCCTGGTACCGCAAGGGCGCCGGGAAGAGCGACCACCCCGGCGGATACGTACTGGACATGAGCGGCACCACCCCGGGACAGGTCGACATGCCCTGGCCGGACGGCACCACCCGCCCGGTGCCCTACGAGGAGATCGCCGAACTGCTCTCCCACGACCCCGTCCTGGCGCGGCTGGACCGGGACGTCACGGTCGTCCCCGTCGGAGCGGGCACGGGGGACGCCGACCTGGCCGGGGCGATCGCCGCCCGGACGGGGGCCGCCCGGACGGTGTGGCTGCCGACGCGGCCCCTCCGGCTCCTCGACCGGCGACCGGCGGTGAACGAGAGCCTCCTCGTGCTGACCTCACCCCAGGACGACACGGGAGCCCACTGGTCACAGACCCGTCCGCCCGCGCCCGCGCCCGAGTCCGCGCCCGCGCCCGCGCCGGTGCCCGAGTCCGTGCCCGTGCCCGAGTCCGTGCCCGTGCCCGAGTCCGCGCCCATGCCCGAACCCCCGGCCCAACCCTCCGGACCCGCCCCCGACGTCATCACGGCCGGCGACGACACCCCGCTCCAGGCGCCGCCGTCCGAGGAGGCCCGGCGCCGGTGGATCGCCGGCCGGGTGAGCGCGGAGGACCTGCCCGGCACCCCGCCGGGGTTCACCGGCACCGAGCTCGTCACCCTGGCCGAACTGAGGGACGCGGGCGTCGGGATCACCCCCGGAATGGACGTCGAGGCGCAACTCGGCGGAGGCGTACGGGGCAGCGGACTGGCGCCGCTGGACCAGGTGCGGCTGCTGCTGGCCCGCCCCGGCCCGTGGCCGGACGCCCTCGACGCCGTCGCGGCCGCCGTGTCGCGCCGGATCTGGCACGCGGCCTTCACGGACTTCGAGAACACGACCGCGCACACGGACGCCGCCCGGGTGTGGGAGAAGGCCCTCGGGCTGCTCCTGCCGGGCGATGCGGACTCCGTGCTCGCGGACTGGCGGTACGCGGCGGAGGCGTACCGCGACGCGGTGCGCCGGCTCGCCGAGCTGCTGGCGGCGGAAGGGACGGACCCCCGGACGGTCGCGCGCCTCGCCGCCCGGTTCCGGGAGATCCTCGGACTGCCGCCCCTCGGGACGGTGAACACGGGTGAAAGCGAACAGGGGTGAATGAGATGAGTGAGCGGAGCGGGACGGCGATGCCCACGCCCCCCGACGACATCGTCGAGGCCGCACGGCTCGCGCCGGACCACTGGATCAGCATGGTCGACCCCGGCTGGGACGGCGAGGGCGTGCCGCCCGACCGGGTCGTGGTCGGCCGCTGGCGCACGGGGGCGACCGGCGAGATCGAGGAGTGGGAGGACAACGAGGCGTACCGCCCCTCCCCGGAATCGCTCGGCTGGCCCGAGCCCACCGACGACGTCGACAAGGCCCTCCAGCTCGCCGTCACCGGTTACGGACCGGCCGAGGACGTCCTGCGCGCACTGGCCACCGCCGAGGTGGCGGTGCTGATCCTGCCGGACGGATCCCTGGTGACCGCCGCGGTGGAGGACGGCGGGCTCGTGGTCCCGGTCTTCACCGCCTCGCCCCACCTCGACAGCGTCGGCGGCTTCGCCTTCGAACGCGTCACCGTCCCGGCCCTCCTGGACCGCCTGCCCCCCGGCCACGCGCTCTACGTCAACCCGGCCGGCCCGGTGGGCAGCGTGCTGGAGGCCGAACAGCTCGCGGAGACGATCGCGGACGGAACACGGCCGGACGGCACCCGGTCCTCCTGACATCATCGGGTGGCGGCCCACAGGGCCCGGGGACTTCCGCGAAGGAGCGTGTCCGTGCAGCGCACCGGCCTGTACTACCCGTACGTCCACTTCCGTGATCCGGCGTGGATCAAAGCCGCCGCGCTGTACCTGCCGGAGATGGCCCGCGTGGTGCCCGAGGGCTTCCGCGTCTCGGACCCGGACCACGTCCGTGTCCTGCGGGACGACCTCGGCTTCGTCCGGGACATCGACCCCGCCGGGGCCGTCGAGGTGGCGTCACGGCAGCTGCTGCGCCTCGTGGACGAGCGCGGTGAGGAGCTGCGGAGCCGCTTCGGTGTCCGCGGCGCCGGCGCCCCGGACGCCGTGGACGTGGTGAACGCCGAACCCGCGCCGCCCGGCGCACCGGCACCCGCGGGCGACCGCACGCGCTTCTCCTCGCTCCGGGGCCGGCCGTTGGCGGGCCTGTACCCGCAGGAGATGTCACCGGAGCTGAGGGAGACCCTGTTCGGTACCGGACTGGCGGTGCGGCGGACGCGCAACGCGGTCAGCCACGGCGCGCACCACGCGTGGGTGGGGACGGACCCGGCGCTCGCCTGGGTCTACAAGTGCGCGCTGACCGCCGAACTCGCGGGCCGCACCGCCTTCCTCCCCGTCACCGACCAGGAGGCCGCCCACACGGCCGTCGACCCCTGGGACGCCGAACGGATGGCGGCGGTCCTCCTGGGCGGTGCCCCCGCCCCGGCCGGAACCGGCGACCTGGCGGGGCGGATCGGGGTGCTGTCGGTGCGGTGCGTGCTCCCCGCCCGGCTCGCCGAGGTGCCCGTCGAGAAGATCGTGGAACTCCGCAGGAAGCACGAGCCGGAGTTCTTCGCCTACCTGGACGCCATCGCCCGGACGGCGGCGGACCTGCGCGAGGAACTGGCCGGCATCCGCAGCGCGCAGGCACTGGACATGTACGTGCGACAGGCGGTGCACAGGGACTTCGAAGTCGAGCTGGTGAAGCTGCGCGAGGCCATGAAGGGCGTCGGCCTCCAGACGATCACCACCTCCGTCAGCACCACGTTCGACACCCCCACCTCGGCGGCCCTGGCGAGCGGACTGATCGGCACGGTCGGCGGCACCGTGGCGGGCAGCGCGGCGGGCATCGTGGCCGGCGTCGGCGCGACAGCCGTGGGCATCCTCGGCGGAGCCCGGAGACAGCGCGACGAAGCACTCGCCGCATCCCCGGTCAGCTTCCTCCTGCGCGTCGAACGCGGGCTGGAACCCACCACCGCGGTACGCCGCATCGGACGCGCCCTGCGACGGAGCGCCGGCGCCGGCGTGTGAGCGGAACGCGCGGGGCGGCGCCCGGCCCCTCAGCACTCGATGCCGTGCACGCTCATCCGGCCGCGGTATGCGGCATCGGCGGAAACTCGCCTTCTGCTTGCCGCAATTGACACTCCGCCGGTGAATCAGAGGCTCCCGGGGTGCGGGCCGCCCAGGGGGAAGGCTCCCCCCAGGCACCCACCTGAGCGACCCGCCCCTCCAGTCAACCGGACCGGCCGGGCGCCGACCGGTCGCGCCCCGGGCGGAGCCCGGCCGGGAGCCGCTCCACCACGCGGGCCGCCTCCGGGGTGTGCACCACGAAGTGCACGTCCCAGCGCGCCCCGCGCGCCAGCTCCGCCTCGACGGCGCTCCATACGGCGGCCGCGCTCACCCGGTACGGAAGCCCGCCGCGCCCGGAGCCGAGCAGCGGGAAGCACACCGAGCGCAGTGGCGGGGCGTAGCGGTCGTGCTCCTCGGCCAGCACCGCGAACGCGCGCGCTGTGGCGCGGGTGATGTCGGCGGGCAGCACGTCGTAGTCGTTGGTGCCGGCCCGGGGTACGGCCACCGCCGCGTGGTAGATCCGCCGTACGCCGTACTCGGCCATGGATCCCGAACCGGTCGCCGCCACCGTGCCCGGGACCACCGGGCGCCCCGCGGTGCCGTGCCGGGCCGCCCACGTGCGCAGCTCGTCGTGGACCGGGTCGTCCAGCAGGTCGCCGGTCACCCCGCGCACGGAGGCCGCCCGGCGCAGCGAGGCGGGTACCGAGGACTTGTACGGCTCGGGCAGCGCGAAGTAGGTGTTGGCCGGGGAGACCACCACATCCACGTCCCGCAGCAGGTCGACGGGGTGGATGTGGAGGGTGAGGCGTACCGTCCGGTCGCCCGCCACGACGTCCACGGACCGGTGGGTGCCGCTCGCCCAGTCGCCCTCACCCGGCTCGTCGCCGCCGCCTTCCACCAGTTCCACGACGTGCTCGGCCACCTGCCCGAGCACCATCACCTCGTGGTGCTTGCGGAAGCGCTCCTCGCTCACCCGGTACACCTCGGCCGCGCGGGCCCGGCGGGAGGACGGCGGCCAGTCCCGGGTGCCCTGGGCCAAGCCCAGGGTGTACTCGGCGGCGGTCCGCAGCGTGCCCGCGTCGAGCCGCTCCACCGCGCGGCGCAGCAGCGCCTCCACGGCGCCCTCGCGGGTGCGCGCGCTGGTCAGGGAGGCCGCGGCCGCCTCCAGGGCGGGCAGCTCGCGGCCGCGCAGTCTCAGTAGCCCCGCCCGCCGGACCGCCTGTAACTCCGCGAGAAGTGACGCATGATCAAGGGAAGGCCGTGGCATGCCCCAACGATGACACCACGTGTCACACGGGGACAAGCGGGCGGCGGGCGGGGTGCCGGGCTCAGGGCCGGTGCAGCGGCTCCTTGATCGCCGAGCGGAGGGGTTCCAGCAACTGGTTGACCTCCTTGATGCCGTCCGGGGAGCCGAGGTCCGGGATGCTGCGGTACGGCAGTGGTTCGAGTGGTCCGCCCGCGCAGTCCGCGAGGCGGTCTCCGAAGAGCACCAGCGCCCGCGTCGACGGGTTGCGTTTCGAATCCCAGATCATCCCCGCGGCTTCCGGTGCCTGGGCCCGGATCTCCCGCGCCCAGCGCCGCGTGTTCCTGTAGTGCTCCTCCCCCTCGTTCTCCAGCAGACGGTTGTCCTGGCAGACGGCGGCGAGGGCTGCTCCGGAGCACAGCGAGACCAGTTTCAGCTCGCACCGGGTCCGCACCCCGTTCAGCGACCTGCCCCGCACCTGGCGCCAGAGGACCAGCCGCTTACCGGTCTCCGGGTCGAAGGGGACCGAGCGCAGCAGTGTCTCGGCGAGCGCGGTTTCCGGGTCCGTGGCCGCGTACAGACACGGGTACGGGTCCTCCGCCGTGCCGTGGAAGCGGCCGGGCGCGCGGTCGTCCGGATCGAACGGCTTGAACTCCTCAGCCGCGTACTGGGACTTGTGCATCCGCCACAGCTGGGTACCGGCCGGCAGCACCTCCCAGTGCGGCCGGAAGCGGAACGCGGAGGGCGACACGGTTGCCTCGTGCATCAGTCCCCCTCCACCAACGCGACGGCCGCGCCCACCAGGTCGCGGTCCGGCCGGACACCCAGGAGCGCGGAGGGTGATCCCCCGCCCAGCCACGCGTTGCCGCTCAGCCACCAGTCGGCGGCTCCCCACGGGTCCGCGTCGGCGAGCAGCACCCGGTTGACCTCCAGGACGACCTCGTACGGCGCCCCGTCCCCCGGCCGGAACTGGAACTCCGGAAAGCGGTCGCCCAGGTCGGGGTCGGCGAGCCGGATCAGCTCGGGCGGTGGCGCCGAACCGCCGTACCGGGCGCGGACCTCGGCGGCTGAGAGGGCGGGCGCCGAGAGCAGTCTGCGCTCGACGGCGGCGATGATGGCCGCGGTGTCGGGGGGTGGTGGCGGATCGGCCGTGAGCCGGGCCAGCAGATGCCGCGTCCGCAGCACGACCGGCCGGCCGGCGGTCGCCGTACCGGCGTACCGGACGGAGTCCAGTGCCTCCCGGACCGGATGGCCGTACGGCAGCGCCACCAGGCAGAGACGCACGGCCTGCAGGGCCCGGCGTACGGCCCTGGAGTCGTCCGGCGGAGTGTCGGCGAGCGCGCGCAGGCGGGTGAGCAGGAGCTGGTACTGCTCGTCGGTCAGCTGGGCGCGGATGCTGTCGAGGTGTTCGTCGATGAGGCCGAGCACCCTCGTCCCGCTGCCCTCACCAGGGGTCATACGGGTCATACGGTCTCCTTCCCCCGTCCGGGGTGGCCCTGATGGATGAACGCGGCCCAGAGGAAGGGACGCTGGAGGTCGGGGCGGCGGATGTCCGGCCGCAGCTGTTCGCTCAGACAGCCCGGATCCTTCCGGTCCGGGTCGAGCATCCACAACTGCGCGGCCCGCAGCGCGTCGACGGGGCTGAGCCCGGCCCGCAGATGGTGGTGGAAAACCGCCATCAGCAGCATCGACGCGCTGTCCCGGACCTTCCACCGCGACCCCACGACATCGCGTGCGCCACCCGAGACGAACGCCGTGGTGAGGGTCAGGGCCTCGTCGTGGTCGCGGGTGCTGAGGTCGGTCTCGCAGGCGCTCAGGACGATCAACGGGCCGTCCTCCTGCTCGGCGGGCTGCGGCCGGTCGAGGAGCCGGGTCACGGTGAGCCGGCCGACCCCCTCGCCGCCGTCGGGGTGCGCGAGGTGCAGCGCCGACTCCGTCGGTCGTACGCCCGCCATGCCGTGCGTGGTCAGATGGACCATCGAGTGGTCCTGGGCGAGCAGGGCCAGCAGCTGGTCGGGTGTGCCGGTCGGTACCGAGCCTTCCGGGAAGGACGCGAAGTCGCCGTACAGCCGCGCCCCCGGATAGAAGGCGTTGCGCAGTTCCAGGACCTCCAGCTCGGCATAGGTCAGCTCGAGGCTCGGGTCGGCCACCATGGCGGGGGCGGAGACCGGATCGCGCGGTGCGCGTCGGATCGTCCGCAGGAACTGGCTGCCCGAGGACGCGTAGCTGATCACCAGGGCCTGGCAGAGGTGGTCGTACGGGGCGCCCGCGGGGAAGCGGGCCGCGTGCCAGGGGACGATGCCGAGGCGGCCGCAGGGGACCAGGACGACCCGGGGCGTACGGCGGTCGGCCGCGTCGCCCGGGAGGTGTTCCTCCAGCCCGGCGAGGACATGGACGAACACCTCGTACGCCCAGTCGCACAGGCCGGACAGGGCCTCCTCCCAGGCCCGTTCCGCCTGCACGTCGACGTGGTTCGGGTCGCTGGAGCGGGCATTGGCCGCGTCCAGGTACCGCTCCAGAGGACCGGCGGCCGCTTCGGAGAGCACGGGCAGCGCGCCCACCCCGATGCCGATCTCGGGGCCTATGGCCAGCACCATGCCGGGGGCATCGCCGTCGCTGCCGGGGACCAGGTAGATCAGCGCGTCCGCGCCGGCCTCGCCCACGCCGTCCGCCAGTTCGCGTGGGGTGGGGGTGCTGAGCAGGCCTCCCCGCTCCCGGTAACCCAGGGCCTCCAGGGCCTGCCGGCGCAGGGTGCTGGGCAGCTCGGCGGGCAGCTCGGTGCTGTCGGTGGCGCCGGACTCCCGCCAGGCGGCGGCCAGTTCGGGGCGTCCGCGTTCCTCCAGCAGGTCCGGTACGGCCCGGGAGGTGGCCGCCGCCTGCAGCACCAGCGCCCGGCCCAGCTCCAGGGCGGCGACCGCGTCGTCCACCCTCTCGTGCGCGGCGGCCCACAGGGCGGCCCGTACGCCGAGGGAGGCGCCGTTGCGTGCGGTCGTCAGGCGGTGTTCGGCGCCGTGCTGGAGGAGCACGTCGGCGGCGAGGGTGGCCAGGGCCTCGTTCGCCGCGTCGGTGGCGGCGTCCGCGTCGGACTCACGCTGCTCCCGGTGCCAGCGGGCGCGGTAGGACTCGGCGAGCGACCACAGGGACGCGGCGGCGACGCGCGGCGCCCGGCCCTGCCGGATGTGCTCGCGGAGCCGTTCCAGCGTGTCGATGCCGGCCTCGAGGTCCGCCGGGTCCCCGGTGAGGCCGTAGCGCATGCCGAGGCGGTTCGCGGCGGAGTGCAGCTGGTCGGCGGGGGCGTCGGGCGGGGGCACCTCGCGGTCCGGGAGGTGCGTCGTGTCGTCGGTGAGGTAGGAACGCAGGGCCGCGAGGTCGGGGATCACGGCCGCGAGTTCCTGGTCCCCGATCGGGAGGCTGCTGTTCCCCGCGGCCGTCCTGGCGGCCTCGACGTCCTCGAGACCGCGCAGGAGCAGCTGCCTGTCCAGGGTGAACCGGCCGAGCATGAGGCGGGCCATGGAGCGGGTGGTGAGGGCCACGTGGCGGAAGAGGTGGTCCTCGGGGACGGCGTCGGCCAGGGCCTCGGCCTTGGGCAGGAGGGCGCGAAGCCCCTCCACGTCCTCGGCCTGCCCTGCGGTACGGACGTCGGTGATCAGGCTCATCACCTCCGCCATGATCGCGAAGCCGTCGGCCATGGGGATCGCGCTTTCCGACTTGCGCCGCAGATAGTCGGTGATCGTCCGGGCCTGCGCGAGACCGAGTGCCTGGTCCTGAAGCGTGCCGCCGGCGCCGTCGCTCACGTTGAGCAGCATCGCCATCAGACCTTCGAGAGCGCCTTTGTCCACCATGCCGTCCGGCAGCCCGTCCAGCGCCTCGCGCAGCCGCCCGAGCTGCTGATCGAGGGCGGCGGGGTCGCCGCCGCCGACGTGGTTCACGAAGTCCACGGACGTGGTGTTGACGGCCTGCAAGGCGGTGAGGAGCCGGCGGAAGTCGTCGGGGGTGCGGGGCGTGGCCGGGGCGTCGGCGTCGGTGGGGGGCGCGTCCGAGCGGTCGGAAGTGCCGGCGGCGGCCTTGCCGGAGGGGACCGGGTCGACGCGCGGGTCACTCGTGTCCGAGCCGGTACCCGGCGCCGTGTGCGAGCCGGTACCCGGTCCCTTGCCCGAGCCGCTCCGCCGGCCCGCGCCACCACCCATTGTCGCCAGCCAGCTCGTCATCATCTGCCGCAGCTGATCGGTCCCCGGAAAACCGTCGTCGGGTATGAGGCTCGTGAACAGGTCGGTGATCCCGGCGGCCGAGGGACGGGCGTACAGGTCGCGCACCTGGCGCAGGTGCCTCAAGCTCTCCGGCGGCAGCGGGAGCTCGGCCGCGTCGGTCACCAGCTCCTGCAGCTCGGCCGCGAAGGCGGCCATCCCGCTCGGTCCCTCCCGCATGATCATGTCGAACACGGCGGTCGCGTCCGGCTCCGGCGAGAGTCCGCCCAGCATCTCCTGCAACGGCATCGCGTGCGTCAGCAGGAACAGCGCGGCCCACCGCCGGTCCTCGGCGGAGGCCGCGGCTCCGGTGCTTGTCGCCGGGTCCCGTACGTCCCGCAGCAGAGCGTGCGCCCGCTCCCGGTCCTCGGGCGTCCCGCCCCCGGCGGCGTGGCGCAGGGTGAGGGCACCGCCGAGCCATGAGATCACTGAGCTGCGCAGCTGTGGATCGTGGTCCAACAGGCGGGAGAGCGCGTCGAGTTCGGTGACCGAGTCGTCATGGGCGCGGGTGGGTCTGACGACCCTGTCCGGCGCGGGCAGCAACGCCTTCGCCCGCCCGATGGCCTCGCCGGCCCAGGCCCGCAACGCCTGGACACCACCGGTCTCCTCTTCTTCCCCCACCGGCACTCCTCACGTCCCGAGGACTTCGACAGACCGTCCCGGTCTCCATGATGACGAGATCTCCGTCACCACGACGCCCGATCACCGAGCTTTCCCGGCCCACACCCGATCAACGCCCGGAACTCGCCCGGGATGCGCCCCGATGAGTTCGGGGGCGGTGCGGACCGGGGTCGGACGGGGCCGGCAGGGAGACCCCCGAAGCCCCCAGATCCGCCCGCATCCCGCGCCGCAGTTTCCGCAGCCGTTCCCACAGCGCGTCGATCTCCCCCTGAGCGGCGTCGAGTGAGTCGCCCGGGCGGGGGACACCGTCGTCCAGGCGCCGTAGCCGGCCGTAGACGATGCCGAGCGCGTGGGTGACCTCGCCGGCCAGGGCGAGTACGGGGTCGGGCAGCCGCATCTGGGCCTCCGCATACACGTCCCGGTGCAGATCCCGGGCCTCGGTGAGGCGCTGCCGCACCGCGCGCGGATCCTCCGTGCGGATCAGGGCGTGCAACTGGTCGGTGAGGGCGGCCAGATACTGCCGGGAGGCGGTGTTGAGGGCGACGTAACAGGCACGCCGCTCCTCGACCTCCCGTGCCCGTGCCTGTGCTCGCTCGGCCCGCTCCTGCTCGTGCCGCCGGCCGCGCTCGGCCACACGCTGGGTGAGCAGGGCCGACAGCAAGGTCCCGATCACCCCGACGACCGCCACGATCAGCGCACCCGCACCGTTGACGTCCATCACCCTCACCCCCGTCTCGCCGTACACCTCCAGCAAACCGGTGCCGTATCCCTTTGGGGAACCTCACGACCGAGGGTCACCCGGCTTCCGCCCGGGCCCCGCCCGGGCGGCACCTGCAGTGAGGCTTGACCAGTAGCCCGTGGCTCCTGGTCGGCAGAGACGCGAAAGCCCCGCCTACGGGCAACCGGGGAGCAAGGCGCGGACGAGGCAGCCGACTCGCCGAGTCCTCGATCGTCGTCCTTAACGAGCCGGAGTCAGCCGCGTTTTCGCCAAGTACGGTGTCCAGCGGGTGAATTCCTGCCGAGTGGCGTAACTGCGGTCACGGCGAAGACACAGCCTGAGACACGAACGCGCTGGTCAGGGCCCGTTCCCCTAACACTCGATGATGTTGACCGCCAGCCCGCCCCGGGCCGTCTCCTTGTACTTGACCGACATGTCCGCGCCGGTGTCCTTCATCGTCTTGATGACCTTGTCCAGGGACACCTTGTGCGAGCCGTCGCCGCGCATCGCCATCCGGGCCGCCGTGACCGCCTTCACCGCGGCCATGCCGTTGCGCTCGATGCACGGGATCTGCACCAGGCCGCCGACGGGGTCGCAGGTCAGACCGAGGTTGTGCTCCATGCCGATCTCGGCGGCGTTCTCCACCTGCTCGGGGGAGCCGCCCAGCACCTCCGCGAGGGCACCCGCCGCCATCGAGCAGGCGGAGCCGACCTCGCCCTGGCAGCCGACCTCGGCGCCGGAGATCGAGGCGTTCTCCTTGAAGAGCATGCCGATCGCGCCGGCGGCGAGCAGGAAGCGGACCACGCCCTCCTCGTCGGCACCGGGGACGAAGTTCATGTAGTAGTGCAGGACGGCCGGGATGATCCCCGCCGCGCCGTTCGTCGGCGCCGTGACGACCCGGCCGCCGGCCGCGTTCTCCTCGTTCACGGCCATGGCGTAGAGGGTGATCCACTCCATGGCCAGGGCCTGCGGGTCGCCCTCGGAGCGGAGCTTGCGCGCGGTGTGCGCGGCCCGGCGGCGCACCTTCAGACCGCCCGGCAGGATGCCCTCGCGGGACATGCCGCGGTCGACGCACGCCCGCATCACCCGCCAGATCTCCAGCAGGCCCGCGCGGATCTCCTCCTCGCTCCGCCAGGCGCGCTCGTTCTCCAGCATCAGGGCGGAGATGGACAGGCCGGTCTCCCGCGTCAGGCGCAGCAGCTCGTCACCCGTGCGGAAGGGGTACTTCAGGACCGTGTCGTCCAGCACGATGCGGTCCGCGCCCACCGCCTCCTCGTCGACGACGAAGCCGCCGCCGACCGAGTAGTACGTCTTGGTCAGCAGCTGCGCGCCGGAGGCGTCGTACGCCCACAGGGTCATGCCGTTGGCGTGGTACGGGAGCGCCTTGCGGCGGTGCAGCACCATGTCGTCGTCGAAGGAGAACGCGATCTCGTGCTCGCCGAGCAGCCGGATCCGGCCGCCGTCCTTGATCTTCTCCACCCGCTCGTCGGCCGACTCCACGTCCACCGTGCGCGGCGAGTCGCCCTCCAGGCCGAGCAGCACCGCCTTGGGCGTGCCGTGGCCGTGGCCGGTGGCGCCCAGGGAGCCGTACAGCTCGGCCCGCACCGAGACGACGGAGTCCAGCAGGTCCTCGTTGCGCAGCCGCCGGGCGAACATCCGGGCCGCCCGCATCGGGCCGACCGTGTGCGAACTGGACGGGCCGATGCCGATCGAGAAGAGATCGAAGACCGAGATGGCCACGGGAGGACTCCTAAGGGTTCGGCGGACGACGCTGTCCACCGGGAAGGGGGTGGTTCAGAAGAGCAAGGGTGACGAATCGTTCATGCGGTGCATGGTGCGGGGCACCGCGCCCACTGACCCAGTGTGCGCGATGCCCCTGATGCCCGTATGTATGAAAGCGTACGAAATTACTTCAGACCGGGGTACAGCGGGTGCTTCGCGGCGAGTGCCGTCACCCGGGCCCGGAGCGCCTCCACGTCGAAGGACGGCTTCAGCGCCTCGGCGATCACGTCCGCGACCTCGGCGAAGTCCTCGGCGGTGAAACCGCGGGTGGCCAGGGCGGGCGTGCCGATGCGCAGACCCGAGGTGACCATCGGCGGACGCGGGTCGTTCGGGATCGCGTTGCGGTTGACGGTGATGCCGACCTCGTGGAGCCGGTCCTCGGCCTGCTGTCCGTCCAGCTCCGAGTCGCGCAGGTCGACCAGGACCAGGTGCACGTCCGTGCCGCCGGACAGCACGTCCACGCCCACGGCCCTGACGTCGTCCTTGACCAGGCGCTCGGCCAGGATGCGGGCGCCCTCCAGGGTACGGCGCTGGCGCTCCTTGAAGTCCTCGGAGGCGCACACCTTGAAGGCGACCGCCTTGGCGGCGATCACGTGCTCCAGCGGGCCGCCCTGCTGACCCGGGAAGACCGCGGAGTTGATCTTCTTGGCCAGCTCGGCCGTGGAGAGGATCACACCGCCGCGCGGGCCGCCGAGGGTCTTGTGCGTGGTCGTCGTCACGACGTGGGCGTGCGGCACCGGGTTCGGGTGCAGGCCCGCGGCGACCAGACCGGCGAAGTGCGCCATGTCGACCATGAGGTACGCGCCGACCTCGTCCGCGATCCGGCGGAACGCGGCGAAGTCCAGCTGACGCGGGTACGCCGACCAGCCGGCGACGATCAGCTTCGGCTTCTTCTCCTTGGCGAGGCGCTCGACCTCGGCCATGTCGACCTGGCCGTCGTCGCCGACGTGGTAGGCGACCACGTCGTAGAGCTTGCCGGAGAAGTTGATCTTCATGCCGTGGGTCAGGTGCCCGCCGTGCGCGAGGTTCAGGCCCATGATCGTGTCGCCGGGCTTGAGCAGCGCGAACATCGCGGCGGCGTTGGCCTGCGCGCCCGAGTGCGGCTGCACGTTGGCGTGCTCGGCGCCGAAGAGCTCCTTGACCCGGTCGATGGCGATCTGCTCGATCACGTCGACGTGCTCGCAGCCGCCGTAGTAGCGGCGGCCGGGGTAGCCCTCGGCGTACTTGTTGGTGAGGACCGAGCCCTGGGCCTCCATGACCGCGACCGGGGCGAAGTTCTCCGAGGCGATCATCTCGAGGGTGGACTGCTGGCGGTGCAGCTCGGCGTCGACCGCGGCGGCCACGGCGGGGTCGAGCTCGTGCAGGGGCGTGTTCAGAACGGACATGCGGCTACGGACTCCTCAGCCGGCGATTTCGGCGTCGTACTCGGCGGCGGAGAGCAGGTCGGCCGGCTCGTCGGTGACCCGCACCTTGAACAGCCAGCCGCCCTCGAAGGGTGCGGAGTTCACCAGCGAGGGGTCGTTCACGACGTCCTCGTTCACCTCGGTGATCTCACCGCTGACCGGGGAGTACAGGTCGCTGACCGACTTGGTGGACTCCAGCTCGCCGCAGGTCTCGCCCGCGGTCACGCTGTCACCGACCTCGGGGAGCTGGACGAAGACCACGTCGCCGAGCGCGTTGGCCGCGTGCTCCGTGATGCCGACCGTCGACACGCCGTCCTCGGCGGCCGACAGCCACTCGTGCTCCTTGCTGTAACGCAGCTGCGTGGGGTTGCTCATGGTCTGGATTCTCCTGTACGGGGGGACTGCTGATGACTGAGGGGACTGCGTGCGGCGCGCCGGTGAGCAGGCACGACGTGCTCACCGGTGCGTGTGGAAGCCGTCTGCGACGGTGTCACTTCCGCCGCTTGTAGAACGGCAGCGCCACGACCTCGTACGGCTCGTGGCTGCCGCGGACGTCCACGCCGACGCCCTCGGTGCCGGGCGCCGCGTGCGCCGCGTCGACGTACGCCATCGCGATCGGCTTGCCCAGCGTGGGGGAGGGCGCGCCGGAGGTGACCTCGCCGATCACCTCGCCGCCGGCCACGACCGCGTACCCGGCGCGCGGGACCCGGCGGCCCTCGGCGACCAGGCCGACCAGGACGCGCGGCGGGTTCTGCCCGGCGCGGGCGGCGGCCTCGGCCAGCGCGGCGCGGCCCACGAAGTCGCCCTCCTTCTCGAACTTCACCACCCGGCCGAGACCGGCGTCGAAGGGCGTGAGGCCGGTGGTGAGCTCGTGCCCGTACAGCGGCATGCCGGCCTCCAGGCGGAGCGTGTCCCGGCAGGACAGCCCGCAGGGGACCAGGCCGGCGCCCTCGCCCGCCTTGGTCAGCGCCTGCCACAGCTCGACCGCGTGCTCGGGCCTCACGAACAGCTCGAAGCCGTCCTCGCCGGTGTAGCCGGTACGGGCGATGAGCGCGGGCACACCGGCGACCGTGCCGGGCAGACCGGCGTAGTACTTCAGGCCGTCCAGGTCGGCGTCGGTGAGCGACGCGAGGATCCCCGGGGACTCGGGACCCTGCACGGCCAGCAGCGCGTACGCGTCGCGGTCGTCGCGGACCTCGGCGTCGAAGCCGGCCGAGCGCTCGACGAGCGCGTCGAGCACCGTCTGCGCGTTGGAGGCGTTGGCGACCACCAGGTACTCGGTGTCGTCCAGCCGGTAGACGATCAGGTCGTCCAGGATGCCGCCGTCCTCGCGGCAGATCATGGTGTAGCGGGCGCGGCCGGGCCTGACGCCCCCGATGTCGCCGACCAGGGCGTGGTCGAGGAGCGCGGCGGCCTCCGGGCCGGTGACGGTGATCTCGCCCATGTGCGAGAGGTCGAACAGGCCGGCCCTCGTGCGCACGGCGTTGTGCTCGTCGCGCTCGGAGCCGTAGCGCAGGGGCATGTCCCAGCCGGCGAAGTCGGTCATCGTCGCGCCGAGCGAACGGTGCAGGGCGTCGAGCGCGGTCCGACGGGGTTCGGTACTGCTCATCGGTCGGTCTCCCAAGGCATGACAGGCGAGGTCGTTTCCTCCCCATCTGTCATCGGAACCTGAGAGGTTCGCCATGACCGCCCACGCAGGGGGCGTCCTGGCTTGCACCTTGGGTGGAGCCACCGGAGCACTGCTGGATGTCCTTCGGCGGCCCGCTTTTCAGATGTGCCTCGCCCGCGCGGTAACGGGGCCTGAGAGATTCAAGGGAGGGACTTGCTCCTTCGGCGCCCCGGCGGCAAACGGTGCCGGGGACTCTCCCGCGCGGATTCAAACGGCCGGTATGCAGTTGGCGCGCACATCATTGCACGCATCGCGGGGCCGCGGCAGGGGGACCCTTCACAGGGGGTGCACAGGGTGTGCGGGCGCCGTCACGGAGGGCCGTGACACGCCTGTTTCGAGAAACGGACGGAAACGACAGACATCCGGCATTACCTTCTCTTTACACTCGGCGGGGATCGGTACTCGTACCCGGCCCCAGGGGAGGACGATCACGGTGAACAGGACCACGGCGTGCGCCACCACCACGGGCGTCGCGCTGCCCCAGCAGCCGGCCGCCCGGGCCCGGGGGGCCCGCGGCGCGCTGCCGGCGCCCGTCGTCCGCGATCTGCGCGCGCGGGCCGGCCGCAGCCCGCGCGCCCTGCTCTTCGGGCCCCGGGACCTCGTCGTGGTCACCGGGCTGCCCGGCAGCGGCAAGTCCACGCTGATGCGGCGCACGGTGCGCGGCACCCGCGTCGACTCCCAGGACACCCGGGACCGCTGGGACCGCCGCATGCCGCGCCTGCTGCCGTACGCGATGTACCGCCCGCTGGTCCGCCTCGCCCACTACGCCGGGCTGCGCCGCGTGCTGCGCGCCGGCGGACCGGCCGTCGTGCACGACTGCGGTACGCAGGCCTGGGTGCGCCGCTGGCTGGCCCGCGAGGCCCGCCGCCGGGGCGCGAGCCTGCACCTGCTGCTGCTCGACGTCACCCCGCAGCAGGCCCTGGCTGGCCAGCGCGAACGCGGGCGCGGCGTCTCGCGCTACGCGTTCCTGCGGCACCGCGCGGCGAGCGAGCGGCTGCTGCGCGCGGTGGAGCGGGGCGCACTGCCGGCGGGCTGCGGTTCGGCGGTCCTGATCGACCGGGACGCGGCGGACGCGCTGCACCGGGTCGGCTTCACGGGCTGACCGGATAGCCTTTCCAGCCACAGCAGTGGCTTCAGGCAGCAGGCGGTAGGCAGATGGACTTCCCGGCGGACTTCCCGGCACAGGCGCACCCCCACCCGCACGGCGGATGGCCCGGCAACGAGCTGGAGGAGGTGCTCTCCGCCTCCCTGGGCGTCCCCTCGGCGGGCGGCAGGATCATCGAGGTGCTGGGCCGCAGCTTCGTCTGGGTACCGCTGCCGAACGGCGGCGGCCCGGACAGCGGCCCGCTGGACCTGCCCACCCTGGAGATCGACGGCCAGGCCTACGTCCCCGTCTTCAGCTCCGAGGAGCAGTTCCGCCAGGTCGTCGGCCCTCACCTGTCGTACACGGTCGCGCCCGCCGTGGAGTTCGCCCGCGGCCTGCCGCCGCAGGCCGGGATCGCGGTGAACCCCGGCGGCGTGGTCGGCATCCCGCTGCCGCCGCCGGCCGTCGCCGAACTGTGCCGGGCCGGACGCACCCTGCTGGACGGCCCGGCGGCAGGCGGCCGGGTCCGGCTGTTCGAGCCCGACTGGCAGGACGACCCGCTGGACTTCCTCGCCGCCGCCTCGGCGGAGTTCGACTCCATCGGCGTGGTGACCACCGCCCGCCGCTGCCTCGCCGCGATCGAGACGGCCGACCCGGTCCTCTTCGTCGGCGTGGAGCTCTCCCGGTGGGAGGGCGACGCCCGCACCCTCCCCCTGAACGCCCTGGGCCGGGCCCTCGGCCGGGCCCCCGCCCCCTGGCCGGTCAACCTCATCGTCCTGGACATCGCCCAGGACCCGGTCGGCGACTGGCTCCGCACCAAGGTCAGCCCCTTCTATCAGCGCGCGCTGTAACCCCCGGGGGCGCGGGGCTGTAGCGATGTGCGGCTCCGCCGCGCGGGCGCGACCAACCCCCTAGGGGCGCGGGGAACTGCGCGAACAACCACAACGCACCCGCACCCGCCGGACGACGCGCGGCCCCGAGCTCTTCCGCGAGTTCTCCGCAATGCAGCCAGGCAGCCCGCCGCACGGCGTCGGCTTAAGCTAGGTCCATCCGCTGGCGAGGTACGGAGGGGCGATACAAGTGAGCGCTGGCACCGCGGCGGCCGGGCAGGTCGAGCACATGCTGCGCCAGGTGACGCCCGGGCGTTACGACGCGTACGAGGCGTTGCTGCGCGCTCTCGCGACCCCCGCATCCGGCCAGGTCTGGATGCTGCTCTGGCACGGCCAGGCCGGCTCCCCGGACGCCCAGTACGGAAACATGGAGGTCGACGGCTTCGGCTACGCGCCCTGCGTCACCTCCGCCCAGGAGCTGTCCGCCAGCGGCTGGAACCGGTCGTACGAGGTGGTCGACGGCCTCGAGGTGGCCCGCGCGCTCTACCCCGACCACTACGGGCTCTGGCTCAATCCGCACGCCCCCGGCGGCGGCGTCGGCATCCCCTGGCTGGACCTGCGCCGGATCGCCGGCGGCCTGGACCACCGGCCCGCCGGACCGCTGCGGCTGTCCGAACCGGCCATCGAGATCCCTCAGTTCTACGCCCTCCTCGCGCAGAACGCCCACCGCACCCCGGCCGTCCGCTCCCTGCGCCGCGCCTGGGTGCAGCCCGCGCTGGGCGCCCCGTACCTCGCCATCGGCCTGGACGTGTACGACGCCTCCCCGCCCGCCGTGGACGCCGTACGCGCGATGATGCAGCAGTCCCTCGGCGCGGTCCCGGACGGACTGCCCGTGTCGACCGTCGCGATGTCCGACGAGCACGACCCGGTCGCGATGTGGCTGCGCGCCAACTCCCGCCCGTTCTACGACCGCGAGGCCCACGGTGCCGCGGCGCCCCCCGCCGCGGCCTACGGCTATCCGCCGGCGCACCGGGGCTGAACCGGCCCGCGCATCGGGGCTGAATCGCCCGCGCACTGAGGCTGACCGGCCCGGACGTCGGCGTGCTGACGGGGTGTCACCGTCCACGAAGTGGACAGGCGCGCGGGCCGGAACCGGCGCGTCCGCTCGGCCCGTCGCGTACCGCTGCCTTCGCGCCAGATTTTCGGCCATGCGCGCTTAGCGACAGCCTGTTGACCGCCTGTCACCTGCGGTTTCACCCGTTCTTCACGCCGTCCGGCGCCACCTGGGCAACCGTCGGAAAGGCACTTCTGTGTCCGGCGGGTTAAATCCTGACGGGGGGACGCCTGAACCGTCCCTTATGTCAACTGTTCAGATCTCAGGTAGGTATCACCGCTATCCGGACTGTTCCTGACACCCTTCGATCGTCTGTAGTGTTCGGCCGGTCAAGATGCATCCACATAGCGGACCCGGAGTGGCCCCAGTATGCGCATATTCAAGTCCCGAGCCGCTCGGGCGATCACGGCCGCGGTGGCGGTCGGTCTGATCGCCACGGGCTGCTCCAGCGAACGGGACGCTGACAACGAAAGCGGCGGCGGCAAGAAGGACACCTTCGTGTTCGCCGGCGCAGGTGACCCGGGTTCCCTGGACCCTGCCCTCGCGAGCGACGGTGAAACCTTCCGCGTGACGCGTCAGGCGTTCGAGGCCCTGCTCGAGCACGAGTCCGGCGGCACCAAGCTGGTCGGTGGCCTCGCCGAGACCTGGTCGAGCAACGACAAGGGCACGGTCTGGACCTTCAACCTCCGCAAGGGCGTGAAGTTCCACGACGGCGAGGCGTTCAACGCCGCGGCGGTCTGCGCCAACTACGACCACTGGTTCAACTGGACGGGCACCTACCAGTCCAGCGCGGTCTCCTACTACTGGCAGACCATCATGGGCGGCTTCGCGAAGAACGAGGACAAGGAGACGCCCGAGGCGAACTACAAGTCCTGCACCGCGAAGGACGAGAACACCGCCGTCATCGAGGTCAAGAAGCCCTCCGCCAACCTCCCCGGCGGCTTCTCCCTCCAGGCCCTGGCGATCCACTCGCCGAAGGCCCTCAAGGAGTACGCGAAGGAGGAGGCGACCGCCAAGGGCGACGCCATCACGTACCCCAAGTACAGCCAGGAGGCCGGCACGGTCGCCGGTACCGGCCCGTACAAGATCACGAAGTGGAACAAGGGCAACAAGGAAGTCACCCTTGAGCGCTTCGACGACTACTGGGGCGACAAGGCCAAGATCAAGAACCTGGTCTTCCGCACCATCGACACCGAAGAGGGCCGCCGCCAGGCGCTCCAGGCCGGTGACATCGACGGCTACGACCTCGTCGCCCCGGCCGACGTCAAGACCCTCGAGGACGAGGGCTACGTCGTCCCGACCCGTGGCGTCTTCAACCTCTTCTACGTGGGCATGAGCCAGGGGGCCAACAAGGCCCTCAAGAAGAAGGAAGTCCGCCAGGCGATCGCTCAGGCGATCGACAAGGAGAACCTGGTCAAGACCCAGCTGCCCGAGGGCGGCAAGGTCGCCGACCAGTTCGTGCCGGACACCATCGCGGGCTACTCCAAGAACGTCAAGAAGTACCCGTACGACACCGCGGCGGCCAAGTCGCTCCTCAAGAAGGCCGGTGAGGAGAAGCTCAAGGTCGAGTTCTGCTACCCGACCGAGGTCACCCGCCCGTACATGCCTGCCCCGCAGGACCTGTTCGAGCTGATGAAGGCCGACCTGGAGAAGGCCGGCATCACCGTCACGCCGAAGGCCATGAAGTGGGCCCCGGACTACCTCGACGCCACCGAGGCGGGCTCCTGCGACCTGCACATGCTCGGCTGGACCGGTGACTTCAACGACGGCTACAACTTCATCGGCACCTGGTTCGCCGGGTACGACAAGCAGTGGGGCTTCAAGGACAAGAAGGTCTTCGACGCCGTGAACGCCGGCTCGAAGCTGGGCAAGGCCGAGGAGCGCGTCGCCGCGTACCAGAAGGCCAACGAGGCCATCATGGAGTACCTCCCGGGTGTTCCGGTCTCGTCCTCCCCGCCGGCCATCGCCTTCGCCAAGAACGTGAACCCGCCGAACGTCTCCCCGCTGACGCAGGAAGTCTTCGCCGAGACGTCCTTCAAGTAGGCGAGCAGCGGTAGGAAACCAAAACGGGGGGTCCGCCCGGTCGTCGCAACTCGGCGGCCGGGCGGGTCCATTCATGTAAGACATCACGCAAGAAAGGGGCATGCGGGGTGCTGCGTCTCGTCGTACGAAGACTGCTCCAGCTCATACCCACGCTGCTCGGCCTGTCGGTTCTGCTCTTCCTGTGGCTCGACCGTCTGCCCGGTGGACCCGCCTCAGCGATCCTGGGGGAGAAGGCCACCGAGGCCGAAGTGGCGCGCATCAACCGCGCGCTCGGGCTGGATCAGCCCGTCTACGTCCAGTACTGGCGTTTCCTGAAGCGCATCGCCGAACTCGACCTGGGCACCTCCACCCAGACCGGACAGCCGGTGTGGGACGAGTTCGTCCTGCGCTTCCCCGCGACCGTGGAGCTGTCCCTCCTCGCGATCCTCATCGCCGTAGTCGTCGGCGTCCCGCTCGGCTACTTCGCGGCCCGCAACCGCGGCGGCTGGCTCGACGTCAGCGCGGTCTCCGGATCGCTCGTCGGCATCTGTATCCCGGTCTTCTTCCTGGCCCTGATCCTCAAGGGCGTCTTCGCCGTCGAACTCGGCATCTTCCCCAGCTACGGACGCCAGGACACCGGCATCAACGCCACGGACGTGACCGGTTTCGCCGTCCTGGACGGCATCCTCACCGGGGAGTTCGACGCCTCCTGGGACGCGATCATGCACCTGGTGCTGCCCTCCATCGCCCTGGCCTCCATCCCGCTCGCCGTGATCGTGCGCATGACCCGCGCCAGCGTTCTCGAAGTGCAGGACGAGGACTACGTCCGCACCGCCGAGGCCAAGGGCCTCAAGCGGAACGTCATCCGGAGCCGGCACGTGCTGCGCAACGCGATGCTCCCCGTGGTGACCGCGGTCGGCCTGCTCACGGGCTCCCTGCTCTCCGGCGCGGTCCTGACCGAGTCCGTCTTCTCCTTCGGCGGCATCGGCTCCTTCATCCGGACCGCGATCGACGGCCGCGACTACCCCGTGCTCGTCGGTTTCATCATGTTCATCGCGCTGATATACGTCCTGATCAACCTGCTGGTGGACCTCGCGTACAGCCTCATCGACCCGAGAGTGCGGGTGCACTGACATGAGTGTCGCCACCAAGACCGACAAGATCCAGCGCCTCGCGGAACTGGCCGCGACCAAGGAGACCAGCACCGGCGCCAGCCTGTGGCGGGAGGCGTTCCGACGCCTCAAGCGCAGCAAGATGGCGATCATCGGCGCGGTCGTCATCGCCCTCTTCGTCGTCCTCGCGATCGTCGGGCCCTACATCGCCCCGTTCTCCCCGACCGCCCAGACCTGGCGGAACGAGGTCTTCCCCAACCGCGGCGAGTTCGTCGGCATGCGCGGCGAGAACTGGTTCGGGCTCGACCACCTCGGCCGGGACATGTTCTCCCGCATGCTGGTCGGCGCCCGCCAGACGCTGCTCGTCGGCGTCGTCGCCACGCTGATCGGCCTGATCATCGGCTTCCTGATCGGCGGCCTCGCCGGCGCCTTCGCCACCCTCGGCGGCGACACCGGCAAGCGCGTCGACTCCGTCGTCATGCGCTTCATCGACATCATGCTGGCGATGCCCTCGCTGCTGCTGGCCGTGTCCATCGCCGCGGTCATGGGGCAGTCACTGACCACCGTGATGATCGCCGTGGGTGTCGTCCAGATCCCGGTGTTCGCCCGGCTGCTGCGCGGCTCCATGCTGGCCCAGGGCAGCGCGGACTACGTGCTCGCCGCCAAGTCCCTCGGTGTGCGCAAGCGGCGCATCGTCCTCTCGCAGATCATCCCCAACTCGCTCAGCCCGGTGATCGTGCAGGCCACGCTCTCCCTGGCCACCGCGATCATCGAGGCCGCCGCCCTGTCCTACCTGGGCCTCGGCAACCCCGACCCGGCCATCCCCGAGTGGGGCGTCATGCTCACCCAGGCGCAGCGGTTCTTCGACAACGCGCCGATGATGGCGGTCTACCCCGCCGTCGGCATCATCATCACCGCCCTCGGCTTCACCCTCCTCGGCGAGGCCATGCGGGAAGCCCTCGACCCGAAGCTGAGGGGCTGAACCACCATGTCTCTGCTCAATGTCGACGAACTGACCATCACCTTCGGCGGTCGCGGCCGCAAGGAGTCCCGGGCGGTCGACGGCGTCTCCTTCGAGGTCGACCAGGGCCAGGTCGTGGGCCTGGTCGGCGAGTCCGGCTGCGGAAAGTCCGTCACCTCCCTGGCCCTGATGGGCCTGCTCCCGAGCAAGGGCGTCACCATCGGCGGCCGTGCCGAGTTCGACGGCACGGACCTGTTCACGATGAGCCCGTCCGCCCGCCGCGACCTGCGCGGCAGCGAAATGGCGATGATCTTCCAGGACCCGCTGTCCTCGCTCAACCCGGTCGTGCCGGTCGGCGTGCAGGTCACCGAGATCCTGGAGCGCCACCGCGGACTGAAGGGCGAGGCCGCCCGCAAGGAGGCCGCCCACCTGCTGGACCGGGTCGGCATCCCCGACCCGACCCGGCGCCTCAAGGAGTACCCGCACCAGCTCTCCGGCGGCATGCGCCAGCGCGCGCTGATCGCCATGGCGGTGGCCTGCGCCCCGCGCATGCTCATCGCCGACGAGCCCACCACGGCCCTCGACGTGACCATCCAGGCCCAGATCCTGGAGCTGCTCAAGGAACTGGTGGACCAGGAGGGCACCGCCCTGCTGATGATCACCCACGACCTCGGCGTGGTCGCAGGACTCTGCGACCAGGTCAACGTGCTCTACGCGGGCAAGACCGTGGAGTCCGCCGGGCGCCGCGAGCTGTTCGGCCACCCCACCCACCCCTACGCGCACGGACTGCTGGGCTCCATCCCGCGTCTGGACGCACCCCGGGGCGAACCCCTCAAGCCCATCCGGGGCTCCATCAACGACCGCATCGCCTGGGCCGACGGCTGCGCCTTCGCGCCCCGCTGCGACCGGTACGAGATGGGCTGCCTGACCGGCACCCCGCAGCTCACCGAGCCGCGCGCGGCCGGCCACCAGGTGCGGTGCGTCAACCCCGTACTCGACGACGCGAAGGCCGAGGAGGTCACCGCATGAGCCTGCTCGAACTGGACGGCGTCAAGGTCCACTTCCCCATCAAGAAGGGCGTCTTCGTCGACCGCACGGTCGGCCACGTCTACGCCGTGGACGGGGTGTCCCTGAAGGTCGAGGCCGGCGAGACCTACGGTCTGGTCGGCGAGTCCGGCTGCGGCAAGACCACCCTCGGGCGGTCGGTGCTGCGGCTGGTGGACATCACCGAGGGGTCCGTCGTCCTCGACGGCACCGACCTGGCGAAGCTGCCCGGCGAGGAGATGCGCCGCTTCCGGCGCCGGCTCCAGATGGTCTTCCAGGACCCGCTGGGCTCGCTCAACCCCCGGCAGAACATCGAGTCGATCCTGTCCGAGGGCATGATCGCCCACGGCATCGGCAAGGACCAGGAGGAGCGCCGGGAGAAGATCAAGTCGATCCTGGACAAGGTCGGCCTGCCCTCCAACGCGCTCTCCCGCTACCCGCACGAGTTCTCCGGCGGCCAGCGCCAGCGCATCGGCATCGCCCGCGCCCTCGTCCTCGAACCCGACGTGATCATCTGCGACGAGCCGGTCTCCGCGCTCGACGTGTCGGTCCAGGCCCAGGTCATCAACCTGCTGGACGAGCTCCAGGAGGAACTCGGCCTGACCTACGTGGTGATCGCCCACGACCTCGCCGTGGTCCGGCACATCTCCGACACGATCGGCGTGATGTACCTGGGCTCGCTGGTCGAGGAGGCGCCGAGCGACGCGCTGTACGCCGAGCCGAAGCACCCGTACACCAAGGCCCTGATGTCGGCCGTGCCGGTGCCGGACCCGGAGGTGGAGGACCGGCGCGAGCGCATCCTGCTCACCGGTGACCTGCCCTCCCCGGCGAACCCGCCCAGCGGCTGCCGCTTCCACACGCGCTGCCCCTGGGCCCAGGCCGAGCGGTGCGCGACCGAGCGGCCGGAACTGCGGGACGTCGGCGGCGGTCACCGGGTGGCCTGCCACTTCGCCGACGAGATCGAGTCGGGGAAGCTGGCGCTGACCCGGCCCACCGGCATCGAGGCCGTCAAGGAGAGCGAAGGCGTGGTGGTCGAGCGGACCGAGGAGGAGGCGGAGGTTCCCGCCGCACTCCTGCCGGCCGACTCGACGACCAAGCCGGACGCCACGGCGGTCAAGGAGAAGGTGCCGTCGGCGGTCAAGGAGAAGGTGCCGTCGGCCACCGAGGAGAAGGTGCCGTCGGCGGCCGAGGCCCCGGGCGACCGGACGGCCGACGCCCTCGCGAAGGACGGCGACGCCCTCGCGAAGGACAGCGGCGCCGCGGGACCGGACGCGTCCGGCAAGGAGAAGAAGCAGGACAAGACCGGCTGACGGACCGCCGTCCTTCCCGGGGCCTCGCGCGGCTCCGCTGAAAGGTTGCGGACAGCAAGTTCACACCGCCCCTCGCCTTGGTTTGCAAGGCGAGGGGTTCTTGTTGGGTGAGAATGTGAGGGTGCTCCAGCAACTGTTCAGTCCGTCCGTCCTGCATACGCTCGACCTGATCGGCATCTTCGTCTTCGCGATCTCCGGCGCCCTGCTGGCCGTCCGCAAGAACTTCGACGTCTTCGGCATCGCCGTACTCGCCGAGGTCACCGCGCTCGGCGGCGGACTCTTCCGCGACCTGGTCATCGGCGCCGTACCGCCCGCCGCCTTCACGGACCTGGGGTACTTCGTCACCCCGCTGCTCGCCACGGTCCTGGTGTTCTTCCTGCACCCGCACGTGGAGCGCATCCAGGCCGGCGTCAACGTCTTCGACGCGGCCGGCCTCGGCCTGTTCTGTGTCGTCGGCACGACCAAGGCGTACGACCACGGCCTCGGCCTGACCGCCTCCGCCTGCCTGGGCCTGGCCACCGCGGTCGGCGGCGGTGTGCTGCGGGACGTGCTCGCCAACGAGGTGCCGTCGCTGCTGCGCTGGGACCGCGACCTGTACGCCGTCCCCGCCGTCGTCGGCGCCGCCCTGACCGCGTTGTGCATCCGCTACGACGTGCTGAACGCGGGCACCAGCGGCCTCGCCGTGGTCACGGCCTTCGTGCTGCGGCTGCTCGCGATGCGCTACCACTGGCGGGCTCCTCGCGCGTGGCACCGCCGTTCGACGGTCCAGGAGGAGTAGCTCCCCGGGGCACACGGAAAAAGCTACTGCTTAGTATTGTCTTCTTGTACTGTTCAACCATGCCAGAAGCAGCCTTCGTCCAGTCCACCCGGGCCGCCATCGGCGCCAGTGAGTTCGACCGCGACACCGCGCTCACCCCGCGCGCGCCCGGCGTCTACGACATCGACCTCTCCGCCGGTTGGACGATCATCAACGCCGTCAACGGCGGTTATCTGCTGGCCGTCCTGGGCCGCGCGCTCGCGGACGCCCTGCCGCACTCCGACCCGTTCACCATCTCCGCGCACTACCTGACCGCCTCCCGGCCGGGACCGGCGGTCGTCCGCACCGAGACCGTGCGCACCGGGCGGACCCTGTCGACCGGTCAGGCCTCCCTGTTCCAGCTCGACGAGCAGGGCCGTGAGGTGGAGCGCATCCGCGTCCTCGCCTCCTACGGCGATCTGGACTCCCTCCCCGACGACGTCCGTACGACGGCCGCGCCGCCCGCGATACCGCCGATGGAGCAGTGCCTCGGCCCGGAGGACGGCCCCACCCCGGTCGACGGCAGCTCCGCCATCGCCGAGCGCCTGATGCTCAAGCTCGACCCCTCGACCCTGGGGTGGGCGCTCGGGCAGCCGTCCGGCAAGGGGGAGATGCGGGCCTGGTTCGGTCTCGCCGACGGCCGGGACCCCGACCCGTTCGCGCTGCTCCTCGCGGTGGACGCCCTGCCTCCGACCGCCTTCGAGCTGGGCCTGACCGGCTGGGTCCCGACGGTGGAGCTGACCGTCCACGTCCGCTGCCGCCCCGCTCCGGGCCCCCTGCGGGTCTCGGTCACCACCCGCAACCTCGCCGGCGGCTTCCTGGAGGAGGACGCCGAGGTCTGGGACAGCACCGACCGTCTGGTGGCCCAGTCCCGCCAACTGGCCCGAGCCCGCCTGTCCTGACTTTCGTCAGCCCGCCCGGCACCGGCCAGCCCTTCTGGGGGTGCCCCCTTTGGAGGAGTTCGAGGAGCGGGGGGCCGGGGGGCGGCGCCCCCGGGTACGGGACGGGCAGGGGCGGCGGGGGCGCGACAGACCTCACCCACCCGCCCCGCCCCGGCCGACCGCGACCCGTGGCCGCCGCACGGAGCCCCGTAGAATCGGCCCCACCATGGCTTACCTCGACCACGCCGCGACCACCCCGATGCTTCCCGAGGCAGTCGAGGCACTCGCCGCGCACCTGGGCGTCACCGGCAACGCCTCCTCCCTCCACGCGGCCGGCCGCCGTGCCCGGCGCACCGTCGAGGAGGCCCGCGAGACCCTCGCCGAGGCCCTCGGTGCCCGGCCCAGCGAGATCGTGTTCACCTCCGGCGGGACCGAGGCCGACAACCTCGCCGTGAAGGGGCTCTACTGGTCCCGCCGCGACGCGGACCCGGCCCGCACCCGGGTCCTCGCCAGCCCCGTCGAGCACCACGCAGTCCTCGACGCCGTCCACTGGCTGGCCGAGCACGAGGGCGCCACCGTCGAGTACCTGCCGGTCGACTCCCACGGTCGGGTCCACCCGGACACCCTGCGCGAGGCCATCGCCCGCAACCCCGACGACGTCGCCCTCGCCACGGTCATGTGGGCCAACAACGAGATCGGGACGATCCTGCCGGTCCGCGAACTCGCCGAGGCTGCCGCCGAGTTCGGCGTGCCGATGCACTCCGACGCGGTCCAGGCCTTCGGGCAGGTCCCGGTGGACTTCGCCGCGTCGGGGCTCGCCGCGATGACCGTGTCCGGCCACAAGATCGGCGGGCCGTACGGCATCGGCGCGCTGCTCCTGGGCCGCGAGCACACGCCCGTACCCGTCCTGCACGGCGGCGGCCAGGAACGCCATGTCCGCTCCGGCACCCTCGACGTCCCCGCCATCGCCTCCTTCGCGGCGGCCGGGCGGCTCGCCGCCGAGCAGCAGGAATGGTTCGCCCGCGAGATCGGGAGGCTGCGCGACGACCTGGTCGCCGCGGTCCACGAGGCCGTGCCGGACGCGATCCTCGGCGGCGACCCCGCCCCCGGGGGGCGCCTTCCGGCCAACGCGCACTTCACCTTCCCCGGCTGCGAGGGCGACTCACTGCTGCTCCTCCTGGACGCCCAGGGCATCGAGTGCTCCACCGGCTCCGCCTGCACCGCCGGGGTCGCCCAGCCCAGCCACGTCCTCCTGGCCACCGGCACCGACCCCGACCTGGCCCGCGGCACCCTCCGCTTCTCCCTGGGCCACACCTCCACGGAGGCCGACGTGGAGGCCGTGGCCAAGGCCATCGGCCCGGCGGTGGAACGGGCCCGGGCGGCGGGACTGACCTAGCCCGCCGCGGCCGACGGGGAGCCGGAGGGGCCGGTGTCCGCCCGCGCCGTGCGGGCCCGGCTGACCAGCTTCATGTAGCGGTCCCAGTCCCAGTGCGGGCCCGGGTCGGTGTGGTCCGTGCCCGGCACCTCGACGTGGCCGATGATGTGGTCGCGGTCGACCGGGATGTCGTAGCGGGCGCATATGCGGGCCGTGAGGCGGGCCGACGCCTCGTACATCTCGTCCGTGAAGTCCTCGGGGCGGTCCACGAAGCCCGCGTGCTCGATGCCGACACTGCGCTCGTTGTAGTCGCGGTTGCC
The DNA here is from genome assembly GCF_040646935.1 of Streptomyces sp. NPDC044984. Classification (NCBI taxonomy): domain Bacteria; kingdom Bacillati; phylum Actinomycetota; class Actinomycetes; order Kitasatosporales; family Streptomycetaceae; genus Streptomyces; species Streptomyces sp. NPDC044984. The sequence continues at coordinate 140,656 of NZ_JBEZBE010000003.1, forward strand.
CGCGTGGTACGCCACGTCCAGCTCGCGGATCATCTGGGTGACACGGCCGTCCTGGCCCACGATGTAGTGGGAGGCGGCCTTGTGCTCCGGGTTCTTGAACGCCTGTACCGCGCTGTCGAAGCTGCCCTGGGTGACGTGGACGATCACCATGTCGACGCCGAAGTCGTCCGGCCGGTCCGCGCGGCGCCAGTTGGCGTCCGAGGCCGCCACCCAGCGGGCGCCCGCGTAGTCCACCGCACCCTGCTCGCGCGGCTTCTCGACGCCCGGGACGCGCCACCACAGCCGCGCCAGCTCGTCGCGCGCCAGCACCGCGGTGCCCGCCGCGGCCGCCGCCCCGCCCACGATCAGGGCCCGCCGCCCGATGCGCCGGTCCCCGTCCTCGGATGCTCTTCTTGCCCCCATGTGATCGTGAACGCATACTCGACGGCCTTGGTTCCCGCACCCCCGTACCCTGGAGGGGTTATGACTGACACCTCGCAGCGCTCCCGCCCCCTCCGCGTCCTGGCCGCCATGTCCGGCGGAGTCGACTCCGCCGTCGCCGCCGCCCGTGCGGCCGAAGCGGGCCACGACGTGACCGGCGTCCACCTCGCGCTCTCCGCGAACCCGCAGTCGTTCCGCACCGGCGCACGGGGCTGCTGCACCATCGAGGACTCGCGCGACGCCCGCCGCGCCGCCGACGTCATCGGCATCCCGTTCTACGTGTGGGACCTCGCCGACCGCTTCCGCGAGGACGTCGTCGAGGACTTCGTCGCCGAGTACGAGGCCGGCCGCACCCCCAACCCCTGCCTGCGCTGCAACGAGAAGATCAAGTTCGCCGCCCTGCTCGACAAGGCGCTCGCCCTCGGCTTCGACGCGGTCTGCACCGGCCACTACGCCCAGGTGATCCTGCGCGAGGACGGCACCCGCGAACTGCACCGCGCCTCCGACATGGCCAAGGACCAGAGCTACGTCCTCGGCGTGCTCGACGACCGCCAGCTCGCCCACGCGATGTTCCCCCTCGGCGACACGGTCACCACCAAGGAGGAGATCCGCGCGGAGGCCGAGCGCAGGGGACTGGCCGTCGCCAAGAAGCCCGACTCGCACGACATCTGCTTCATCGCCGACGGCGACACCCAGGGCTTCCTCGCGAGCCGCCTCGGCAGGGCCGAGGGCGACATCGTCGACGAGTCCGGCACCAGGATCGGCAGCCACGAGGGCGCGTACGGCTTCACCATCGGCCAGCGCAAGGGCCTGCGGATCGGCACCCCCGCCCCCGACGGCAAGCCCCGCTACGTCCTCGACATCTCCCCGGTGACCAACACGGTCACCGTCGGCCCCGCGGCCGCCCTCGACGTCACCGCCCTCACCGCGGTCAAGCCCCGCTGGTGCGGCGCCGCCCCCACCGGCCCCGGCACCTACACGGCCCAGCTGCGCGCCCACGGCGGCGAGACCGAGGTGACGGCGGAACTCGTCGACGGCGACCTGCGCGTGCGCTTCACCGAGCCCGTCCGCGGCGTGGCCCCCGGCCAGGCGGTCGTCCTGTACGACGGCACCCGCGTGGTCGGCTCGGCCACGATCGCCTCGACCGTGCGGGCGACGGCCGGCGCGGCCTGAAGGCGCTCCTCCGGGTCCGGCGGGGCTCACCGCGTGAAGAACTCCGCCAGGACCGGGGCCAGGACGTCCGGTTCGACCATATGGGTCTGGCCCTCCAGGGTGCGGTACGTGCCCCGGGGGACGGACTCCGCGATCGCCCGCGCGGCCTCGCGCATCCACGCCGGGCTCGCGTCGCCCGCGATCGACAGCACCGGCACCCGGATCGACGCCAGCAGCTCGCGCGGGACGCTCCCGTCGCCCATCACGGCGTCGTCGTACGCGAGGCTCGGCGCGATGGACTCCATGCCGGCCCACATCGGTGACTGCCGCGCGCCCCGGATGACGTCCTCGCCGAGTCCGGTCAGCCGCAGGAACAGCTCCACCGCGTCCCCGCGCCGCCCCTCGGCGAGCGCCGCCGTCAGCCGCTCGGTGTAACGCGCCCGTTCCCCGAGCTCCTCCTCGGACATCGCGTACGGCGTCTCGTACACGGCGACGTGGTGCACCGGCAGTCCGCTCGCCGCCGCCCTGAGCGCCAGCGCGCCGCCCGAGGAGACGCCGTACAGCGCGGCCTCGCCGCCCACCGCCCCGATCAGCGCCGCCAGGTCCTCGACCTCGCGCTCCACCGCGTACGGCGCCGTGTCCCCGCTGCCGCCCCGGCCCCGGCGGTCGTACACGACCACCCGGAACCGCTCCGAGAGGGGCGCCGCCAGCGGGGCCACCGTCCCGCCCGTCGACATCGCGCCGCTGACGAGAACGATCGTGGCGCCCCGCCCGGCGCTCTCGTACGCCAGGGAGGTGCCGTCACGCGAAGAGATGTTCTTGTCCATGTCACGCCAGACTGCCGCACGGGGCGGCGTTCGTCGGTGAGGCGGGCGGCGCGTTCGCCCAGCACAACCCGTTTACGTGATCAGCCGACTTCGACCTCGTAGAAGCAGAGGTGGTCCTTGATCCGCGCGACGTCCGGCTTCGGCTCCGGGTACGCCCAGGCCAGGTCCGCCGCGTCCGGCAGCGACCAGTAGGAGGCGGTGCCCTTGAAGGGGCAGCGCGTGTGCGTCTCCGAGGGCGTCAGCAGGTCCAGCCGTACGTCCGCCGGCGGGATGTAGTACCGGTCCGGACAGCCCGTCTCCTTCAGCAGCAGTGCCCCGTCGCTCTCCGCCAGCACCTGCCCGCCGCGCACCACGCGCACGTGCCGGTCACTGGCCTCGATGGTGATGCGGTGGCCTGTGGTCACGATCGTCCCTCCTCGGGTGGCCGACTCCGTGAGTACAGCGCACGCTGAAGCGGACTTCTTCCCGAGGAGGATCCGCAGGAGGTACCCATGGGAGCCGAGGACACCGGCCGGAACCGCGGCACCCTCGCCCACCGGGCCCGCTACGCACTGCGCCACCCGCGGCGCGTCCCCGCCCACGCGCGGCGCGCGCTGCGCGACACCTGGCTGCGGCTGCGCAACCGCGACCACATCGCCTACTACCGCGCGGTGATGGCCTCCGACACGGCCCGCGGCGCCGAGGCGGCGGTCGGCCACAACCCCTCGCGCGAGCAGTGGGCGCGCATCGGCCGGATGCAGTTCGACTACCTGCTGCGGCACGGCCTGGAGCCGCACCACCGGATGCTGGAGATCGGCTGCGGCAACCTCCGCGCGGGACGCCTGTTCATCGGCCACCTGGAACCCGGCCACTACTACGGCATCGACATCTCGCCGCACATCCTGCTCGCCGCCCAGGACACCCTCGTACGCGACGGACTCCAGGCCAGGATGCCGTACCTCACCCTCGCGGACGACCTCACCTTCGCCTTCCTGCCCGACGGGCACTTCGACGTCGTCCACGCGCACAGCGTCTTCTCGCACTCGCCCCGGCACGTCATCGAGGAGTGCTTCGCGCACGTCGGCAGGGTGCTGGCGCCCGGCGGGTTCTTCGACTTCACCTTCGACCGCACGGAGGGCGAGGAGCACCAGGTGCTGCACGAGGACTTCTACTACCGGACGGAGACGCTCGTGGACCTGGCCGCCGGGTACGGCCTCGCGGCCCGGTTCATGGACGACTGGGAGGAGCTGCCGCACCGGCAGTCGAAGATGCGGCTGACCGCGATGTCCGACCGGGCCCGTACTGTGGGTCCGTGAACATCTGCGTCTTTCTCTCCGCCGCCGACCTCGACGAACGCTACACACGCCCCGCGCGGGAGTTCGCGCGGCTGCTCGGCAAGGGCGGGCACACGCTGGTGTGGGGCGGCTCCGACGTCGGCCTGATGAAGGTCGTCGCCGACGGCGTGGAGGAGGCGGGCGGCCGACTCCTCGGCGTCTCCGTGGAGTTCCTCGCGGCGAAGGCCCGGGCCGGCGTCGACGAGATGGTGATCGCGCGTGACCTCGCCGAGCGCAAGCGGCTGCTGCTGGAGAAGGCCGACGCGGTGGTCATCATGGTCGGCGGCACCGGCACCCTCGACGAGGCGACCGAGATCCTGGAGCTGAAGAAGCACGGGCACACCGAGAAGCCGGTGGTCCTGCTCAACACCGCGGGCTTCTACGACGGCCTCAAGGAGCAGTTCCGCCGCATGGAGGACGAGGGCTTCCTGCCCCGCCCGCTGACCGACCTGGTGTTCTTCGCCGAGGAGCCGGTGGGCGCGCTGGCGTACCTGGAGGAGAGCCTGGGCGTGGAGTGACCGCGCGGTGATGCGAGCATGGCGGGCATGGCTACACATGTGATCACCGGAGCGGGCTCCGGCATCGGCGCGGCCGTCACCCGCCGTCTGCACGCGCGCGGCGACGACCTCGTACTGCACGCGCGCGACGCGGGCCGGGCGAAGGAACTGGCGGCCCGGTTCCCCGGTGCCCGCACCCTCGTCGGCGACCTGGCGGACCCGGACAAGCTCTCCTGGGCCTTCTCCCACCAGTCGCTCCCGGACCGGGTGGACTCCCTCCTGCACATCGCCGGCGTGGTCGACCTCGGCCCGGTCGGCGAGCTGACCCCGAAGACCTGGCGGCACCAGCTCAACGTCAACCTGATCGCCCCCGCCGAGCTGACCCGTCACTTCCTGCCCCAGCTCCGCGCGAGCCGGGGCCACGTGGTCTTCGTCAACTCCGGCGCCGGTCTGGCCGCCCACGCCGACTGGTCCGCGTACGCGGCCTCCAAGCACGGCCTCAAGGCCCTCGCCGACTCCCTGCGCCACGAGGAGCACGCGGCCGGCGTCCGCGTCACCTCGGTCTACCCCGGCCGCACGGCCAGCCCGATGCAGGCCAAGGTCCACCAGCAGGAGGGCAAGGAGTACGACCCCGCGCGGTGGATCGACCCGGAGTCGGTCGCCACGACGATCATCACGGCCCTGGACCTGCCGAGGGACGCGGAGATCAACGACCTGACGGTGAGACCGGGACGGTAGCGCGACGCCCGGCACGGTTCAGCTCGTCGGGCGTCGTTCAGCCCTTCTGGGGGGTTCCCCCCGCGCCTTCAAGGCAGTGGGGGAGTTCGAGGAGCGGGGATCCGGGGGCGGCGCCCCCGGGTACGGGGAGGGCAGGGGCGGCGGGGGCGGAAAACCTCCGTACGCTCTACGGGTGAGCGAAAACAGCCAGCCCCCCTTCGGCCCCGCCACCGGCATCGGCTCCATGCCGGGCGGGGACGCCCGAGAGGCCGCCAGAACCGTCACCGGCAGCTTCGAGACCTTCCCGCACCTCCCCGAGCTCCCCGCCCGCGGCCCCGGCGCGGACATGATCGGCCGCACCGCGGGCATGCTCGTGGAGCTGTACGCCCGCGTGGAGCCCAGCGGCTGGCGCATCGGCGACCGCCCGGGCCGCGACACCAAGCGCGCCCGCTCCTGGCTCGGTGAGGACCTCGACGCCCTGGAGGAGTTCACCCAGGAGTACCAGGGGTCCCTGAAGGTCCAGGCGGTCGGCCCGTGGACGCTCGCCGCCGCACTTGAGCTGCGCAACGGCGAGGCCGCCCTCTCCGACCCCGGCGCCTGCCGCGACCTCGCCGCCTCCCTCGCCGAGGGACTGCGCCTCCACCTCGCCGAGGTGCGGCGGCGCGTACCCGGCGCGCGGCTCGTCCTGCAGCTCGACGAACCCTCCCTCACCGCCGTACTGCGCGGACAGGTGAGGAGCGCCAGCGGCTACCGCACCCACCGCGCGGTGGACCGGCAGATCGTCGAGGCCACGCTGCGGGACGTCGTCGGGGTGCACGACGAGGGGCCCGTCGTCGTGCACTCGTGCGCACCGGACGTCCCGTTCGCCCTGCTGCGCCGGGCGGGCGCGGCGGCGATCTCCTTCGACTTCTCCCTTCTCACCGAGCGTGACGACGAAGCGATCGGGGAAGCGGTGGAGAGCGGGACCCGGCTGTTCGCCGGCGTCGTTCCGGGCACGGACGGCCCGTTGTCGGACCCTGGCGGTAGCGTCATGGGTGTCAGGACGCTCTGGCGCAGGTTGGGGCTGCGGCCGGGACTCCTCCCGGAGGCGGTCACGCTCACTCCGGCGTGCGGACTCGCGGGGGCTTCCCCGGAGTACGCGCGCAGGGCCCTCGCCCATTGCGTCCGGGCGGCGAGATCCCTCGCGGACAACCCAGAGTGACGGGAGGACACACGGTGGCCGGCGACAAGCAAGCGGAGACGACGAGCGTGCCCGCCGAGGCACGGGAGAAGCACGCCAGGCTCGCTGAGCAGATCGAGGAGCACCGCTTCCGGTACTACGTGAACGACGCCCCCGTCATCAGCGACGCCGACTTCGACCGGCTGCTGCGCGAACTGGAGGTGCTGGAGGAGGAGCACCCCGAGCTGCGCACCCCCGACTCGCCGACCCAGAAGGTCGCCGGGGCGTACGAGACGGAGTTCACCTCCGTCGAGCACCGCTCGCGCATGCTCTCCCTCGACAACACGTTCAACGACGACGACCTCGCCGCCTGGGTGGAGCGCATCCACCGGGAACTGGGCACGCAGAAGTACCACTTCCTGTGCGAGCTGAAGGTCGACGGCCTCGCCGTCAACCTCACCTACGAGAAGGGCCGGCTCGTCCGCGCGGCGACCCGCGGCGACGGCCGCACCGGCGAGGACATCACGCCCAACGTGCGCACCATCGCCGAGATCCCGGACCGGCTGAAGGGCGACGAGGTTCCGGATCTGGTGGAGATCCGGGGCGAGGTCTACTTCCCGATGGAGAAGTTCCAGGAGCTCAACACGCGGCTGAACGCGGCCGGCGACAAACCCTTCGCCAACCCGCGCAATGCGGCGGCCGGTTCGCTGCGCCAGAAGGACCCCCGGGTCACCGCCTCCCGCCCGCTGCACATGGTGGTCCACGGCATCGGCGTCCTGGAGGGGTTCAAGGGCATGACCCGCCTCTCCCAGGGCTACGACCTGCTCAGGACCTGGGGCCTGCCCACCTCCGAGCACAACAGGGTGGTCGACGACCTCGCCGGCGTGCGGGAGTTCATCGCCCACTACGGCGAGAACCGGCACTCCGTGGCGCACGAGATCGACGGGGTCGTCGTCAAGCTCGACGAGATCTCCCTGCAGGGCCGCCTCGGCACCACCTCGCGCGCCCCGCGCTGGGCCATCGCGTACAAGTACGCGCCCGAGGAGGTCAACACCAAGCTGGTCGACATCCGCGTGGGTGTGGGCCGTACGGGCAGGGTCACGCCGTACGCCCAGGTCGAACCGGTCACGGTGGCCGGGTCCGAGGTCGAGTTCGCCACGCTGCACAACCAGGACGTGGTCAAGGCCAAGGGCGTCCTCATCGGCGACACGGTGGTGCTGCGCAAGGCCGGTGACGTCATCCCCGAGATCCTCAGCCCGGTCGTCGACAAGCGTGACGGCAGCGAGCGCGAGTTCGTGATGCCGGCCGAGTGCCCGGAGTGCGGTACGCCGCTGAAGGCGATGAAGGAGGGCGACGTCGACCTGCGCTGCCCCAACGCCCGTACGTGCCCGGCCCAGTTGCGGGAGCGGCTGTTCTACCTCGCCGGGCGCAAGGCGCTGGACATCGAGCACTTCGGCTATGTCGCCGCGGCGGCGCTGACCAGGCCGCTGGAGCCGGAGGACCCGCCGCTGCGGGACGAGGGCGACCTGTTCGACCTCACCATCGAGCAGTTGCTGCCCATCAAGGCGTACGTCCTCGACCAGGACAGTGGGCTGCCCAAGCGGGACCCGAAGACCGGCGAGGAGAAGGTCGCCACCGTCTTCGCCAACCAGGAGGGCGAGCCGAGGAAGAACGCGGTCGCGATGCTGGCGAACATCGCGGCGGCGAAGGAGCGTCCGCTGGCGCGCGTGCTGACCAGTCTGTCGATCCGTCACGTCGGCCCGGTCGCGGCGGAGGCGCTGGCCCGTGAGTTCCGCTCCGTCGACCGCATCGAGCAGGCCACCGAGAAGGAGCTGGCGGAGACCGCGGGGGTCGGCGGCATCATCGCCGCCTCCGTGAAGGAGTGGTTCGCCGAGGACTGGCACCGGGAGATCATCCGCAAGTGGAAGGCGGCCGGTGTCCGTATGGAGGACGAGGGGGCCGGGGAGGACGAGGGGCCCCGCCCGCTGGAAGGACTCACCGTCGTGGTGACCGGAACGCTGGAGAACTTCACCCGGGACGGCGCGAAGGAGGCGCTGCAGGACCAGGGGGCGAAGGTGACCGGATCCGTCTCCAAGAAGACGTCGTTCGTCATCGTGGGTGACAACCCCGGTACGAAATATGACAAGGCGATGCAGCTCAAGGTGCCGGTTCTGAACGAGGACGGGTTCGCCGTCCTCCTCGAACAAGGCCCGGAGGCCGCGGCGGACGTCGCTCTTTCGGCCGAGGAGTAGCGGTTGAAGACCACCCGATCGGCGCATACCAGATGCATACGGGTGGCTGGGGCGCATTCGGGCAACCGTCGGCGACCGGTGCCCGTACAGGCCCTGCGCGGCCTACTGTTGAGATGTGCGCCTGCCGTGCCCAGCTGCGGTCGGGGCAACCCCGTACTCGTGAGGGGTCCGGGGTAAGGGCTTTCCACCGCGGAGCCGCTGAGGGTCGTCGGGCATCGGGCCGCGTGGCGTGGGCACCGCCGGCTGGGAGAGGGACGGGAATGGAACCGACCGAGAGCGCCGCCCCGGGCTCACGGCTGCGTCTGCGCCGCATGGCGGTCGCATGGCTGCGCGGCCGTGAGGACGGGCGGCCCGCGGGGCGACCGGGCGCAATGGGGCGCACCGGGGCGCGTACCGCGGACACGCGCGGGGCGGACGTGCGTGGTGCGGACGTGCGTGGTGCGGATGCGCGCGGGGCGGACGTGCGTGGTGCCGGGCAGTCGGTTACCGGACACGGCCACGGACACGGTCCCGGGCTGGCCGAGTTGTCCGAGTCGGACGCGGAACGGCACCCGTCCTGGCCCGCGTTGCCCACGGCGGTCGTCGCCGCCGCCGGTTTCGTGCTGGGCGTCGGCTTCCTGCGGGCGTTCACCGGAGGTCACGCGCTCTTCCCGTCCGGCACCGTCGGCTGGTCCCTGGCCGTGCTGACCGGAATCATCGTCGGTCATCTGGTGATGCTGGGCCGCTCCCGCTGGTGGGGAGGCACCGGCTCGGGCGCCGCCCTCACCCTTGCCGTGCTGCTGCTCTACGGCTGGGTCGCGGCCGGGATGATCAGCCTCACCGTCGTCGTGCTCGTCGGCGTGGCCCGGCGGGGCCGCTGGCGGCAGGGCGTGCTGCACGGCGCGGTGGACCTGCTCGGCATCGGCGCCGGGGCGCTGGTGCTGGCCGCGTTCGGCTGGGTGCCGTCCGTCGAGTCGCCGTCGACTCCGGACACCTGGACGCCGTACACCGCGCCGGGAGTGGTGCTGGTCGCCGTCACGTACCTCGTGGTCACGCGCACGCTGCTCTGGTATCTGCACACCCCGCGCGCGGGGCTGCCGACCGTGGCCCGGACCGCTCTGGTCCGGCAGGGGCTCGTCGCGGTCGCCCTGCTCGGTATAGCGCCCCTGGTGTGCGTGGTCGCGGTCGCCAAGCCGGTGCTGCTGCCGCTCTTCTCCATTCCGCTGATCGCCCTCGACTCCACCCTGTGGATAGCCCGCGCGCGGGCCGAGGAGCAGCTGCGCGATCCGCTGACCGGACTGCCCAACCGGCAGTGGCTGCTGGAACGCATCTGGACTGCGCTGGACGACGCCGAGCGGATCGGTGCCCGTGCCGCGCTCATGCTGATCGACCTGGACCGGTTCCGGTCGGTCAACGACACCCTCGGGCATCTCGCCGGTGACCGGCTGCTGCTGCAGATAGCCGACCGGCTCAGACTCGCCCTGCCGCGCGGGGCGGAGGCCGCGCGGCTCGGCGGTGACGAGTTCGCCGTCTTACTGCCCGTCGCCGACTCCACGACGTCCGCGACCCGCGTCGCCCGCGGCCTCGTCGCCGCCCTCAGCTCCCCGCTCGACCTCGACGGGCTCACCCTCGTCCTGGAGGCGAGTGCGGGAGTCGCCGTCTTTCCCGACCACGCGGACGACGCGGAGGGGCTGCTGCGGCGGGCGGACGTGGCGATGTACCAGGCCAAGCGGGACCGTACGGGGGTCGAGGCGTACGAGTCCAAGCGGGACTCCAACACTCCCGACCGGCTGGGGCTGCTGGGGGACCTGCGGCGGGCGCTGGACGCCCGGGAGGTCGAGCTGCACTACCAGCCCAAGGTCCGCTTCGACGGGCAGGTCGCGGGGCTCGAGGCGCTGGTGCGGTGGGTGCATCCGGAGCGGGGGAAGGTGCCGCCGGACGAGTTCATAGCGATCGCTGAGTCGTCCGGGCTGATGCCGCACCTCACCGAGTACGTGCTGGAGACCGCGCTGGGGCAGGTCGCCAAGTGGCGGGCCCAGGGGCTGTTCGTGCCGGTCGCGGTCAACGTCTCCCCGCGCGACGTCCACACCGCCGGCTTCGCCGGCTCCGTCGCGGCCCGGCTGGCCCGGCACGGCGTCCCGGCGGGAGCCCTCCAGCTGGAGATCACCGAGCACGTCCTCCTGGAGGACCCGCAGCGCGCCGCCGACACCCTGAACGCCCTGACCGGGCACGGCGTGAAGATGTCCCTGGACGACTTCGGTACGGGGTACTCGTCGTTGGTGCATCTGCGGCGGCTGCCGGTCAGTGAGCTGAAGATCGACCGGTCGTTCGTGGCCCGGCTGGCCGTGGACGCCGAGGACGCGGAGATCGTGCGGTGCACCGTCGATCTGGCGCATTCGCTGGGGCTGCTCGTCGTCGCGGAGGGGGTGGAGGACGACGAGACGTGGGAGCGGCTGCGCGACCTTCGCTGCGACGCGGTCCAGGGCTGGCTGGTCGCCGCGGCGATGCCGCCCGAGGAGACGACGGCCTGGCTCCTCGCCCGCGGCTCCCGCGGTTGGCAGCGGCCGGCCGCCGTGCTCCCGGCGGCGACGACCACGGTCGACGAATAGCCCGCGCCGGGTGGGTGGGCCGGTGCCGTGTGCGGCGTAACCGCGGGCGGTCGTGCCTCCCCCCGCTCGAGCGAAGCCGAGAGTGGGGGAGAAGCCGAGAGCGGGGGAGGCACCCCGCCGGCGCCGGGCCGCGCGAACATCCCCGGCCCGCACCGACGCAAGGCACCCCGTAAGGCACCGGGCCGCGAAGCCCCCGTTCGGCGGCAACGAGGGGCGCCCCCGCCCTTCCGCCGCAGGCGGGGAAACGCCGCACGGCGTCCGACAGGGCGGGCCCGCGGGAAGGGTTTCACGGGCACGGGCCCCCGCCCCATAGGATTGGCCCCAAAACACACACACTCACCCCAGAGGATCGCTGCATGCCTGGCATCACGCGCGAGGAGGTCGCCCACCTCGCCCGGCTGGCGCGTCTGGAGCTGAAGCCCGAAGAGCTCGACCACTTCGCAGGCCAGCTCGACGACATCATCGGCGCGGTCGCCCGCGTCAGCGAGGTCGCCGACCAAGACGTACCGCCGACCTCGCACCCGCTCCCGCTGACGAACGTCATGCGCGCGGACGAGGTCCGTCCCTCGCTCACCCCCGAGCAGGCGCTCTCCGGCGCCCCGGCCCAGGAGCAGCAGCGTTTCAAGGTGCCGCAGATCCTGGGGGAGGAGTAACCCGCCATGAGCGATCACATCATCAGGCTCACCGCCGCCGAGACCGCCGAGAAGATCGCCTCCGGTGAGCTCACGGCCGTGGAGGTCACCGAGGCGCACCTGGCCCGGATCGAGGCCGTCGACGAGAAGGTGCACGCCTTCCTGTACGTCGACCGTGAAGGCGCCCTGGCGCAGGCGCGCGCCGTCGACGAGAAGCGGGCCCGGGGCGAGAAGCTCGGGCCGCTGGCCGGCGTTCCGCTCGCGCTCAAGGACATCTTCACCACCGAGGGCATCCCGACCACCGTCGGTTCCAAGATCCTCGAGGGCTGGATCCCGCCGTACGACGCGACGCTCACCAAGCGGCTGAAGGCCGCCGACGTCGTCATCCTCGGCAAGACCAACATGGACGAGTTCGCCATGGGGTCCAGCACCGAGAACAGCGCCTACGGGCCGACCGGCAACCCGTGGGACCTCACCAGGATCCCGGGAGGGTCCGGCGGTGGTTCGTCCGCCGCGCTCGCCTCCTTCCAGGCGCCCCTCGCCATCGGCACCGACACCGGCGGTTCCATCCGCCAGCCGGCCGCCGTCACCGGCACCGTCGGCGTGAAGCCGACGTACGGCGCCGTGTCCCGGTACGGCATGGTCGCCTTCTCGTCCTCGCTCGACCAGGGCGGGCCCTGCGCCCGTACGGTCCTGGACGCCGCCCTGCTGCACGAGGTGATCGCCGGGCACGACCCGATGGACTCCACCTCCATCGACGCCCCGGTCCCGCCGGTCGTCGAGGCCGCCCGCAACGGCAGCGTCGCCGGCATGCGCGTCGGCGTCGTCAAGCAGTTCCGCGGCGAGGGGTACCAGGCCGGTGTCGTCCAGCGGTTCGACGAGTCCGTCGAGCTGCTGAAGGAGCTGGGCGCCGAGGTCGTCGAGCTGGACTGCCCGTCCTTCGACCTGGCGCTCTCCGCGTACTACCTGATCGCGCCCTCCGAGTGCTCCTCCAACCTCGCCCGCTTCGACGGCCTGCGCTACGGCCTGCGGACCGGTGACGACGGCTCGCACTCCGCCGAGGAGGTCACCTCGCTGACCCGTGAGGCCGGCTTCGGCGACGAGGTCAAGCGCCGCATCATGCTCGGCACGTACGCGCTCAGCTCCGGCTACTACGACGCGTACTACGGCAGCGCCCAGAAGGTCCGCACCCTGATCAAGCAGGAGTTCGAGCGGGCGTTCGAGCAGGTCGACGTGATCGTCTCCCCGACGACCCCGACCACCGCCTTCCCGATCGGCGAGCGCGCCGACGACCCGATGGCGATGTACCTCGCCGACCTGTGCACCATCCCCACCAACCTGGCGGGCAACGCGGCCATGTCGCTGCCCTGCGGCCTCGCCCCCGAGGACAACCTGCCGGTGGGACTGCAGATCATCGCCCCCGCCATGAAGGACGACCGGCTCTACAAGGTCGGCGCCGCCGTCGAGGCCGCCTTCGTGGAAAAGTGGGGCCACCCGCTGATCGAGGAGGCACCGTCGCTGTGAGCGCACTGTCCAAGGCCAAGGGCTTCAAGAGCTCCAAGTCCGGTCTGTACGTCTCCATGGCCACCTCGGCGTTCGGCGCCGTCGGTGTGTACAAGCAGATCAAGAAGGCGCGTGGCGAGAGCGACACGCTGCGGCTGCTCGACGCCGTCGTCACCGGTGCCGCGGTCGTCACCAACCTCGCCATCCTCTACCGCGAGCTGAAGCGCCTCGGCGACGACGACGTCCTGCTGGGCTGAGAGGGAAGTTTCACCGTGACCACCACGACTGACCTGGTGTCGTACGAGGACGCGCTGGCGTCGTACGACCCCGTCATGGGCCTCGAGGTCCATGTCGAACTCGGCACCCGGACCAAGATGTTCTGCGGCTGTTCGACGGCGCTGGGCGCCGACCCGAACACCCAGACCTGCCCCGTCTGCCTCGGCATGCCCGGCGCGCTCCCGGTCGTCAACGCGACCGGCGTCGAGTCGGCGATCAAGATCGGTCTCGCGCTGAACTGCGAGATCGCCGAGTGGTGCCGCTTCGCCCGGAAGAACTACTTCTATCCGGACATGCCGAAGAACTTCCAGACCTCCCAGTACGACGAGCCGATCGCCTTCGACGGCTACCTCGACGTGCAGCTGGAGGACGGCGAGACCTTCCGCGTCCTGATCGAGCGCGCCCACATGGAGGAGGACACCGGCAAGTCGACGCACGTCGGCGGTGCCACCGGCCGTATCCACGGCGCGTCCCACTCCCTGCTGGACTACAACCGCGCCGGCATCCCGCTGATCGAGATCGTCACCAAGCCGATCGAGGGAGCGGGCGAGCGCGCCCCCGAGGTCGCGCGGGCGTACGTCCGTGAGCTGCGCGAGCTCATCCGGGCGCTCGGCGTGTCCGAGGCCCGCATGGAGATGGGCCAGATGCGCTGCGACGTGAACCTGTCGCTGCGCCCCCACGGCACCGAGAAGTTCGGCACCCGCAGCGAGACCAAGAACGTGAACTCGCTGCGGTCCGTGGAGCGCGCGGCCCGGTTCGAGATCCAGCGGCACGCCGCCGTGCTGAGCGGCGGCGGGACGATCATCCAGGAGACCCGGCACTTCCACGAGGACACGGGGTCCACGACCTCGGGCCGCGTGAAGGAGGAGGCCGAGGACTACCGGTACTTCCCGGAGCCCGACCTGGTGCCGGTCGCCCCGTCCCGCGAGTGGGTCGAGGAGATCCGCGCCGCCCTGCCCGAGCTGCCGCTGGTGCGCCGCAACCGGCTCCGCGAGGAGTGGGGCGTCTCCGGCACCGACATGCAGGCCATCCTCAACGCCGGTGCGCTGGACCCGATCGTCGCCACGATCGACGCCGGTGCCGACGCGGCCTCCGCCCGCAAGTGGTGGATGGGCGAGCTGGCCCGCGCCGCCAACGAGTCCGGCAAGGGGCTCGACGAGCTGGCGATCACCCCGGAGCAGGTCGCCCGGGTGGCCGAGCTGGTCGTCAAGGGCGACCTGAACGACAAGCTGGCCCGCCAGGTCATCGAGGGCGTCCTCGCCGGTGAGGGCACCCCGGACGAGGTGGTCGACAAGCGCGGTCTGAAGGTCGTCTCCGACGAGGGTGCCCTGGGCACCGCCGTCGACGAGGCCATCGCCGGCAACCCGGGCATCGCGGACAAGATCCGCGGTGGCAAGGTGGCCGCGGCCGGCGCCCTGGTCGGCGCGGTCATGAAGGCCACGCGCGGGCAGGCGGACGCGGCCCGTGTGAAGGAGCTGATCCTTCAGAAGCTGGGCGTCGACGAGGGCTGATCCCCGAAGACGGAGGGAGGGGGCGCATCGGGTTCGATGCGCCCCCTCCCTCATGCGGTCATGCCGTCACGCGGTCAGGGACGGCGGCCCACCACGCGTGCGAAGCCCAGCGTGCGGCCCCGGTCCGCGCGCAGCATCCGCGCGCTCTCCCGGCTCATCCGCACGTGGAACTCCTCCGCGCTCTCCTCGGCGACGACGTCGCACCAGAGCAGCCACTCCCGCCAGCCGTCCTCCAGCCAGTCGGCCGTCTCGACCTCCACGGCCCCGCTGCGGGTCCAGTGGCGGCGCCACCAGGCGGGGCTGTGGAAGCACCAGAACGCGGGGTCCCAGAAGGGCTTCAGGTGCTCCGGCGGTTCGGTGCCCTCGATCTCCTCGGGCAGCGCGGGAACGACGACCCCGATCCGCCCGCCGGGCTTCAGCAGCCGGGTCAGCGTCGGCAGGTAGAGGTCGTCGGTGCCGAAGTACTGGTACGCGTCGACGGAGACGATCGCGTCGAAGCTCTCCTCCCCGAAGGGCAGGTCGTGCGCCTCGGCGAGGACCGGGAACACCCGGTCGGCGACGCCCGCCTCGGCGATGCGGCGCGCGTTGTCGTCCGGCTTGATCCACAGGTCGGCCGCGGTGACCTGGACGTCGTACTCCCTGGCCAGGAAGACCGACGTCATGGCGCGTCCGCAGCCCAGGTCGAGCACGCGTGCGCCGGGGCGCAGGGTGTCGAGGCCGAGGGCCGGGGCGAGCCACTCCAGCAGCCACAGCGCGTGCGGGCCCATCCCGTTCTCGATGGTCCAGCGGGCGTCGTAGGCGCTGCTGCGGGGGTACCGGGGCAGGGTGAGGCGGCTAGCGAGGTCGTCGTGCGGGGTGTTCGATGTGATGTCCGACATCGGTGAACGGGCTCCTTGGGGCCGTGAAGAGGGAAAGGGTCGCGTCGGAGATCGGGCGGACAGACATCAAAGCACCTGCTTCGGCCGGCGGCGGACTGCCGCGGAACGTCGGACCGACGGACGCTAGCAGCCGGACCCGCACCCCCGCATCCGGGTTTCCGGGCCATGGGTACTACGCTCGCGCGCCATGAGTGGACGTTCCGATTCCGAACCGCTCCCGGACGCTCACACCGAAGACGCCTCGCGGGAGGCGCGCCGGGCCCGCTGGGCCGCGGCGGGCGCCGGTGCCGTACTCGCGCCGGCCGGGGCGGCCGCCGCCCTCCTCCGCCTCACCGGCCCCGCCCCGGTCCTCGTCCCGGTCGCGTACGCCTGCGGGGCCGCCGTCTGTGCCCTGGCCGCGGTGCTGGGTTCCCGGGGGCGGACCCGCAGGGCGCTGTGGCTGCTGGTCGCGGGGCTCATGGTCATGGCGCTGGGGGACCAGTTCGACTGAGCGGTCGGCGGTCGGCGGTCGGCGGTCGGCGGTCGGCGGTCAGAGGTCAGAGGCCAGAGGCCAGAGGTCAGCGGCCCGTGGTCAGTTGTTCAAGAAATGTGAATTAGTACACGAAGCCGACAAGTGATCACTCCTGCCTGCAACAGTGGTCAGTGCATTGCTCATGCGTTCTTTGCGGGATGTTCGGTCCATTTTCGGCTGTTCCCGGTCAAAGATCCACACCTCAGTCACTCCGGGAGCACGTCTCGTGGCAGCCCTCGCACGCTGGTGTGTCCAACGCCGTCTGATCACCGTTCTGCTCTGGCTCCTCGCCCTCGGCGGGGTCTCCGCCGGCGCCTTCGCCGCCGGCTCCGCCTACTCGAACGACTACGAGGTGCCCGGCACCGAGTCCGGGCGGGCCGCCCAGCTGCTGGCGGAGGGCTTCCCGGACCTCGGCGGCGACAGCGACAACGTGGTCTGGCACACCTCGTCCGGCACCGTCCGGGACCCCGGCGTCGAGCAGGCCATGACCCGCACCCTGGACCGGATCGGGGACCTGCCCGGCGTGACCGCCGTGAGCGGTCCGTACGACGAGCAGGGCGCCGGCCGGATCAGCGCGGACGGCCGTACCGCCTACGCCACGGTCACCTTCGACGACCAGGCCAAGGACATCGACGCGGGCGAGGCCGCCGCCGTGGTGGAGACGGCCAAGACCGCCGAGACCGACGGACTCCGGGTCGAGCTGAGCGGCAGCGCCGTCGAGCTCGGCGAGTCCCCCGGCGGCGACCAGCACACCGCCGAGATCGTCGGCGTGCTGGTCGCCGCCGTCGTCCTGTTCCTCGCCTTCGGCTCGCTCGCCGCCTCGCTGCTGCCCATCGCCACCGCCCTGGTCGGCGTCGGCACCGCCTACGCCGGGATCGTGCTCCTCGGGCACGCCATGACCGTCGCCGACTTCGCCCCCATGCTCGGCATGCTCATCGGGCTCGGCGTCGGCATCGACTACGCGCTGTTCATCGTGACCCGGCACCGGCGCGGACTGAAGCGCGGCCTCACCGTCACCGAGGCCGCCACCCACGCCGTCGCCACCACCGGACGGGCGGTCGTCTTCGCGGGCGCCACCGTGTGCATCGCCCTGCTGGGCATGCTGATCCTCCGGCTGAACTTCCTCAACGGCGTCGCCGTAGCGGCCTCGCTCACCGTCGTCCTGACCGTCGCCGCCTCCGTCACCCTGCTGCCCGCCCTGCTGTCGTTCATCGGCATGCGCGCGCTCAGCCGCCGCGAACGGCGCCGGCTGGCGGAGCACGGGCCCGAGCCGGAGCTGCCGACCGGGTTCGCCGCCCGCTGGTCGGCGTTGGTGGAGCGCCACCCCAAGCTGCTCGGCGCGGTCGCGATCGTCGTCATGGCCGTCCTCGCGCTGCCCACCCTCTCGCTGCACCTGGGCACCTCCGACCAGGGCAACGACCCCAGGACGTCCACCACCCGCCAGGCCTACGACCTCCTCGCCGACGGCTTCGGCCCCGGTGTGAACGGCCCCCTCACCCTCGTCACCGAGGTCGACGGCGCCGAGGACCGGCTCGCCCTGGACAACCTCGGCACCACCCTGCGCGCCACCGACGGTGTGGCGTCGGCGTCGCCGGTGACCTACGGACAGGGCGGCGACACCGCCCACCTCACCGTCGTACCGGAGTCCTCCCCGCAGTCGAAGCGGACCAGCGACCTGGTCGACCGGCTGCGCGACGACGTGCTGCCGCGCGCCGAGTCGGGCACCTCGCTCGACGTGCAGGTCGGCGGCGTGACGGCCGGGTACGACGACTTCGCCGACGTCATCGTCGCCAAGCTGCCGCTCTTCGTCGGTGTCGTGATCGGCCTGGGCTGTCTGCTGCTCCTGCTCGCCTTCCGCTCCATAGGCATCCCGCTCAAGGCCGCCGCGATGAACGTGGCCGCCGTCGCCGCCGCCTTCGGCGTCGTCGTCGCGATCTTCCAGTGGGGCTGGGGCAGCGAACTGCTCGGCCTCGGCAGCGCGGGCCCCATCGAGCCCTTCCTGCCCGTGATCATGGTGTCGGTCCTCTTCGGGCTCTCCATGGACTACCAGGTCTTCCTGGTCAGCCGGATGTACGAGGAGTGGCTGGAGACCGGCGACAACCGGCGTGCCGTCCGCGTCGGCCTCGCCGAGACCAGCCGGGTGATCAACTCCGCCGCCGTGATCATGATCTCGGTCTTCCTCGCCTTCGTCCTCACCGGTGACCGCGTGATCGCCATGTTCGGCATCGCGCTCGCCGCGGCCGTCGCCCTCGACGCCTTCGTCCTGCGCACCCTGCTCGTCCCCGCCCTCATGCACCTCCTCGGCGGCGCCAACTGGTGGCTGCCGCGCCGGCTGGACCGGATCCTGCCGCGGATCAGCATCGAGCCGCCCGAGGCCCGGGCCGCTCATGAGAGGCTGGCCGCCGCCACGGACGCCGAGGTGGCGGACGTGCTGGCCGAGGAGGAGCAGCAGCGGGATGTACGCGATACGACTGGGTGACGACGGAGCCGAACTGCGCCCGCTGGAGCCCTGGCACGCCGAGGAGTTCCTGGCCCATCTGGACCGGGGCCGGGAGTTCATCAACCAGTACATTCCCTTCGGCTCCAAGGCCACGGACGTGGCCGGCGCCCGGGAGGTGCTGCAGCGTTACGCCGACTGGCGCGCCGCCGACACGGCCTCGCTGCACGGGCTGTGGCTGGACGGCACGCTCGTGGGCGGGGTGCTCACCCTGAACTTCGACGCCGGGAACGGCACCTGCGAGGTGGGCTGCTGGCTGGAGCCCGCCGCCACCGGGCGCGGGCTCGTCACCCGCGCGATGCGGGTGCTCATCGACTGGGCGGTCGAGCAGCGCGGCATCCACCGGGTCGAATGGGTCGCGGCGGCCGGCAACGGGCCGAGCATCGACGTCGCCCGCCGGCTCGGCATGACCCGGGACGGCGTCCGCCGCGAGGCCCACCTCCACCACGGGGTACGCCACGACCTGGAGGTCTGGTCCGTCCTGGCCCCGGAGTGGCGCGCGCACGACGATCATTAAGCGGACTCTCAGACAGCGTCCGTACGGTGCGGGGCATGGGAACCAGGACAGTGGACGAGACCGGAGCCGACACCGAGCGCGACGAGACGGCGGTGGACGCCACCGAGTCCACCGATGTCGACGTCACGGAGACGGAACCGGAAGCAGCGCAGGACGCGCCCGAGAGCGAGGACCGGGCCCCGTCCGGTGTCGGACAGGGCGCCGCCGCGGTCGTCTCGGCGGCCCTCGGCCTCGTCTCGCTCACCGGCAGCTGGCTGGGCACGGTGGCCGCCGCGCGGGAGACCCTCGTGGGCCAGCTGGAGACGGCCGCGGACGCCGGCGTCGCCACCCAGGTCAAGGAGGTCTACGGCGACGCCTGGCACACCAGCGCGCTGTGGGGCGGCCTGTTCGCGCTGACCGCGCTGATCGTGGGCGTGGTGGTGCTGGCGAGGCCCGCGTTCGGGACGCCCGGCCGGACGGTACAGGCGCCCTGGATCAAGTCGGTCGCCTGGGCGGGCGTGTCGCTCGGCGTCATCGGGCTGCTGCTGGCGGTCCTCAAGTACACCGACGTGCTCCTGGGCCTGCCGGCGGCCGGTTGAGTCGTGCCGTGAGGGGTCCCCGGGTGCCCGGGGACCCCTCAGGCGTGTTCAGGAGGCGAGTACGGCGCGCGCCTCGGCGATGATGGCCGCCAGTTCCTCGGTCTCGGACGCGGTGAGGGGCGTCAGCGGCGGGCGGACCGGGCCGGCCTCCAGGCCCTCCAGGGTCACCCCGGCCTTCACCAGCGCCACCGCGTACCCCGGAACCCGCTTGCGCAGCCGGACCAGCGGGTGGAAGAAGGTGCGCTGCAGCGCGTCGATCCGCTTCTGGTCGCCCTCCTCCACCGCGCGGTGGAAGGCGAGGGAGACATCGGGCGCGAAGGCGAAGGCGGCCGACGAGTACAGCTCCACGCCCAGCGCCCGGTACGCGAGCTGGCTCGCCTCGGCCGTGGGCATGCCGTTGAAGAACTGGAACTCCTTGCCGGTCCCGTCGAGCGCCTCCCGCACGGCGGGGACGATCCGGGCGAGCAGATCGAGGTCACCGGTGCCGTCCTTGAAGCCCACGCAGGTGGGAAGCTGGGCGACCGCGGCCGCCGAGCGCTCGTCGAAGCGGGCGTTCGCCCGGTTGTAGACGATCAGCGGCAGGGCGGTCTCCCCGGCCACGTCGCGGGTGTAGGCGACGAGCCCGTCGGCGGGGGCCTCGACCAGGTACGGCGGCATGAGCAGCAGACCGTCCGCACCGGCCCGATCGGCCGCCCGTGCGAGCCGGCGGGCCTGGCCGACGGCGCCGCCTGCCCCGGCGTACACCGGGACGCGTCCGGCCACCGCCTCGACGGCGGTGCGCACGACCGCGTCGTACTCCTCGTGGTCCAGGGCGTGGAACTCGCCGGTGCCGCAGGCGACGAAGACCCCGCCCGGGCCGGCGTCGACCCCGGCCGCGACGTGCCGGCGCAGGGCGTCGAGGTCGACGTCACCGGCCGCGGTGAACGGGGTGACGGGGAAGAACAGAACGCCTTCGAGCATGGGTGTTTTCCTACTCTGGGTGAGGGGCGGGAGCGGTGTGGTCAGTGGTCGGGGGAGGGGGCACCGGCGCGGACCACGTGGGTGAGCGCCTCACCCCGCTCCAGCCGGTCGATGTTCCCGGCGATCTCGGTCGCGCGAGCGGCGAAGGTGTCGGCCGTGTGGCCCGAGTGGTGCGGGGTCATCAGCACGTTCGGCAGGTCGTGGAAGGGCAGCCGGCTCGGCGCGTCGGGCGGTCCCGACCACCACACGTCCAGCGCGGCGCCCGCGATGGTGCCGGAGCGGAGTGCCTCGTGGAGCGCCTCCTCCTGCACCACCGGCCCCCGCGCCACGTTGACCAGCAGGGCCTCGGGGCCCATGGCCCTCAGTTCGGCGGGGCCGATCAGTCCGCGGGTCGCGGGGCTCAGCGGGACGGTGACCACCACGACGTCGGAGTCGGCGAGGAGTTCCGGCAGCCGGTCGTCGCCGCCGATCCAGTCGGGCCGCAGGTCCGCGGGGAACGGGGCCGAGGGGTCACGTCGTACGGCGCGGACGCGCAGGCCGACCGCCTGGCACAGCCGGGCGACCTCGGTGCCGGTCTCGCCGAAGCCGACGATGCCGACCCGGCGGCCCCGCAGCGTGGTCCCGAAGGGCAGTCCGGGATCGACCGCCACGTTGCGCCACCGTCCGGCGCGCAGCGCGCGGTCGGCGCCCAGGACGTCGCGGGAGAGCATCAGTACCGACATGAGCACGTGCTCGGCGATGGAGCGGCCGTGGTGGTGGGTGGTGGCGACGGTCACCGAGGGGTGGAGCGCGTCCAGCGGGATGCCGTCGTAGCCGGCGCCGACGACATGGACGAGCCGCAGCCGCCGCGCGCGCCGGGCGTCCTCGGGGCTCAGCCTCGAGCCGACGTAGACGTCGATGTCGCCGATGGCCTCGGAGAGCCGTGCGGGGGCCAGGTCGAAGGCTTCGAGCCAGTCGTGCTCGCCCCGAGTGGACGCCTTGAGCCGGTCGTGGAAGCGGCTGAGGATGCGGTGGTTGAGCATGATGCGCATCAGCCGCTCACCACCGGGGGGTCTTGGCGGAGAAGGACGGCTCGAAGCGGCGCATGTAGCCGGTGTCGTCGCGGTCGCGCAGTCCGCAGTCGAGGTACTGCCGGTGCAGCCGGGCGAGGGCGTCCCGGTCCAGTTCCACGCCGAGTCCGGGGGCCGTCGGCACGGCGAGCCGGCCCTCGCGGAACCGCAGCGGGGTGGGGTCGACCACGTCCTCGTCGGGCCGCTTCCAGGGCCAGTGCGTGTCACAGGCGTAGGTCAGCCGCGGGGTCGCGGCGGCCAGGTGGGTCATCGCCGCGAGGCTGATGCCGAGGTGCGAGTTGGAGTGCATGGACAGGCCGAGGCCGAAGGTCTCGCAGATCGCGGCGAGCTGTCCGCAGCGCCGCAGACCGCCCCAGAAGTGGTGGTCGGACAGGACGATGTCCACGGCTCCCTGCGCCACCGCCGGGGCGAGGTCGTCGAAGGAGACCACGCACATGTTGGTGGCCAGCGGGGTGGGGGTCTCGCGGGCGACGGCGGCCATGCCCCCGATGCCCTCGGTCGGGTCCTCCAGGTACTGCAGGACGCCGTCCAGCTCCCGGGCGACGTGCAGGGACGTTTCCGTACTCCATGCCGCGTTGGGGTCGAGTCGCAGCGGGAGGTCGGGGAACGCCTTCCGCAGCGCCCTGACCGCCGCGACCTCCTCGTCGGGCGGGAAGACACCGCCCTTGAGCTTGATCGAGGTGAAGCCGTACGTGCCGATCATGCGGCGGGCCTGTTCGACCAGTCCCGCCGGGTCGAGGGCGGGGCCCCAGTCGTCGTCCTCCCGGCCCGGGTGTCCGGCCCACTTGTAGAAGAGGTACGCGCTGTAGGGCACCGAGTCGCGCACCGCTCCGCCCAGCAGGTCGCTGACCGGCCGGCCCACCAGCTTGCCCTGGACGTCCAGGCAGGCGACGTCGAACGGGGACATCACCCGGTCCACGGTGCTGCTGCCCGTGACCATGCCGGACATGCCGTCGCCGCCCGTGGTGTCGGCCCCCAGCGCGCGGGTGGTGCGGGCGGTCAGCTCGTTCAGGCTCCACACGTCCATGCCGGCCAGTTCGTCGGCGGTGCGGCGCAGCCGCTCCAGGTGCACCGTGCCGCCGTAGGTCTCACCGACGCCGCTGACACCCGACTCGGTGGTGATCTCCACGACGGTGCGCAGTGCGTAGGGCTCGTGCACCCCGACCGTGTTCAGCAGGGGGTGGTCCCGGAAGGCCACGGGGGTCACGGTGACGCCGGCGATCCGCTCTGCGGTCCGAACCATGAATGCCATCCTCATATGTAGTCGGCGTTCTCATTTGTAGACAGCCGGATGGGGCGGTGTCAATGGGCGGACTCCGGTACCGGGGTGAGCAGCACCCCCTCGGTCATGAACCGCTCCACGTTGCGCAGCACCAGGTCGCCCATGGCCTCGCGGGTCTCGTGGGTGGCGCTGGCGATGTGGGGGAGCAGGACCACCCGGTCCGAATTCAGGAGCGCCCGCGGCACGTTCGGCTCGTCGGCGAAGACGTCGAGCGCCGCTCCCGCGATCCGTCCCGCCTCCACCGCCGCGACCAGGGCGGATTCGTCGACGACACTGCCCCGCGCGACGTTCACCAGATGGCCCCCGGGGCCGAGCGCCTCCAGCACCGCCGCCGAGACCAGGCCCTCGGTGCCCGCGCCGCCCGCGACGGTGACGACGAGCGCGTCGCACGCCTCGGCCAGCGCCAGGGCGGTCGGCAGGTGGCGGTACGCGACACCGGGCACCGGGACGCGCGAGCAGTACGCCACCTCCACGCCGAACCCCTCGAGCCGTCGCGCCACGGCCCGGCCGATCCGGCCCAGCCCGAGGACGCCGACCCGCTTGCCGCTCACCCGCGAGGCCAGCGGGAAGGGCGCGGTGCTCCAGTGGCCGGCCCGCACGTACCGGTCGGCCTCCGACATCCGGCGCATGACGTCGATCAGCGCGCCGACGGCGAGGTCGGCCACGCAGTCGGTGAGCACGTCCGGGGTGTTGCCGACGTCGATGCCGCGCGCCCGGGCGCGGACCACGTCCGTGGTCTCGTGGCCGACACCGAAGTGCATGATCGCGCGGAGGTTCGGCAGGGCGTCCATCAGGGCGTCGCCGACCCCGAACCGTGAGCTGGTGACGGCGGCGACCACGTCCCCGCCGTGATCGCGCAGGAAGCCGTCCGGATCGGGCAGCTCGTGCAGCCGCACCGTGCGGTGGCGTTCGGCCAGGGCCTGCTCCAGGCGGGGGAGCAGGGGGAGACCTGGAGCAGGGTGGCCGGGCCGGCGGGGACGTCGGGGGTGGTGCCGGGGCTGGACATGGTGTTCTCCTGTCGTCGGCGAGGTTCCGGAATGCTGTGTTCCGCCCGCTGGGGCGGGATCTCGTGGCCGTCGCGACGGGCCGGCGCGGGCGCCCGGCCGGGCCCGGAGGGTCTCGGGACCGGGGGTGGAGGGTCCGGGGGCGGGGGTGGAGCGGGGTGAATCCGTTCCCGCGCACGTCTTGACGCTGCCACGGTGCCGGTTTAGCTTCGGCGTTCACAGATGCGGACCGGGTACGCAAGTGTAGACAGCCTCTCGCAGTCGCCGTACGTGGAACGCGACACACCAGCACTCACCGGAGACAGGCCGACGATGAAGTTCTCCGTTTCCTCCCTCCCGCCCACCGGACGAAGGCGCCGCCGCGCGCCGACGGCGACACTCCTGGCGGGCACGGTGCTGCTGTCCAGCGGCTGCGCCGTGGCGGGCAGCGCCGCCGGTGACGCCGGCCGTGCCGACGGACGCACCCTGCGGGTGGTGCTCACCCAGGAACCACCGACCCTGGAACCCTGCGAGGCGTCGCTGACCGGCACCGGCGTGGTCGTCCGGTCCAACATCACCGAGCCCCTCGTCGAACGCGACCCCGACTCCGGCGAACTGCACCCGCTGCTCGCCACCGGCTGGGAACGGACCGGCGACCGCACCTGGGCCTTCGACACGCGCGAGGGGGTGACCTTCCAGAACGGCGAGCCGTTCACCGCGCGGGACGCCGCCTTCTCCATCGACCGGGCCGTCAACTCCGACCTCGCCTGCAACGTCGAGGGCTATGTCTTCGGCGACGAGGACCTGGAGGTGAAGGCGGAGAGCGACACCCGGCTCACCGTCACCACCGAGCAGCCCGACCCGATCCTGCCGCTGCGCCTGAGCTTCGTGGAGATCGTGCCGCGCACGACGGACGCCGAGGCCAAGGTCCGCGTCCCCGTAGGCACCGGCCCCTACGCCGTCAGCTCCTGGCAGCCCGGAGCGGCCATCGACCTCAGCCGCCACGACGGCTACTGGGGCGAGGCACCCGACTTCCCTCGCGCCCGCTACGTGTGGCGCAGCGACGCCAGTGTCCGCGCCGCCATGATCGACAAGGACGAGGCGGAGATCGCCGTGGCCCTCGACCCCGTCGAGGCGGAGAAGGACACCACGGTCGCCTACCCCAACAACGAGACCACCGCGCTGCGGTTGGACGGCCGCGAGGCGCCGCTCGACGACATCCGGGTACGCCGCGCCGTCGACCTGGCGGTGGACCGGGACGGCATCATCGACGCCCTGCTCGGCGGACTCGCCGAACCGGCCGGCCAGCTGGTCCCGCCCGGAGTGGTGGGACACAGCGAGGAGATCGAACCGGTCCCGCAGAACGTGGCGGAGGCCAAGGCCCTGATCGAGGAGGCCGAGGCCGACGGCGTACCCGTCGGCCGGCAGATCACCCTGGTCGCCCGCAACGGCATGTTCTCCGGGGTGTCGGAGACGGCGGAGGCGCTCCAGTACCAGATGCAGCGGATCGGACTGAACGTCAAGGTCCGGATGGCGGACACCGCCACCCAGCTCCAGTACCAGCTCCGGCCGCTGCCCGAGGACGTCGGCCCCATCGCCCTGCTGATCATGCACGGCAACCAGGCCGGTGACGCGGCCTTCACCACGAGCCAGTACCTGCTGAGCGACGGCCCCCAGTCCACCTTCGGCACCGGGGAACTCGACCGGCGCATCGCCGCCGCCGGCGCGCTCTCCGGCGAGCAGCGGCAGCAGGCCTTCGCCGGCCTGCTCGCGGACCAGAACAGGTCGGTCGTCCAGTACGCCCACCTGGCCCACATGAGCGGACTGCTCGGCCTGTCACCGTCCATCCGGTACGAGCCGAACTCCGCCACCGGCGACGAGATGCGGCTGGCAGAGGTCGGCCCGGCGAAGGCGGGACAGCACTGACATGGTCACCTTTCTGCGCAAACGCATCCTCTCCAGCGCCGTCCCCCTGGTGTGCGTGGTGCTGGGCGTGTTCTTCCTGGCCCGGATGACCGGAAACCCGGTCGACCTCTACCTCCCGCTGAGCGCCACCGCCGAACAGCGCGCGGAGTTCTCCGCCGCACAGGGCTTCGACCTCTCCGTCCCGGCCCAGCTGTGGAACTACCTCGTCGACGCCGCGCACCTGGACTTCGGCACCTCACTGCGGACCGGGCAGTCCGCCACCGAGATGGTGCTGGACGCCTTCCCCGTCACCCTCCAGCTCGCCGGCGTCACCATGCTCCTGGCGATCACCGGGGCGGTGCTGATCGGCAGCCTGGCCGCCTACCGGCCCAACTCCCTGGTCGACCGGATCGCCAGCCTGCTGTCGATGACGGCCGCCAGCATCCCCGACTTCTGGTTCGCCGTCATGGGCGTCCTCGTCTTCGGCGTGAGCCTCGCCTGGCTGCCCACCTCGGGCACCCTGGGCGGACCCGAGGTCTGGGTGCTGCCCGTCGCGACCCTGCTCATCCGCCCGTTCGGCGTGCTCGTCCAGGTGGTGCGCGGCAGCATGGTCTCCGCGCTCTCCGCGCCCTACGTCAAGATCGCCCGCAGCAAGGGCGCCACGCCCCAGCGGGTGATCTTCGGCCACGCCCTGCGCAACGCCGTGACGCCGGTGCTGACCGTCGCCGGTGACCTGACGGTGGGCCTGGTCAACGGCGCCGTCATCGTGGAGACGATCTTCGGCTGGCCCGGCATCGGCAAACTCATGATCGACTCCATCCTCCAGCGCGACTTCGCGGTCCTCCAGGCGGCCGTCCTGCTGACCGCCGTGACGATCTTCGCGCTGAACATCCTCGTCGACGTCTGCCACGCGCTGACCGACCGCCGAGTACGTCAGGCGGTGCCGGCGTGAGCGAAGGAGGCATCATGACCGAAGAAGAGACCGCGGCCGCGGACGGCCGTGCGGACGCCCCCGAGTCCGCCCCCGCCCGGAAGAGCCCGCCGCGCTGGTGGCGGCTGCTCGGCCGGGACCGCGCCGCCGCCGTCGCAGCCGTCGTCCTCGCCGTGGTCGTCCTGGTCGCCCTCTTCGGCCGGCTGTTCATCGGCGACCGCGCACAACGCCAGGACCTGGACGCCTCCCTGCGGGCGCCCTCCCTGAGCGACGGCTTCTACGGACTGCTCGGCACCGACGTCCTCGGCCGCAGCGTGCTGGCCCGGCTGATCGACGCGGCCGCGACGACCCTGTCCGTGGCCGTCCCCGCGGTGCTCTGCTCCCTGGTGATCGGATCGGCGATCGGCCTGTGGGCCGGCTACCACGGGGGCCGCCGGGAAAGCGTGGCGATGCGCGTCGCCGACGTCATCCTCAGCTTCCCCTCCCTGCTCATCGCGGTCGTCGTGCTGTACGTCTTCTCGCCCTCCGCGCTCAACATCGTGCTGATCCTCGCCGTGGCCCGCATCCCCGTATATCTGCGCACCTCCCGCGCGGAGGCGGCCGAGCTGAGGAGCCGTCTGTTCGTCGACGCGGCCCGCACCTTCGGCACCCCCGGCCGGCACATCATCCACCGGCACATCCTGCCGATCGCCCTGCCGACGCTGCTGACGGTCGCCACCCTCGACTTCTGTTTCGTGATGCTCACCGAGTCCTCGCTGAGCTTCCTCGGCATCGGCATCCAGCCCCCGGACGTCAGCTGGGGCCTGATGGTCGCCCAGGGCCGGCAGTACCTCCAGACCGCCTGGTGGATCACCGTGCTGCCCGGGCTGGCCATCGTGCTCACCACCGTGTCCGCCACGGTGCTCGCCGCCTGGGCCCGCATCGCCACCGACCCCGCCCAGCGCTGGCGTCTGACGCTGCCCCGCAAGCGCCGCGGAGCCTCCGCCGCCGTTCCCCCGGAGATGATCCCGTGACGACCGCATCCGCATCCGCCCCGTCCGCCCCCGGCCCCGCCCTCGACGTCGAAGGGCTGTGCGTGGACCTGAGCACGGCCTCCGGGACGGTACGCGCCGTCGACGGCGTCAGCTTCAGCGTCCACCGCGGCCGCACCCTGGCCCTCCTCGGCGAGTCCGGCTGCGGCAAGTCGATGACCGCGCTGTCGGTCGTGGGCCTGCTCGACCCCGCGGCCGAGGTGACCGGAGGCGCCGTACGGGTCAGGGGCGAGGACACCCTGCGGATGAGCCCGGCCGAGCGCCGCAGACTGGCAGGACCCGTCCTGTCCATCGTCTTCCAGGACGCCCTGACCGCCCTCAACCCGGTGCAGCCGGTGGGCCGGCAGATCGGCGAGCCGTTCCGCATCCACCGCGGACTCTCCCGGCGCGAGGCCCGGGAGAAGGCGATCGAGCTGATGACCCGCGTCGGCATCCCCGAACCGAGGCAGCGGGCCAAGTCCTACCCGCACCAGTTCTCCGGCGGCATGCGCCAGCGGCTGCTGATCGCGATGGCCGTCGCCCTCGACCCCGACGTGCTCATCGCCGACGAGCCGACCACCGCCCTCGACGTCACCGTGCAGGCCCAGATCATGCGGCTGCTGCGGGACCTCCAGGACGAGCGGGACATGGCCGTCGTCCTGATCACCCACGACCTCGCCGTGGTCGCCCAACGCGCCGACGACGTCGTCGTGATGTACGCCGGAACGGTCGTGGAACAGGGCACGGTGCGCGACGTCTTCTCCGCACCCCGCCACCCCTACACCCGCGGACTGCTCGACTCCGTCCCCGAGGACGCCGAACGCGGACAGCCGCTGCCCGCCGTCCCCGGCAGCCCGCCCGAGCTGAGCGCGGTGCCGTCCGGCTGTGTCTTCCAGGCCCGCTGCCCGCTGGTGCGGGAGCGCTGCGTACGGGAACGGCCGTCCCTGCGCGCCACCGGCGACGGACGGTCGGCCGCCTGTCACTTCTCCGAGGAGCTCGACCGTGACTGAGTCCCGCACCACCACCGAGACCGCCGGGCCCCGGGCCGACGGACACCCGCCGCTGCTGGAGGTCCGCGGTGTCACCAAGAGCTTCGGCAGCGGCCGCCGCCGGCTGACCGCCCTGGACGGGGTGGACCTGCGGCTCGGCCGGGGAGAGACCCTCGGGCTCGTCGGCGAGTCCGGCTGCGGCAAGTCCACCCTCGCCCGGGTGCTGCTCGGGCTGGAACGCCCCGACGCGGGCACGGTGCGGTACGACGGAGTCGACCCGTTCGCCCTGCGCGGCAAGGAACTGCTCAACTGGCGGCGCCGCGTCCAGATGGTCTTCCAGGACCCCTTCGCCTCGCTCAACGCCCGCATGTCGGCCGCCGATCTGATCGGTGAGCCCTGGCGCACCCACAAGGACGTCGTCCCGGACGCGAAGGCGCGCGAGAAGCGGATCCGCGAACTGCTCTCCCTGGTCGGGCTCCGGGACAGCGACGCCCACCGCTACCCCAACGAGTTCTCCGGCGGGCAGCGCCAGCGCATCGGCATCGCCCGCGCGCTGGCCCTGGACCCCGACCTCATCGTGTGCGACGAACCGGTCTCCGCCCTGGACCTGTCGGTACAGGCCCAGGTCCTCAACGTGCTCTCCGAACTCCAGTCCCGGCTCGGCGTCGCGTACGTGTTCATCTCCCACGACCTGTCCGTGGTGCGGTACATCTCCGACCGGGTGACGGTGATGTACCTGGGCAAGGTCGTCGAACACGGCGGGACCGAGGACGTCTTCGACCGTCCCCGGCACCCCTACACCGCCGCGCTGATGTCGGCCGCCCCGGTCCTGGACGCCACCCGAGCCGCCCACGACCAGGAGATCCGGCTCAAGGGCGAGATCCCCTCGCCCTTCGACATCCCCTCCGGCTGCCGCTTCCGCACCCGCTGCTGGCGCGCGGAGGACACGTGCGCCACCGAGGTGCCCCCGCTCGTCGTCCGGAAGGCCGAGGGCGACGGCGACGACCACACCGCCCTGTGCCACTTCCCCCTGGAGGCGCGGCCCGCGTGGGCATGACCGGCACGGAGTTCGCCCTGCTCTCCCTCACGGTCGGCGTCGGCGCGGTGCTCCAGGTGTCCGTCGGCTTCGGCCTGGGCATGATCGCCGCGCCGGTGTTCTCCCTGGTCGACCCCACCTTGGCACCACCGGTCGTGCTGCTGCTCGCCGCCGGGGTGACGGCGGCGGTGCTGGCGCGGGAACGGGACGCGGCGGACCTGCGCGGCTGCGGCTGGGCCCTCGTCGGACGGGTACCGGGCGCGGCCGCGGGCGCGCTGCTCGTGGTGGTGCTGCCGGCGAAGCACCTCGCACTGCTCATCGCCGGGGTGGTGCTCACCGGCGTCGCGGTGAGCGCGGCGGGGTACGCACCCCGGGCGCGGCGCTCCTCGGTGTTCCTGGCCGGGATGGCGTCGGGGCTGATGGGCACGGCGACCTCCATCGGGGGCCCGCCGATGGCGATGGTGTGGCAGCGGCTGAGCGGGCCGCGGCTGCGGGCCACGATGAGCGCGTTCTTCCTGGCCGGCTCGCTGATGAGCCTGGTCGCGCTGGCGGCGGCGGGGGCGGTCGGGGCACACACCCTGCAGCACACGGTGCTGCTCGCGCCGGCGGCGGTCGCCGGCGTGCTGCTCGCCGGTCCGCTGACCCGGCGGCTGAACGCGCGGCACACGCGTACGGCGGCCATGGCGCTCGCGGTCGCCGGTGCGGCGGGGCTGGTGGCGCAGCAACTGAGGCCTTAGGAGACCCAAGTACCTTCTAAGGCCCCGACCCGGCCGGAAGATACGGAACCCTCCCGATGTGGCGGGCCCGCCTCGGAGACGAAGGTGGAGGCATCGCGGAAAGCGATGACCGACACCGACTCCTCCGGAGGACCCCACCATGTTCGAGTACGCACTCCACCAGCTCCGTCACGACGACCTCCTCCGCCGCGCGGAGCACGAGCGCCAGGTTCGGCAGGCCCTCCGCCTCCGCCGCACCGCCGCCCCCCGAAACACCGAGGCGGAAAGCCATCCCCGCCGCCACTGGTTCGCCCGAGCCGCGTAACCGCGGGGCGGCGACCGCACGGGGGTCGGCCGCCGCCCTCGTCCTCCGCGGGCAGCCGCATGCCGCTGCTCCCGCCGCTCCCGCGGGCAGTCGTGCCGCTGGGGCGGCACGGGTGGGCGCGACGGCACCCCGCGAGCGCCGGGCCGCGCAACCACCCCCCGCCCAGCCCTCACACCGGGCACCGCCCAAGCGCCGGTCCGCAGGACCACTCCCGCGCACCTGGAAAACCGGTGACCCGTTGCCGGAAGGGCATGACATGCTCAGGACCGTGGAGACCAAGTCCGTCAGTCCCGTGTTCGTGGGCCGCAGCACCGAACTCGACACACTGAACACCGCCCTCACCCGCGCCGCCGCCGAGCCCCAGGCACTGCTCATCGGAGGCGAGGCCGGCGTCGGGAAGACCCGCCTCGTCGAGGAGTTCGCCGCCACGGCCCGCCGCCGCGGCGCGATCATCGCCCTCGGCGGCTGCGTCGAGATCGGCGCCGACGGACTTCCCTTCGCCCCCTTCTCCACCGCCCTGCGCCAACTCCGCCGCGAACTGCCCGACCAGCTCGCCGCCGCCGCCTCCGGACAGGAGGAGGAACTCGCCCGCCTGCTCCCCGAGATCGGCACCGCCGCCGCCCGCGGGGCCCGCCGCGACGAACAGGGCGTGGCCCGCCTCTTCGAACTCACCGCCCGGCTGCTGGAGCGCGTCGCCGCCGACCACACCGTCGTCCTCGCCCTGGAGGACCTGCACTGGGCCGACGCCTCCACCCGCCACCTGCTCGCCTACCTGTTCCGCACCCTGCACACCGGCCGCCTCGTCGTCCTCGCCACCTACCGCTCCGACGACATCCACCGCCGCCACCCCCTGCGCCCCCTCCTCGCCGAACTCGACCGGCTCCGCACGGTCCAGCGCGTCGAACTCGGCCGCTTCAACCGCGAGGAGGTGCACCGGCAGATCGCCGGCATCCTCGCCCGCGAACCCGACCCCGACCGCGTCGACGACATCTTCGAACGCTCCGACGGCAACGCCTTCTTCGTCGAGGAACTCGCCGTCGCCGCCGACGAGGGCTGCTGCACCGGCCTCACCGACTCCCTGCGCGACCTGCTCCTGGTCCGCGTCGAGGGACTGCCGGAGAGCGCCCAGCGGGTCGCCCGGATCGTCGCCGAGGGCGGCTCCACCGTCGAGGACCGACTGCTCGCCGCGGTCGCCCGGCTCACCGAGGACGACCTCATCGAGGCCCTGCGGGCCGGTGTCAACGCGAGCATCCTCGCCCCCGCACCCGACCGCGACGGCTACCGCTTCCGCCACTCCCTGGTCCGCGAGGCCGTCAGCGACGACCTGCTGCCCGGCGAACGCTCCCGCCTCAACCGCCGCTACGCCGAGGCCCTGGAGGCCGACCCCACCCTCGTCCCCGCCGACGAGCGGGTGACCCGCCTGGCCAGCTACTGGTACCACGCCCACGACGCGGCCAAGGCCCTGCCCGCCGTCCTCGACGCCTCCGTCGAGGCCCGCCGGCGCCACGCCTACTCCGAGCAACTGGGCCTGCTGGAACGGGCGATGGAGCTGTGGGACACCGTCCCCGACACCGTACGGGCCACCCTGCGCCCCCTCGACTACGCCGAGGTCTACCCTCCCCCACTGCCTGAAGGGCGTGGGGTGACCCCCAGCGGCTGCGACCCCGGGACGACGCCGCTGCGCTACCTCGACCTGATGGCGGAGGCCGCCGTCGCCGGCCGCCTCTGCGGGGAACGCGAACGCTCGATGAAGATCACCAAGCGGGCGCTGCGCCTCCTCGACGAGGACCCCGATCCCCTGCGCGCCGCCTGGTTCTGGGTGCAGCGCTCCCGGCTCACCCAGGCCCTCGCCCGCGGCGACGGCTGGGCCGAACTCGGCACCGCACAGGACCTGGTGCGCGGACTGCCCCCCTCCGAGGTGCACGCCGAGGTCCTCGCCTCCGCGGCCAGCTGGTCGATGCTGCACGAACCCGGCCCGGAGGCCATGGCCGCCGCCGAACGCGCCGTCGAGTACGCCCGTATGGTCGGCGCCCACGACATCGAGCTCAACGCCCGGCTCACCCTCGGCGGCCTCATGGTCGACGCCGGTGACATCGAGTCCGGGCTCGCCGAGATGTACGAGGTCAAGGACCGGGCGACCGAACTGGGCGTGGACATGGTGGTGGCCCGCGCCCATGTCAACCTCCCGTCCGTCCTCGAAGGCGTCGGCCGCTCCCAGGAGGCCGCGGACCTCCTCCAGGAGGGTGTCCACGTCACCCGCAGGCTCGGGCTGCTGGACTCCGAGAGCTGGGTGTGGGGCAACCTCGCCGAGTCCCTCCACTCCCTCGGCCGCTGGGACGAGGCGGCCCGCGCCGCGGCCGACGCCCGGCGTCTCGAACAGAGCGCCAAGCAGCGTGCCGGGGGCTCGATGCGCCTGGCGTATCTCGCGTACGACCGGGGGGACACGGCCACGGCGGCCCGCCGGCTCGCCGACGCCCGCACCGTCTTCGGCACCCACGACCCGATGCCGCAGTACGCCCTTCCCATGAAGCGGGTCGCCATCGGCATCGCCGCCGCCGAGGGCCGCCTGGCCGACGTCCGCGCCGAACTGCTCGCCGTGCTCGACGCCGGCCTCCCGCCCGGCACCCAGCGCTACGGCTGGCCCCTGCTGCTCGCCGCCACGACCGCCGAGGCGGACGCCCACGGTGACCCGGCGGCCGAGCCGGGCCGCCCGGAGATCCTGGAACGGATCCGCGGGGCGGCCAAGAACCTGGCGACCGGAGTGCCCGTGTGGCAGGCCTACGACCAGTGGCTGCGTGCCGAGTTGCTGCGCGCCGAGGCCAGGTTCGAACCGGACGAGTGGTCCGCGGCCGTCGAGGCGGTGGAGCCACTGGGGCGGCCCTACGACCTCGCACGCGTCCGGCTCCGGCTCGCCGAGGCGCTGCTCGCCACCGGAGCGGGCGACGACGAGCGGGCCCGCGCCACGGAACTGCTGCGGCTGGTCGACGCCGTCGCCGGCCACCTCGGCGCCGCACCGCTGGCCCGCTCCGCCGCCCTGCTGGCGCAGCGCGCACGCCTCGCGCTGACCCCCGCCGTCCGGGACGCGGCTCCCGGGCCGGCCGATCCGGCCGAGGCGCTCGGACTCACCAGCCGGGAGCGCGACGTGCTGCGCCTGGTGGCCGCCGGCCACACCAACCGCCGTATCGCCGGGGAACTGTTCATCTCCCCGAAGACGGCCAGCGTCCACGTCTCCAACATCCTCGCCAAGCTGGGCGTCTCCGGACGGGGTGAGGCGGCGGCGGTGGCGCACCGGCTCGGTCTGTTCGCGGCGGAGACGGATGAGCGGCTGGTGGCGGGACAATAGGTGTACGACCCAGTCGTCCTTGGGAAGGGGAGCGGTGTTCAACGCCTTCGAGGAACTGTTCGCCCCTGGCCGTAAACACACCCGCGACGAGCAGAACCGCCTGGAACTGACCCGGGAGGACGTCGGTGACGCCGACCCCGGACGCGGA
This sequence comes from Streptomyces sp. NPDC044984, assembly GCF_040646935.1. Lineage (NCBI taxonomy): Bacteria > Bacillati > Actinomycetota > Actinomycetes > Kitasatosporales > Streptomycetaceae > Streptomyces > Streptomyces sp. NPDC044984. The sequence continues at coordinate 175,182 of NZ_JBEZBE010000003.1, forward strand.
CCGATAGACCTCGCCTCCGGAAAGGTCACCGTGCGCCGGCCGACGGCGCCGGAGGAGGAGCCCGAGGCGGACTGAACGACTAGCTCACCTCCAGCTCCAGGATCCGGTCGTCCCCCTCCTTCGGGTTGCCGTGCCCGTCCGTGTTGCTGGTGACCAGCCACAGCTTGTTGCCGCCCGCCGCCGCCACCGTGCGCAGCCGGCCGTACTCGCCCTCCAGGAACGCCTGCGGGGCCGCCGACGCCTCCGTGCCCTTCAGCGGGATGCGCCACAGCCGCTCGCCGCGCAGGCCCGCCATCCAGACCGAGCCCTCGGCGTGCGCGATGCCGCTGGGGGAGGCCTCGTCGGTGCTCCACTGGTCGACCGGGTCGTGGAAGCCGCCGTCGTCCGACTCGCCCTCCGCCTCCGGCCAGCCGTAGTTGTCGCCCGGCCTGATCGCGTTCAGCTCGTCCCAGGTGTTCTGGCCGAACTCCGCGGCGAACAGCCGCTGCTTGCCGTCCCACGCCAGGCCCTGCACATTGCGGTGGCCGTACGAGTACACCGCGGAGTCGGGGAACGGATTGCCCGGGGCCGGCTCGCCCTCCGGGGTCAGCCGCAGGATCTTGCCGCCCAGGGACTCCTTGTCCTGGGACAGACCCGTGTCACCGCTCTCGCCCGTGCCCGCGTACAGCATCCTGTCCGGGCCGAAGGCGATCCGCCCGCCGTTGTGGACCTCGCCCTTGGGGATGCCCCGGAAGACGGTGTCCGGCGCTCCCAGCTGCTCACCGGCCGGTTTCCCCTCGTCGTAGATCATGCGGACGATGCGGTTGTCGGAGGCCGAGGTGAAGTACGCGTAGATCATGCGGTCCGAGGCGTACGCGGGGGAGAGGGCGATGCCGAGCAGGCCGCCCTCGCCGGACGGCGACACCCCGGGCACCTCGCCCAGCTCGGTCTTCTCACCGGTCTTCCCGTCGACCCGGGTGATCGTCGCCTCGTCCCGGGAGGAGACCAGCAGGTCGCCGTCGGCCAGCGGGGCCAGGCCCCAGGGGGAGCTCAGGCCCGTGGTCACCGTGCGGACCACCTTCACCGAGCCCTTCGCGGGCGGTGTCTCCTCCGCGCTCCCCTCCGGCGACGAGGACGGCGACGTCGCCGTACCGGTCGGGGAGGCGCTGCCGTCTCCGCCCGGCGGTCCTCCGTCGTCGGAGGAGCAGCCGGCGGTCAGCAGGAGCGCAGCGGCGGCCAGTACGGCCGTCACGGCTCGTCGTTGCACGATCTCGTCCCTTCGACGCGGCGGGGTCCTACCTGTCATACACCGCTCGTGCTCCCGAAGTTCCCGATCGCGGACCCCCGAACCGCGGGATCGCCGCCGCCGGTCCGCCGTTCAGTCCCACGACCCCTGCGCCGCGGGCAGTTCCGCGATCTCCGCGAGATCGCGCTCCGTCAGGCGCAGGTCCACCGCGGCCGCGTTCTCCGCGACCCACCGCTCCCGCTTGGCGCCGGGGACCGGGATCACCTGGCGGCCCCGGCTCAGCACCCAGGCCAGCGCCACCTGCGCCGGGGTGACGTGCTCGCCGTGCCGGCGGGCGACGCGGCGCAGACCGGCCACGATCGGCTGGTTCGCGGCCATCATCTCGGCCGTGAAGCGGGGGTGCCGGGCGCGCAGGTCGTCCGCCTCGAAGCCCACGCCGGGCGTCAGCGTCCCGGTCAGGAAGCCGTTGCCCAGCGGCATCGCCGCCAGGAAACCGATGCCCCGCGACGCGCACCACGGCAGCAGCGCCCGGAGCGCCTCCGGCGACCACACCGACAGCTCTGCCTCCACCGCGCTCACCGGGAAGACCTGCTGCACCCGCTCCAGCTGCCGGATCGTCGTGTCGTGCAGCCGCGCCCCCTGCCGCCGCGCCGAGCGGGCCCCCACCGCGCACAGCCCCAACGCCCTCACCTTGCCCGCCTGCACGAGCTCGGCCATCGCACCCCAGGTCTCCTCGACCGGGACCTCCGGGTCGGCGCGGTGCAGCTGGTAGAGGTCGATGACGTCGGTCTGGAGCCGGCGCAGCGACGCGTCGCAGGCCCTTCTCACGTATCCGGGGCGGCCGTTGGCCACGATGTGCTGATCACCCACCAGCAGTCCGACCTTCGTGGACACGAAGGCGTCGGCGCGCCGCTCCTTCAACACCCGCCCGAGCAGCAGTTCGTTGGTGAACGGGCCGTACATGTCGGCGGTGTCGAGGAGCGTCGAGCCCGCGTCCAGCGCCCGGTGCACCGCCCTGAGCGACTCCTCGCCGCGCTGCCGGGACGTGCTGTAGGCCCAGCTCATCGGCATGCACCCGAGTCCGACGGCCCCCACCGCGAGCGCCCCCGCGCCGATCGTCCTGCGCTCCACCTGGTCGTGACCCTCCCTCTCCGGCCCCCCAACCTAACCTCTGCGTCCCCGCGCTCCTGAACTAGCCTCCGGACCATGACTGCTGCTGACGTATGGCTTCCCATTCCGCCGGACGAGATCGAGGGCCTTCCCGAGGGGCCGCACTACCGTTTCTGGGACGGCGCCGAGGAGTTCCCCGCCGACCCGGCCGACTGCGCCTTCTACGTCGTGCCCTACATGAAGCCCGCCGGGATCGGCGTGCGCCCGATGCCGCTGATGCGCTCCGTCCGCGTCGTGCAGACCCTGTCGGCCGGCACCGACCACGTGGAGCCCGGCCTGAAGGACCTGCCCGCCGGCGTACGGCTGTGCAACGCGCGCGGTGTGCACGAGGCCAGCACCGCCGAGCTCACGCTCGCGCTGATCCTGGCCTCCCTGCGCGGCATCCCCGATTTCGTGCGGGCGCAGGACAAGGGGGAGTGGCGCGGCGGGTTCCGGCCCGCGCTCGCCGACAAGAACGTGCTCATCGTGGGCTACGGCTCGATCGGCGCGGCCATCGAGGACCGGCTCGTTCCGTTCGAGCTCGCGCGGGTGGCGCGCGTCGCGCGCTCCGCACGCACCACGGAGCGCGGACCGGTGCACCCGCTCACCGAACTGCCCGCCCTGCTCCCGGAGGCGGACGTCGTCGTCCTGTCCACGCCGCTGACCGAGGCCACCCGGCACCTCGCGGACGCCGCGTTCCTGGCCCGGATGAAGGACGGCGCCCTGCTGGTGAACGTGGCCCGCGGCGGCGTCGTCGACACCAAGGCGCTGCTCACCGAGGTGGAGAGCGGCCGCATCACCGCGGCCCTCGACGTCACCGATCCCGAACCACTGCCCTCGGAACATCCCCTGTGGCGGGCGCCGGGCGTCCTCATCAGCCCGCACGTCGGCGGACCCACCTCCGCCTTCCGGCCGCGCGCCGAGCGGTTGCTGGTCAGTCAGTTGCGTCGTTATCTGAACCGGGAGGAGCTCGGCAACGTGATCCTGGTGACGGGAGCGGAGGCCCCGTAGTCCGCTTCGAGTACCGTCCGCGTTTCTCCGGGCGCGGTGGGTACTCATATATCAGTTGATCGTTACGGAGCGTAGAGAAACTATGTCCCTGAGTGACGATACTGGTGTATCGTCCCGACAGGGGCCGCGCCGCTGACCGACGGCGCGGGGGGCAGGACAGTGCGGACAGTGAGGGGGGCGACGGACGATGCACGGCCCATGGACGAGCGATCCGACGCGGCGGAGCCGTCGGCGACGACCGCTGCGCACGGCCGCGCGCAGCCGCGGCCACCACAGCGGCCACCACACCCGGCACCGCGGCCCTCACGACGGTCCCGGCCGTCACCGCCCCGGGCACGGCGGCCGCCGCGGACACGCCCACCTGGTGCACCGGGGACCGAAGGGCCCGGGGGCGGAGCGGACCGGGAGGTGCCGGTGAGCGCGCCGACCCCCACCCCCACGCTCGACGGAGCACTGCGGCAGCAGCCCGCGCCGACGGCGCCGCCGTCCGGCGCACCGGCCGCCGGCCGCCGGCCCGGTCCGGCCGCCCAACTCGTCCTGGCCCTGGTCTGCGCCGCCTACGCCGTCGGCGCCGCGTTCGGCTGGGGCTCGGAGCGCCTCGCGCTGATCATGGGCGACTTCGGACTGAGCGCCGCGGCCGGTGCCGCCGCCGTGTCCTGCTTCGTCTACGCACGCAGCCCCCACACCCGGTTCCGGCCCGCCTGGGTGATGTTCGGCCTCTCCTCGGCCATGGCCTCCCTGGGCAACCTGGTCTGGGGGTGGTACGAGGTCGTCCTCGGGCTTCCCGTGCCCAGCCCCAGCTACGCCGACCTGTTCTTCCTGTGCTTCGCGCCACCCGCCATCGTGGGACTGCTGGTGCTCGCCAAACGGCCCGTGACCAAGGCCGGCTGGGTCTGTCTCTCCCTGGACGCCTGGCTGATCGGCGGCTCCCTGCTCACCCTCGCGTGGAGCCTCGCACTCGCCCAGGCCGCCCGGGCCGAGGGGCCGGACGTCGCGCACACCGCGCTGTCACTGGCGTACCCACTGCTCGACATCGCCCTGGTCAGCATGGTGCTCGCGCTGCACTTCCGGCGCTCGGAGGTCAACCGGTCCGCGGTCAACACCGCGATCGGCGCGCTCGCGCTGACCGTGATGTGCGACGCCCTGTTCACCTCTCCGCTGCTGCACGCCGGTTACCGTTCCGGACAGCTGCTCGACGCGGGCTGGTTCGCCGGCTCGCTGCTCCTGGCGTACGCCCCCTGGACCGCGCCCCGCGGCGGACGGCCCGAGCCGGACGGGCACACACGCGTGGTCCGCGAGCACCTGCCCGGCCGGTGCGGCCCGCCGGACCACCACCACGGGCCGCCGCCCGACGGGCCCACCCGGTATCCGCTCTCCCGGCCCATCGCCGGTTCCCTCGCCGCACTCACGCCGTACCTCGCCGCGGCCGTGTGCACCCTGGGCATCCTCTACAACGTCCTCAACGGCCGCAGCGTCGACCGCGTGGTCCTGCTCACCGGGGGCACCGTGGTGCTCGCGCTCGTCGTGCGCCAGGGCATCATGCTGCTCGACAACATCACCCTGACCCAGGAACTGGCGCGGCAGGAGAACCACTTCCGCTCCCTGGTGCAGGGCTCCAGCGACGTCATCATGATCGCCGCCCCCAGCGGCATCCTCCGCTACGTCTCCCCGGCCGCCGCCGGGGTGTACGGCAGGCCCGCGGAGGAGCTGGAGGGGACCGAACTGGCCAGTCTCATCCACCCGGAGGACCTGGGCTGCGTCGTGCACGAGGTACGCCGCTTCCTCGCCGCCGACCCGGTCGAGGAACCCACCACCCGGATCGAGTGCCGCTTCCGCTCCGGCGGTGGGGGAGGCTGGCTGAACGTCGAGTCGACCGTCAACCGGCACCACGGCGGCCTGATCTTCAACAGCCGCGACGTGACCGAACGCGTGCGGCTCCAGGCGCAGCTCCAGCACAACGCGGAGCACGACCCGCTCACCGACCTGCCCAACCGCGCCCTGTTCACCCGGCGCGTCCAGCAGGCCCTGTCCGGCCGCCGCGCCTCGGACCGCGGGGCCGCCCTCAGGGGCACGGCGGTGCTCTTCATCGACCTGGACGGCTTCAAGGGCGTCAACGACACCATCGGGCACCAGGCCGGGGACGAGCTGCTCGTCCAGGCCGCCCGCAGACTCCAGGACGCGGTCCGCAAGGGCGACACCGCGTCCCGGCTGGGCGGCGACGAGTTCGCGGCCCTGATCGTCGGCGACGGCGCCCGGGACCGGGACGCCCGCGAGCGGCACATCCTGGAGCTCGCCGACCGTCTGAGAGTGACCCTCTCCCAGCCCTACGTCATCGACGGCAACGATGTCCGGGTCAACGCCTCCATCGGCGTGGCCTTCGCCGAACCCGGCCTCGGCGCGGGCGAACTGCTGCGCAACGCCGACCTCGCCATGTACCGGGCCAAGGCCGCCGGCAAGGGCCGCGTGGAGCTGTACAAACCGCAGATGCAGCAGGACGTGGTGCGCAGGGCGGAGCTGGCCACCCGGCTGCGCGCGGCGCTGCACCACGGCGAGTTCGCCCTGCTGCACCAGCCGGTGGTGTCCCTGGAGGACGGCCGGATCACGTCGGTCTGCGCCCAGGCGCGCTGGCGCTCCTCCCAGGGCGTGCTGTTCACTCCCGCGGAGTTCCTGCGCGTGGCCGAGGACAGCGAGAAGACCGCCGAGCTGGGCCGCTGGGTGCTGGAGGAGGCCGTGGAACAGGCCGCCGAACGGCACGCGACCGGTCTGCCCGTCCCGGTGGCCGTCCGGCTGAGCGCGCACCGGCTCCTCGACCGGTCACTGCCCCTGGGCTCGATCGAGGCCCTGCTGACCCGGTACGGGCTGCCGTCCGGCTCCCTGGTCGTCGAGCTGGCCGACACCGGCCCCAGGGTGTCGCTCGACGAGCTGGAGCGCCGGCTGACCGTGCTCAAGCGGCTCGGCGTCCGGATCGCGCTCGACGGCTTCGGCAGCGGACCCGGGACGATCATGGCTCTGAGGCGGCTCCCCGTCGACGTGCTGAAGCTCGACCGGGCTCTGGTCGACGGCGTGGCGGAGTCCGCGCGGCTGCACAAGATCACCAGTGGTCTGCTGCGGATCGCCTCCGACCTCGGGATGCAGTCCGTGGCCGACGGCGTGGATCTGCCCGAGCAGGTCGTGGCCCTGCGCGCGATGGGCTGCACGCACGGCCAGGGCAAGGCGTTCTCCGGGCCGCTGGACGAGTACCGGCTGCGCAGGGCGCTGGCCGCCGGGCACTGTCCGGTGCCGCCGGGACCGGCCGAACCCGTGTTCGTCGGCCGGGGTTCCGGGGTGTACTCCACCGGGGTGACCGCCGTACTCCAGGGAGGTCCGGTGCTGCGCTCACATAATGAGACTCCCGTCCCACCCACTTGACACTGGGTGCGCGCCGGGTGGAGGGTCAGTGCCATGCGCACCCGAATTCTCGTACTTGGAAAGCGCGTCGGCTGACGCTGAGCCTCCACCGCTCAGCGACCACCACCCGGCGCGCTCCCCTCGCTTGCCTTACGGCACGAGGGGTTTTTTGTTGCACAGGCACCTGCCGAGCAGCACGCGTGACCCGTACAAACTTCGCAAAAACCCTCAGCATCGAGAAGAGAATGCCGATGACCGAGCAGGCCACCGGGGCCCATCACCCGCAGCCCCGGCCCCGATCCGGAGGACAGTCCGCCCCCGTCGAGCACGTCACGGGCGCACAGTCCCTCATTCGCTCTCTCGAGGAGGTCGGCGCCGACACGGTATTCGGCATTCCCGGCGGCACCATCCTGCCGGCGTACGACCCCCTGATGGACTCCACGCGGGTGCGCCACGTGCTGGTCCGCCACGAGCAGGGCGCCGGCCACGCGGCCACCGGTTACGCCCAGGCCACCGGCAAGGTCGGGGTGTGCATGGCGACGTCCGGTCCGGGCGCCACCAACCTGGTCACCCCGATCGCGGACGCGCACATGGACTCCGTGCCGCTGGTCGCGATCACCGGGCAGGTCGTCTCCAAGGCGATCGGCACGGACGCCTTCCAGGAGGCGGACATCGTCGGCATCACCATGCCGATCACCAAGCACAGCTTCCTGGTCACCAAGGCGGAGGACATCCCCAGGGCGATCGCCCAGGCGTTCCACATCGCCTCCACCGGCCGCCCGGGTCCGGTCCTGGTCGACATCCCCAAGGATGTCCTCCAGGCGAAGACCACCTTCTCCTGGCCGCCCACCATGGACCTGCCCGGCTACCGGCCCGTCACCAAGCCGCACGCCAAGCAGATCCGCGAGGCCGCCAAGCTGATCACCACCGCGAAGCGGCCGGTCCTCTACGTCGGCGGCGGCGTCCTCAAGGCGCGGGCCACCGCCGAGCTGAAGATGCTCGCCGAACTCACCGGAGCGCCCGTCACCACCACCCTGATGGCGCTCGGCGCGTTCCCCGACAGCCACCCGCTGCACGTGGGAATGCCGGGCATGCACGGTGCGGTCACCGCCGTCACCGCGCTGCAGAAGGCCGACCTGATCGTCGCCCTCGGAGCCCGCTTCGACGACCGCGTCACCGGCAAGCTGGACAGCTTCGCCCCGTACGCCAAGATCGTCCACGCCGACATCGACCCGGCGGAGATCGGCAAGAACCGCGCCGCCGACGTGCCGATCGTCGGTGACGCCCGCGAGGTCCTCGCCGACCTCATCCAGGCCGTCCAGAAGGAGCACGCCGAGGGCGGCAAGGGCGACTACACCGCCTGGTGGAAGGACCTGAACCGCTGGCGCGAGACCTACCCGCTCGGCTACGACCAGCCCGAGGACGGCTCGCTCTCCCCGCAGCAGGTCATCGAGCGCATCGGGCAGCTGGCGCCCGAGGGCACGATCTTCACGGCCGGCGTCGGCCAGCACCAGATGTGGGCCGCGCACTTCATCCAGTACGACAAGCCCGCCACCTGGCTGAACTCCGGCGGCGCCGGAACCATGGGCTACTCGGTCCCGGCCGCCATGGGGGCCAAGGCCGGCGCCCCCGACCGCGCCGTCTGGGCGATCGACGGCGACGGCTGCTTCCAGATGACCAACCAGGAGCTCACCACCTGCGCCCTGAACAACATCCCGATCAAGGTCGCCATCATCAACAACGGCGCCCTCGGGATGGTCCGCCAGTGGCAGACCCTCTTCTACAACCAGCGGTACTCCAACACGGTGCTGCACTCCGGCCCCGGCGCGGACGGCACCGAGAAGAGCGCCGGCACCCGCGTCCCCGACTTCGTGAAGCTGTCGGAGGCCATGGGCTGCTACGCGATCCGCTGCGAGGACCCGGCCGACCTCGACAAGGTCATCGAGGAGGCGAACTCCATCAACGACCGCCCGGTCGTCGTGGACTTCATCGTCCACGAGGACGCGATGGTGTGGCCGATGGTCGCCGCCGGCACCTCCAACGACGAGATCATGGCCGCCCGGGACGTCCGCCCCGACTTCGGCGACAACGAAGACGACTGAGAGCCGTCAGGACTTTCAAGCAGAGGAAGCAGATCATGTCCAAGCACACGCTCTCCGTCCTGGTGGAGAACACCCCGGGCATCCTGGCCCGGATCGCCGCCCTGTTCTCCCGCCGCGGCTTCAACATCGACTCGCTCGCCGTCGGCGTCACCGAGCACGCCGACATCTCCCGCATCACCATCGTGGTGAGCGTCGAGGAGTTCCCGCTGGAGCAGGTCACCAAGCAGCTCAACAAGCTCGTCAACGTGCTGAAGATCGTCGAGCTCGAACCCGGGCAGGCCGTCCAGCGCGAACTCGTTCTGGTGAAGGTGCGCGCCGACAACGAGACGCGTTCCCAGATCGTCGAGATCGTCCAGCTGTTCCGCGCCAAGACCGTGGACGTCTCCCCGGAGGCCGTGACCATCGAGGCCACCGGCAGCAGCGACAAGCTGTCCGCCATGCTCAAGATGCTGGAGCCGTTCGGCATCAAGGAGCTCGTCCAGTCCGGCACGATCGCGATCGGACGCGGTGGCCGTTCCATCACGGACCGGTCGCTGCGCGCCCTGGACCGGTCGGCGTAAGACCCGGAGAGGGCGGCCGGCGACGACCCGGCCGCCCGTATTCCGAGACCGAGAAACTTCCCTTCCCCTCACCGGCATACGGTGGGACGCAACACCCGCACACAAGGAGAGAACCCAGTGGCCGAGCTGTTCTACGACGCCGACGCCGACCTGTCCATCATCCAGGGCCGCAAGGTCGCGGTCATCGGTTACGGCAGCCAGGGCCACGCCCACGCCCTGTCGCTCCGTGACTCGGGCGTCGACGTCCGTGTCGGTCTGCACGAGGGCTCCAAGTCCAAGGCCAAGGCCGAGGAGCAGGGCCTGCGCGTGGTGAGCCCGTCCGAGGCCGCCGCCGAGGCCGACGTCATCATGATCCTGGTCCCGGACCCGATCCAGGCGCAGGTCTACGAGGAGCACATCAAGGACAACCTGAAGGACGGCGACGCGCTGTTCTTCGGCCACGGCCTGAACATCCGCTACGGCTTCATCAAGCCCCCGGCCGGCGTGGACGTCTGCATGGTCGCCCCCAAGGGCCCGGGCCACCTGGTGCGCCGTCAGTACGAGGAGGGCCGCGGCGTTCCCTGCATCGCCGCCGTCGAGCAGGACGCCACGGGCAACGGCTTCGCGCTGGCCCTGTCGTACGCGAAGGGCATCGGCGGCACCCGCGCCGGCGTCATCAAGACGACCTTCACCGAGGAGACCGAGACCGACCTGTTCGGCGAGCAGGCCGTCCTGTGCGGTGGCACCGCGGCGCTGGTCAAGGCGGGCTTCGAGACGCTGACCGAGGCGGGCTACCAGCCGGAGATCGCCTACTTCGAGTGCCTGCACGAGCTGAAGCTGATCGTGGACCTCATGTACGAGGGCGGCCTGGAGAAGATGCGCTGGTCGATCTCCGAGACCGCCGAGTGGGGCGACTACGTCACCGGCCCGCGGATCATCACCGACGCCACCAAGGCCGAGATGAAGAAGGTCCTCGCCGAGATCCAGGACGGCACCTTCGCCAAGAACTGGATGGACGAGTACCACGGCGGCCTGAAGAAGTACAACGAGTACAAGCAGCAGGACTCCGAGCACCTGCTTGAGACCACCGGCAAGGAGCTGCGCAAGCTCATGAGCTGGGTCGACGAGGAGGCGTAAGCCCTCGCGCCCCGCGGCGGTGCCGTTCGCCGGCACCGCCGCGGGGCTCCGGCCCTGACCCGGCCTCTTCCGGGTGATCATTCCGCAGAGGCGCAAGACGACCCGCCCCGCGCCACTAGACTGCTGCACAACAAACGCGTCAGGCCCACAGTGTCGTGCGTCTTCCACGCGGCTAGCACTTCTTCACCGCCTGCGGCCGTCGGGACGGCCGTCCGCATTGGACTTGTGAGGACTCACGTGAGCTCGAAACCCGTCGTACTCATCGCTGAAGAGCTGTCGCCCGCCACCGTCGACGCACTCGGCCCGGACTTCGAGATCCGCCACTGCAACGGTGCGGACCGCGCCGAGCTGCTCCCGGCCATCGCCGAGGTGGACGCGATCCTGATCCGCTCGGCCACCAAGGTCGACGCCGAGGCGATCGCCGCCGCGAACAGGCTCAAGGTCGTCGCCCGTGCCGGCGTCGGCCTGGACAACGTCGACGTCTCCGCCGCCACCAAGGCCGGCGTGATGGTCGTCAACGCCCCCACCTCGAACATCGTGACCGCCGCCGAGCTCGCCTGTGGTCTGATCGTCGCCACCGCGCGCAACATCCCGCAGGCCAACGCCGCGCTGAAGAACGGCGAGTGGAAGCGGAGCAAGTACACGGGCGTCGAGCTCGCCGAGAAGACCCTCGGTGTCGTGGGTCTGGGGCGGATCGGCGCCCTTGTCGCGCAGCGCATGTCCGCCTTCGGCATGAAGGTCGTCGCCTACGACCCCTACGTGCAGCCCGCGCGGGCCGCGCAGATGGGCGTCAAGGTGCTCTCGCTGGACGAACTGCTCGAGGTCTCCGACTTCATCACCGTCCACCTGCCCAAGACCCCCGAGACCCTCGGCCTGATCGGCGACGAGGCACTGCGCAAGGTCAAGCCGAGCGTCCGCGTCATCAACGCCGCGCGCGGCGGCATCGTCGACGAGGAGGCGCTGTACTCGGCGCTCAAGGAGGGCCGCGTCGCCGGCGCCGGCCTGGACGTGTACGCCAAGGAGCCGTGCACCGACTCCCCGCTGTTCGAGTTCGACCAGGTCGTCTGCACCCCGCACCTCGGCGCCTCCACGGACGAGGCGCAGGAGAAGGCCGGTATCGCCGTCGCCCGCTCGGTGCGCCTCGCCCTCGCCGGTGAGCTGGTCCCGGACGCGGTGAACGTGCAGGGCGGTGTCATCGCCGAGGACGTCAAGCCGGGCCTGCCGCTCGCCGAGCGCCTCGGCCGGATCTTCACCGCGCTCGCCGGTGAGGTCGCGGCCCGCCTCGACGTCGAGGTGTACGGCGAGATCACCCAGCACGACGTGAAGGTGCTGGAGCTGTCCGCGCTCAAGGGCGTCTTCGAGGACGTCGTCGACGAGACGGTGTCCTACGTCAACGCCCCGCTGTTCGCCCAGGAGCGCGGTGTCGAGGTACGGCTGACCACCAGCTCGGAGTCGGCCGACCACCGCAACGTCGTCACCGTGCGCGGCACCCTCTCCGGCGGCGAGGAGATCTCGGTCTCCGGCACGCTGGCCGGCCCCAAGCACGTCCAGAAGATCGTCGCGGTCGGCGACTACGACGTGGACCTCGCGCTCGCCGACCACATGGTCGTCCTGCGCTACGAGGACCGTCCGGGTGTCGTCGGCACAGTGGGCCGCATCCTCGGCGAGGCGGGCATCAACATCGCCGGCATGCAGGTCGCCCGCGCGACGGTCGGCGGCGAGGCGCTCGCGGTGCTGACGGTCGACGACACGGTGGCCGCCGGGGTGCTCGGTGAGCTCGCCGCGGAGATCGGGGCGACGTCGGCGCGGTCGGTGAACCTGGTCTGACCTGTTCCGGGGCTCCGCCCCGGCCCCCGTTCGCCGCGAACGGGCTCGTTCTCAGACGCCGGACGGGCTGACTCGATCAGCCCGTCCGGCGTTTTCCGCGTCCGCTTCCTCCCGCACCCGCACCCGGCGCAGCGCCACCGATGCCAGGACCGCCGCCCCGGCGAACACCGCGGCACCAGCGATCGCCGCCGCGTTCATCCCTCGCGTGAAGGCGTCCCGAGCCGCCGTCGCGAGGGCGTCTCCCGTCTGCCCCGGCAGTCGCTCGGCGACGGCGAGCGCGCCGCCCAGCGTCTCGTGGGCCGCCGCCGGAGCGGAGTCCGGCATCCCGCTCCGGTAGGCGGCGGTGCCGATGGAGCCGAGGAACGCCATGCCCAGCGCCCCGCCGAACTCGGCTCCGGTCTCCATCAGGGAGGAGGCGGAGCCCGCCCGTTCCACCGGAGCGGCGCTCAGCGCGAGGTCCATGATCTGGGACATCACCGCGGTGACGCCCATGGCGAGCACACCGCAGGCGACCAGGACGAGTACCAGGTCGTCCGTGTCCACGAACGACAACAGCGCGTAACCGCACACGGCGGTGGCGAAGCCCGCCGTCACCACATGAGCGCGGTTGACGCCCTTCTGCACCAGATGGGTCGCGAACGGTGCCGCGAAGCCGACGGGAACCGACGGCGCCAGTGCCCACAGGGCCGCCTCCAGAGCGCTCTTGTCGAGCACCGACTGGATGTACTGCGTGGTGAAGAACGCCGAACCCATCATCCCGAACATGGTGACCAGGTTGAGGGCGGCGGCCGGGCCGAAGCCGCGACCGCGGAACAGGACCGGGGAGATCATCGGGAAGGCGGTCGTCCGCTGCCGGTACACGAACAGGGCCGCGAAGAGCAGGCCGACGGTGACCGACATGACGTACCGCACGTTCCATCCCTCGGACGGGATCTCCTTCAAGCCGTAGATGACCGGCAGCACGGCGGCCATGGACAGCGGGACGCTCGGCCAGTCGAAGCGGCCCGGATCGGGGTCCTTGGACTCCGGCAGCAGGACCGGGCCGAGGGCCAGCAGCAGAGCCATCGCCGGCAGGTTCACCAGGAAGACCGAGCCCCACCAGAAGAACTCCACCAGCAACCCGCTCAGCACCGAGCCGAGCGCCACGCCCGCCGTCATCACGGCGGACCAGATCGCGATCGCCTTCGCCCGCTGGGCGGGATCCATGAAGAGCGAGCGCACCAGGGCCAGTGTGGAGGGCATCAGGGTGGCACCACCGATGCCGAGCAGCGCGCGGGCCGCGATCAGGGTCTCGGCGCTGTGCGCGTACGCCGCCACCAGGGAGGCGGCGCCGAACGCGGCGGCGCCGATCAGCAGCAGCCTGCGGCGGCCGATCCGGTCGCCCACCGAGCCCATGGTCATCAGGAGGCCGGCCACGGCGAAGGCGTAGATGTCGAAGATCCACAGCTGCTGGGTGCCGCTCGGTTCCAGGTCCGCGCTGATCTCCGGGACCGCGAAGTAGAGGACGGAGACGTCCATCGAGACCAGCAGCAGCGGAAGCATCAGCACGGCGAGCGCGGTCCACTCACGGCGGCCGGCACGGGGCGGATTCGGTGTCATGCCGGGGACTGTACGCATGTCTTATACGACTGTCTAGAACGACTGTATAATACGCGTGTATGGACAGGTGGGTAAGGTGGCTCCATGGGACACCGTGAGGATCTGCTCGAGGGCGCCAAGCGCTGCCTGCTCGCCAAGGGGTTCGTGCGCACCACGGCGCGCGACATCGTCAAGGAGTCGGGGACCAACCTGGCGTCCATCGGCTACCACTACGGGTCCAAGGACGCCCTGCTCGCGCAGGCCTACGTCGCGCTGGTCGAGGGGATGGGCGGCGCCTTCGACGGCGACGGGACGGTGGACGCCGCCGCGCCGGGCTCCCTGGAGCGGTTCGAGCGCGTGTGGTCGAACATCATCGGCACCATGAAGGACCCCGGCTCCGTCTGGCGGCTCAGCATGGAGGTGCTCGCCCTCGGTGACCGGCTCCCCGAGGTGCGCGATCGGCTGGCGGCAGCGCAGCGCGAGGCCGGACGGGGGCTGATCCCGCTGCTGATGGGCGGCCGTGAGGAGGACGTGTCCGACGAGGACGCGGACACCCTCGGCCAGTTCTATGTGACCCTGATGACGGGCCTCATCGCCCAGTGGACCTTCGATCCGAAGTCGGCGCCCGACGGCGAGCAGTTGACGGCCGGGCTCCGCCGGGTGATCGAGGCCGTTACAGACGGTGCGCCTTGAGCGCCATGTGCAGCAGCAGCCGGTCCTCGCCGTCGTCCAGGTCCAGGCCGGTGAGCTGTTCGACGCGGGACAGGCGGTAGTAGAGGGTCTGTCGGTGGATGCCCAGCTCCGCCGCCGTGCGGCCGGCCTGGCCCGCGCGGTCGAGGTAGACCTCGGCGGTGCGGGCCAGTTCGGTGTGCGCGGGGGAGAGCAGAGGGCCGACGGCGGGGTCGTGGGCGGCGCCCGGGGGCAGTGCGGTCAGCAGCCGGAAGGGGCCGATCGACGCCCACCGGGCGACCGGCCCGAGCCGTGGCTCGGCCAGTGCCGCGCGCGCCGACGCCGACGCCTCCGTCCAGGCCGCGCCCAGTTCGGCGAGACCCGCGCGGGGCGCGGCGATCCCGGCGGCCGCGGGAGGGCCGCTCCGCCCTCCCGGACCACTCGAACCCACCCGCTCCAGCAGCCGTGAGGCCGCCGTCGTCGCCGGGGCCGGCACGTCCGTCGAGCGCAGCCGCAGCAGCAGGGCCAGCGACAGGGCGGTGGCGCCCCACGGCAGAGTGCACAGCGCCGTCGCCCCCGGCACCGTACGGACCGAGGGGGCGTCGTCCGGATCGATGGCGGGCCAGGGGGCGACACAGACCACCGTGTACGGACCGTCGGCGCGGTTGCCGAGGGCGGTGCGCAGCTCGGCGACCGCCATCTCCCGCTGCCAGTCCCGCTCCGCCGTCAGCACCGCCCGCAACTCGCGCGTGAGGTCGGCGCCGTGCTGCGCCTCGTCCGCGAGCAGCGCCCCGATCCGGGCCGTCACCCCCATGGCCGCGCCCAGCTGCCGCTCGGAAGGGCCCGGGTCGTAGTCGAGCAGCCAGACGTAGCCGAGGACGACTCCCCGATGGCGCACCGGCAGACAGATCCGTCCCCGGTGGACACCCGCCTCGGGAGTGCGCGGGATGCGGACCGGGCCGGTCGCCCGGGTGATGCCGAAGCCCTCGAACCAGGCGCGGACGGCGGCCGTCGAACGGCGGGTCAGGATCGAGCGGGTGCGCACCGGGTCCAGCGCGGACGGATCGAGGTCGCCCTCGCTGTCGTACGCCCCGAAGGCGATCAGCTCGAAATCCCGGTTCTCCAGGGTCGCCGGAGCGCCGAGCAGCTCCGAGATCTCGTCCACCAGCTCCTGGTAGTCGTCCCTGTGTTCCGACGTCACACGGGCATTCTGCCGCAAAGCCCCGGGCTCTTCATACATCTGTCTGAGAACCTCGGCGCGGATGCGTGACAGCTGTCGATGGCCCACGATCGGGGGCATCCGTAGGTTTCACGGTGGTTCTCCGTGCCGTATCCGAATCGTCGGGTGACGGCCTCGTGCAGCTTGTGGAGGTGCCCCGTGCTGGGTCCCGTGATTCTCGCCGCGTCGCGCAGTGACCGGATGCGACGCCTGATCTCGGCGGCCCCGGTGACCAAGCAGGTCGTCGACCGCTTCATCCCCGGGGAGACCGTCGACGAGGTCCTGCCGATCGTCCGGGAACTCACCGGCAACGGCCTGGAACTCACCATGGACGTCGTCGGCGAGGACATCACCACCCCCGAGCAGGCCGCCGCCGCCCGCGACGCCTACCTGGAGCTGATCGACCGGCTGGGGCCGCTGGAGCTCGGCACCCGCGCGGAGATGTCCGTCAAGCTGTCGATGTTCGGCCAGGCGCTGGACGGCGGCCACGAGCTGGCCCTCGCCAACGTCCGCCCGGTCGTCGAGGCCGCCGCCGAGATCGGCACCACGGTCACGCTGGACGCGGAGGACCACACCACCCTCGACTCGATGTTCGCCATCCACGAGGAGCTGCGGAAGGACGTCCCGCAGACGGGCTGCGTCATCCAGGCCTACCTCTTCCGCACCGAGGAGGACGCGCGCCGCCTCGCCGCGGCCGGCAGTCGCGTACGGTTGGTGAAGGGCGCCTACAAGGAGCCCGCCGAGGTCGCCTACCAGCAGAAGCACGAGATCGACAAGGCGTACGTGCGCATCCTGCGGACGCTGATGGAGGGCGAGGGCTACCCGATGATCGGGTCCCACGACCCGCGCCTGATCTCCATCACCCAGGAACTGGCCCGCACCGCCGGGCGCAAGCTCGACGAGTACGAGTTCCAGATGCTCTACGGCATCCGCAGCGACGAGCACCTGCGACTGGCCGCCGAGGGCCACCGCATGCGCGTCTACACGGCCTACGGCACCGACTGGTACGGCTACTTCATGCGACGGCTCGC
Organism: Streptomyces sp. NPDC044984; assembly: GCF_040646935.1. Lineage (NCBI taxonomy): Bacteria > Bacillati > Actinomycetota > Actinomycetes > Kitasatosporales > Streptomycetaceae > Streptomyces > Streptomyces sp. NPDC044984. The sequence continues at coordinate 192,056 of NZ_JBEZBE010000003.1, forward strand.
GGAGAAGCCCGCCAACCTGCGGTTCTTCGCCCGAAGCATGATCACCAAGGGCTGACACCACACCGCTCACGACAAGGAGTTACGCCACCCATGGACGCTGTGACCCAGGTCCCCACCCCCGTCAACGAGCCGGTGCACGGCTACGCCCCCGGGACGCCCGAGCGCGCCCGGCTGGAGGCCAAGCTCAAGGAGCTGGCCGACAACCCGATCGACCTCCCCTGCACCATCGGCGGCGAGAAGCGGATGGGCGGCGGCGAGCGCTTCGACGTCGTGCAGCCGCACAACCACAAGGCCCGCCTGGGCACCTACGCCAACGCCACGCAGGCGGACGCCCAGGACGCGATCGACGCGGCCCTCGCCGCCGCGCCCGCCTGGCGCGCGATGTCCTTCGACGACCGCGCGGCGATCATCCTGCGCGCCGCCGAGCTGCTGGCCGGCCCCTGGCGCGAGACCATCGCCGCCTCCACCATGCTGGGCCAGTCCAAGACCGCCCAGCAGGCCGAGATCGACAGCCCCTGCGAGCTGGTCGACTTCTGGCGCTTCAACGTCCACTACGCGCGCGGCATCCTCGCCGAGCAGCCCCCGGCCAACTCCCCGGGCGTGTGGAACCGCCTCGACCACCGCCCGCTGGAGGGCTTCGTCTACGCGATCACGCCGTTCAACTTCAGCGCGATCGCCGCCAACCTGCCCACCGCGCCGGCCCTCATGGGCAACGTGGTGGTCTGGAAGCCGTCCCCGACGCAGACCCACGCCGCCGTGCTGCTGATGCGGCTCCTCGAGGAGGCCGGTCTGCCCAAGGGCGTCATCAACCTGGTCACCGGCGACGGCCTGGAGGTCTCCGAGGTCGCCCTGAACCACCGCGACCTGGCCGGCATCCACTTCACCGGCTCGACCAAGACCTTCCAGCACCTGTGGAAGACGGTCGGCCAGAACATCGAGAAGTACCGCACCTACCCGCGTCTGGTCGGCGAGACCGGCGGCAAGGACTTCGTCGTCGCCCACCCGAGCGCCGACCCCGCGGTCCTCAAGACCGCGCTGACCCGCGGCGCCTTCGAGTACCAGGGTCAGAAGTGCTCGGCGACCTCCCGCGCGTACATCCCGGCGTCGATCTGGAACTCCGGCTTCAAGGAGGAGTTCGCGGCCGAGGTCGACGGCATCAAGATGGGTGACGTCACCGACCTGTCCAACTTCATCGGCGCCGTCATCGACGAGCGGTCCTTCGCCAAGAACAAGGCCGCCATCGACCGCGCCGAGGAGGACGCCTCCTGCACGATCGTCGCGGGCGGCTCTTACGACGACTCGGTCGGCTACTTCGTCCGCCCGACCGTCATCGAGTGCGACGACCCGGAGAACGAGGTGTTCCGCACCGAGTACTTCGGCCCGATCCTCGCCGTGCACGTCTACGACGACGAGAAGTACGACGAGATGCTGACCCAGATGGAGTCGGTGTCCGACTACGCCCTCACCGGCTCGGTCATCGCGAACGACCGCGCGGCGGCGGCGTACACGATGGAGAAGCTGCGCTACGCGGCCGGCAACTTCTACATCAACGACAAGTCGACCGGCGCCGTCGTCGGCCAGCAGCCCTTCGGCGGCGGCCGTGCCTCCGGCACCAACGACAAGGCCGGCGCCCCGCAGAACCTGATGCGCTGGACGCTGACCCGCGCCATCAAGGAGACGCTGGTCCCGCCGACCGACTACGGCTACCCGCACATGGGCTGACGCCCACCCCGACCCCGGACGGGCCAGGTCACCCCCCGACCTGGCCCGTTCGGTGTTTTCGCAGGTGGGAGCGGTGTGACCCGGGCTGCCGTCTCAGATAGTAGGAAGTCCGAGTAATTGTGCAGACAGAAGCAGTCCGCTCCTCTAGTTTTGTAGGAGCCGAACGAATCGCTCGATCAAGCGAACGGCGGTCGTGAGCCGGGCCCCGCGCAGGCAACCCCTGCGGCCCGCCGCTCCCCGCCCCACTCGGCGTCTCGCAACCCCTTTCCGCACTCCCGTACGCCGAAGGAGTCGATGACCCATGGCCGAGACGACCGTCCGCCGCCGCGTCCGTCACACCTCCCGCACCAGTGAATCCGACCGCAAGAACGCCACCGCGGCGCTCCAGCGCGCCCTCGACCGCAGGGACAACGGCGGCTCGACCGGCCACTGACACGCCGACGGCGTCCGTATGCCGGACGCCGCATGTCATCCCGTGGGACGAGGAGTAGGGTGCCCGCATGTCTCGCAGCCTCAATCTCGCAGTGATCCCCGGTGACGGCATCGGCCAGGAGGTCGTGGCCGAAGGTCTGAAGGTCCTCTCCGCCGTCCTTCCGCAGGATGTGAAGCTGGAGACCAAGGAGTACGACTTCGGCGCCAAGCGCTACCACGCCACCGGTGAGACCCTCACCGACGCCGACCTCGACGAGCTGAAGCGGCACGACGCCATCCTGCTCGGTGCCATCGGTGACCCGTCGGTCCCCTCCGGCGTCCTGGAGCGCGGCTTCCTGCTCAAGCTCCGCTTCGCCTTCGACCACCACGTCAACCTGCGGCCGAGCAGGCTCCTCCCGGGTGTCGCCACGCCGCTCGCCGGGCAGCCCGAGATCGACTTCGTGGTCGTCCGCGAAGGCACCGAGGGCCCCTACACGGGCAACGGCGGCACCATCCGCAAGGGCACGCCGCACGAGGTCGCCACCGAGGTGTCCGTCAACACGGCCTTCGGTGTCGAGCGAGTGGTCCGCGACGCCTTCGCCCGCGCCCAGGCCCGCCCGCGCAAGAAGCTCACGCTGGTCCACAAGAACAACGTGCTGACCTTCGCCGGCCACCTGTGGACGAACGTCTTCAACAAGGTGGCCGAGGAGTACCCCGAGGTCACCACCGACTACATCCACGTCGACGCCGCGACGATCTACCTGGTCACCGACCCGGGCCGGTTCGACGTCATCGTCACCGACAACCTCTTCGGCGACATCATCACCGACCTCGCCGCGGCCGTCTCCGGCGGTATCGGCGTCGCGGCCTCCGGCAACATCAACCCGGACCGCGCCTACCCGTCCATGTTCGAGCCCGTGCACGGCTCGGCCCCGGACATCGCCGGCCAGGGCAAGGCCGACCCCAGCGCCACGGTCCTGTCCGTCGCCCTCCTGCTGCGCCACCTCGGCCACGACGCCGAGGCGGCCCGCATCGAGGACGCCGTCTCCGCCGACCTCGCGGAGCGCGGCGGCCTGCCCGCCCGCTCCACCTCGGAGATCGGCGACGCGCTCGCCGCACGAGTAGCCGGCTGACCCGGCGCTCCGTCGAGAACACTCGAAGCCGCCGGGTCGCATCCGCACCCGGCGGCTTTCCCCTGTCCCCCGCCGGGTGCCACCATCGACCCCCGGGCCGCATCCACCCTGTTCCGTCCGCCGTCGCCTCCGGGCGATAATCGAACGCGGAGCCGCGGAATGAGGGAATGCTCGGACGTCCCAGCACTGGCCACCGGCCGTACGGGCGTGTGCGCGGCCCGTCACTACAACCGGTGAAGGACAACCACTCATGACGACGCCCACGATCGAGCTCAAGCCCTCGGCGCACCCGCTCTCGGACGCAGAGCGCGAGGCGATCCTGGCCAACCCCGGGTTCGGCCGCCACTTCACCGATCACATGGTGACGATCAAGTGGACCGAGGGCCGCGGCTGGCACGACGGCCAGCTCGTTCCGTACGCGCCGATCTCCCTCGACCCCGCGACCACCGTCCTGCACTACGCGCAGGAGATCTTCGAGGGCCTGAAGGCCTACCGCCAGCCCGACGGTTCCGTCGCCACCTTCCGCCCCGAGAAGAACGCCGAGCGCTTCCAGCGCTCCGCCAAGCGCCTCGCGATGCCCGAACTGCCGGTCGAGACCTTCATCGAGGCGTGCGACGCCCTCGTCACGCAGGACAAGGCGTGGGTGCCGGCGCACGGCGGCGAGGAGTCCCTCTACCTGCGCCCGTTCATGATCGCGACCGAGGTCGGGCTGGGTGTGAAGCCCGCCAACGAGTACCTGTTCCTGGTCATCGCCTCCCCGGCCGGCGCCTACTTCCCGGGCGGCGTGAAGCCGGTCTCCATCTGGGTCTCCGAGGACCGCGTCCGCGCCGTCCCCGGCGGCATGGGCGACGCCAAGACCGGCGGCAACTACGCCGCCTCCCTGCTCGCCCAGGCCGAGGCCGCCACCAAGGGCTGCGACCAGGTCTGCTACCTCGACGCGGTCGAGCACCGGTGGGTCGAGGAACTCGGCGGCATGAACCTGTACTTCGTCTACGGGGACAGGATCGTCACCCCCACCCTCAGCGGCTCCATCCTGGAGGGCGTCACCCGTGACTCCCTGCTGGGCGTCGCCCGCGACCTCGGCTACGAGGCCGTCGAGGAGCGCGTCTCCGTCGAGCAGTGGCAGCGCGACTCGGAGGACGGCACCCTCACCGAGGTCTTCGCCTGCGGTACGGCGGCCGTCATCACCCCGGTCGGCACGGTGAAGCGGGCCGGCGCCGAGTGGCGGCAGAGCGGCGGCGAGCCCGGCGAGGTCACCCTCCGCCTGCGCCAGGCCCTCCTCGACATCCAGCGCGGCACGGCCGAGGACAAGCACGGCTGGATGCACCGCCTGGGGTGACACACCCCGGCGTCGTGCGGGCGTCGCTGGGGGCCGCCGCCCCCGGCCCCCGCTCCGGCCTAGACGGCCCGGTCTTCGAACGCCGGGCGGGCCGTGTCCGCCGGCACCGGGTTCCGCCGGGCGGAACCCGGTGCCGACACCGTGTACATCACGCCTCCCACCAGCCCCGACAGCAGGAAGCTGCAGTCCACCCCGCCGGTCAGCGCCACCAGCGGACCCTCGTACGACGGCAGGGACACCGCCAGCACGCCGACCACCGCGCCCGCCGCCCAGGAGAGCGTGGCCGGGACGTTCCAGCCGGCGGTGTACCAGTAGATCCCGCCCCGTGCACGGCGGTTGAAGACCTGGAGCGCGTCGGCGTCGTACACCCCGCCGCAGCGGACGAAGCCGATGAGGGTGATGACGGCCCACGGGGTGCCGATCGCGGTGAGCAGCAGCACGAACGACGTCATCGCGTCCTGGGCCGTCGACAGGTAGTGCCCGGTGAACACGCAGACCGTGGCGACCGCGGCGACGACGTACGTGGCCGTCGCACGGGAGGCGCGCGGCACGATGGCGTCCAGGTCGAGACCCATCGAGTAGAGCATCAGACCCGCGTTGCCGACCGAGCCCGCGGAGGCGGCCAGCAGCAGCGGCACCAGGTACCAGCCGGGAGCGGCGTCGACCAGCGGACCGGCGTAGTCCAGCGCGGCGCGCGCCGCGTACGCCGTGAAGGTGCCGAAGAGCTGCGGCACCAGCAGACCCAGCATCAGCCCCAGCCAGGTCGCGTGCAGCACCCGGCGGGAGGAGGAGCGGGCGGGGGAGACGTAGCGGGTGTAGTCGCCGAGCAGGGTGATGAAGGCGATCGGCCCGGACAGCCCGGCCGCCACCGCGGACAGCAGCCAGGTCGGCCAGTACCCGTCCAGCAGATAGCCGCCGGCCTCCGGCAGCGCGGCGGTGGTGAAGCCGGGCGCGTAGGCGATCACGCCCAGGACCAGCAGGGCCGTCATGCCGAACGCCAGCACCCGCGACATCGCGAGGAGCACCCGGTAGCCGTAGACCGCGCCCGCCACGGTCGCCGCGACGAGCAGCCCGTAAACGACGGCGTACGACGCCTCGCCGGACGGCAGTCCGACCAGCCGCCCGAGCACGCCCACCACCACGTCCCCGCCGATCCACACGGTCAGCGCGGTGTACCCGAGCGCCAGGAGCAGTCCGACCACCGAGCCCACCAGCCGCCCGCGCACGCCGAACTGGGCGCCGGAGGAGGTGGACAGGTTGGTCGCCGTGCGCAGCGAGACCAGCGCCAGCGGGGCGGTGAACAGCGTGCCGGCGACCGTGCCCGCGATCACCGAGCTGACCGACGACCACCAGTCCAGCCCGAAGGACGGCGGCAGCCAGCCGAAGACGATCACGCCCAGGCAGAGGTTGGACCCCACCAGGATCGAGACGAGGTCCCGCGGCCCGCTGGTGCGTTCCGCCTCGGGGACGGTGTCGACTCCGCGCTGTTCCATCGGCATGACTGGTCTCCTCCGAACGGCCGCCTGGGGTTAGAGCGACGTTCAATCTGACGGTTGACCTCGGCCGTCGTCAACGGTTCCGTTGCGGGAATTTCACGTTTAGAGTGATGCTCTAAACAAGGGAAGGTGAGGAGGTGCCGCGTCGTGAGACTGACCCCCACGGAACGTGACCGGCTGCTGCTCTTCGGGGCCGCCGAGCTGGCCCGGACCCGCCGGGCCAGGGGGCTCCGGCTGAACGTCCCCGAGGCGACGGCCCTGATCGCCGACGCCGTGTGCGAGGCCGCCCGCGACGGCGCGCGCCTCGCCGAGGCCGTCGAACGCGCCCGGTCGGTGCTCGGACCCGACGACGTGCTGCCCGGAGTGGCGGACGTGGTCACCGAGGTGCACGTCGAGGCGGTCTTCGACGACGGCTCCCGGCTCGCGGTCGTCTCCGCCCCGATCGGCGGCGGGCTGGGGGAGCGGGCCCCGGGAGCACTGCTGCCCGGCCCGCGGCACACCGAGCCCGGGGCGGCGGTGCGGCTGACGGTCACCAACACCGCCGGCGTGCCCGTCTCGGTGACCTCCCACTTCCACTTCTTCGAGGCCAACCCGCGCCTGGACTTCCGCCGCGCCGACGCCTACGGCATGCGGCTCGCCGTGCCCGCCGGGTCGTCCGTGCGCTTCGGACCGGGCGAGACCCGTGAGGTCGGACTCGTGCCGATGGGCGGCGCACGGGTCGCCGTCGGCTTCGCCGGACTGGTCGACGGACCGCTGGACGCGCCGGGGGCGAAGGAGGAGGCGCTGCGCCGCGCGGCGGCCTGCGGATACCTCGGTGCCGCCCACGACACACCCGAAGGAGGTGGGCGGTGAGCCGCTCGAAGGGACGCGCGATCAGCGAGTCCGTCCGGATCGACCCCCACGCCTACGCGGCCACCCACGGCCCGCGCGCCGGGGACCGCGTCCGGCTCGGCGACTCCGGGCTGATCGTCCGCGTCGAGTCCGACGCGCAGCGCCACGGCGACGAGTTCCTGGCCGGCTTCGGCAAGACCGCCCGCGACGGGCTGCATCTGAAGGCCGCCGCCGTACGGGAGACCTGTGACGTCGTCATCAGCAACGTGGTGGTGATCGACGCGGTGCTGGGGATCCGGAAGGTCTCCATCGGGATCAGGCAGGGGCGGATCCACTCGATCGGGCGGGCCGGGAACCCCGACACCCTCGACGGCGTGGACGTCGTGGTCGGCACGGGCACCTCGATCGTGTCCGGCGAGGGACTGATCGCCACCGCCGGGGCCGTCGACACCCACGTCCACCTGCTGTCCCCGCGCGTCATGGAGGCGTCGCTGGCCTCGGGGGTGACCACGGTCATCGGGCAGGAGTTCGGCCCGGTCTGGGGCGTCGGCGTCAACTCGCCCTGGGCGCTCAAGCACGCCTTCGGCGCCTTCGACGCCTGGCCGGTCAACATCGGCTTCCTGGGCCGGGGTTCCTCGTCCCACGAGGCGCCGCTGATCGAGGCGCTCGCCGAGGGCGGCGCGTCCGGCTTCAAGGTGCACGAGGACATGGGCGCCCACACCCGGGCCCTGGACACGGCGCTGCGGGTCGCCGAGGAGCAGGACGTCCAGGTCGCCCTGCACAGCGACGGACTGAACGAGTGCCTGTCGGTCGAGGACACCCTGAAGGTGCTGGAGGGACGCACCGTCCACGCCTTCCACATCGAGGGCTGCGGCGGCGGACACGTCCCCAACGTGCTGAAGATGGCGGGCGTGCCGAACGTCATCGGCTCCTCCACCAACCCCACCCTGCCCTTCGGCCGGGACGCGGTCGCCGAGCACTACGGCATGATCGTCTCCGTCCACGACCTCAAGACCGACCTGCCCGGCGACGCCGCCCTGGCCCGCGACCGCATCCGCGCCGGAACCATGGGCGCCGAGGACGTGCTGCACGACCTGGGCGTCATCGGCATCACCTCCTCCGACGCGCAGGGCATGGGCCGCGCGGGTGAGACGGTCCGCCGCACCTTCGCCATGGCCGGGAAGATGAAGGCCGAGTCCGGCGCGCCCGGGGACCACGACAACGAGCGGGTCCTGCGCTACATCGCCAAGCTGACCGTCAACCCCGCGATCGCCCACGGCCTCGCCCACGAGGTGGGCTCGATCGAGACCGGCAAGCTCGCCGACATCGTGCTGTGGCGGCCGGAGTACTTCGGCGCCAAACCCCAGCTGGTGCTCAAGGCCGGCTTCCCCGCGTACGGGGTGGTCGGCGACCCCAACGCGGCGACCGACACCTGCGAACCCCTCGTCCTGGGACCGCAGTTCGGGGCGTACGGCGCCACACCCGCCGACCTCTCGGTCGCCTTCGTCGCCCAAGCCGCCTTCGACCAGGGCCGCGACACCATGCCGACCCGGCGCCGCAGGGTCGCCGTGCGCGGCACCCGCGGCATCGGCCCGGCGGACCTGCGCCTCAACTCCCGCACCGGGGCCGTCGACGTCGACCGGCGCACCGGCCTCGTCACCCTCGACGGGGAACCGCTCAGCTCCCGGCCCGCCGACTCGGTCTCCCTCAACCGCCTCTACTTCCTCTGAGGACCCACATGAACACGCCCGCGTCCGACGGCTTCCGCATGCCCGCCGAGTGGACCCCGCACGAGCGCACCTGGATGGCCTGGCCCGGCCCCAATCCCACCTTCGCCGGACCCGGTGAGCTGGCCGCCGCCCGGGCCGCCTGGGCGGCGGTGGCCCGCGCGGTCCGCCGCTTCGAGCCGGTGACGGTGGTGTGCGGCACCGGGCAGTCGGACGGGGCGCGGGCACTGCTCGGCCCCGGCGTCGACACCGTCGAGCGGGACCTCGACGACGCCTGGATGCGGGACATCGGGCCGACGTTCCTCACCGACGGCGCGGGCCGGCTGGCCGCCGTCGACTGGACGTTCAACGGCTGGGGCGCCCAGGAGTGGGCCCGCTGGGAGCACGACGCGAAGATCGCCGCGTGCGTCTCGGACCTCGCGGGGGCCCGGACGTACGCCTCGCCGCTGGTCAACGAGGGCGGCGCGATCCACGTCGACGGCGAGGGGACGGTGCTGCTCACGGAGACGGTCCAGCTCGGCCCGGAGCGCAACCCCGGCTGGTCCCGGGAGCGGGTCGAGGCGGAGATCCACGCCCACCTCGGCACCCGCAAGGCGATCTGGCTGCCGCGCGGCCTCACCGGCGACTATCCCCCCAACGGCTTCGGCACCCTCGGTCATGTGGACATCGTCGCGGCCTTCGCCCGCCCCGGTGTGGTCGTGGCCCATGTGCAGCCCGACCCGGCACACCCCGACCACGAGGTCACCAAGGAGACCGTCGGCCTGCTGAGGTCGCAGACGGACGCGCGCGGCCGCCGCCTGGAGGTCGTCGAGGTCCCCGCCCCGACCGTCCTGGAGGCCGACGGGCACTGGGCCGACTACTCCTACATCAACCACTACCTCTGCAACGGCGGTGTGGTGCTCTGCGGCTTCGACGACCCGCGCGACGAGACCGCGGCCGGGATCTTCCGGCGGCTGTTCCCGGAACGGACGGTGACCCTGGTGGACGCGCGGGCCGTCTTCGCGGGGGGCGGGGGCGTCCACTGCATCACCCAGCAGCAGCCGAAGGCCCTCGTCGGGTAGAACGTACGGGTGAACGTACTGCTCTGCGCCACCTGCGGAACACGGCTGACCGAGCCGGTCCGCCGGCTCGACGAGATGCCCGAGTACCCCGGCTGGGACGGGCTCCCGGGCCCGGACGGCCGGCGGCACGGCCCGCCGAGCGTGCCGCGCGGGACGTACGCGGTCGACCCGCTGCCCTTCGGGGCGCCGTTCGAGCCGGCCGCCCCCGACGAGGAGTACGACGGGATCGTGCCCGGCGGCATGTGGATGTCCGACGAGCGGGGCTTCCTGGTCTCGGCGGGACCGCGCGGCACGTACGTGCTGCACCCGGACGACGTCGTGGACGTCGTTCCGCACCCCGACGGGCGCCGCCTCACCGGCTGCTGCGGACCGCACGGACGGGCCGGGGCCAACCACGTCTGCGCGTGCGGGGCCGAGGTGGCGATCGTGGCCGCCGACTGCACCAGCGGCTACGAGACCCGGCTCGTCCCGGACGCCGTCCGCGTGGAGGCGGCCCGGTGACCACCCGCCGCCGTACCCCCGCGCCACCGCGCGAGGACGTCCTCGCCGCCGCCATGGCGATGATCGCCGAACGCGGGCTGGAGCAGCTGACCATGGCCGCCCTCGGCCGTGAAGTCGGCATGAGCAGCGGTCACTTGATCTACTACTTCCGCTCCAAGGACGAGTTGCTGCTGCGCACCCTGGAGTGGAGCGAGGGCCGCCTCGGCGCCGAGCGGGCGCGACTGCTCGCCCGCCCCGCCACCGCGCGCGAACGCCTCGACGCCTATGTCGGCCTGTACGTCCCCGACGGCCACCGCGACCCGCACTGGACGCTGTGGCTGGAGGTCTGGAACCGCTCGCAGAACGCGGACGCCGACGCCCGCGACCGGCAGGCCGCCATCGAGGGCGCCTGGCACCGCGACCTGGTGGCGCTGCTGGCCGAGGGCGTCTCCCGGGGCGAGTTCCGCCGCGTCGACGCCGACCGCTACGCGGCCCGCCTCCGTGCGCTGCTCGACGGCCTCTCCATCCATGTGGCGATCGGCCTGCGCGGCACGGACCGACCACACGTCCTGGCCCACGCGAGGGAGTTCCTCGCCGAAACCCTCCTTGCGGACACCTGAATACGTGTCCGGGTTGTACGGAGAACGGCGGATTGACCGGCCGGCCGGAGGCGCGATTGGCTCTGGGGGAGCCCTCGGCGCGGGGCCGGGGGAGCGGCGTCCACGGGGACACGGGAACACCACGGGGACACGGGGACACGGGGACACGGGGAAACTGGGGGAGAGCCATGCACAGAGCCATGCGGGGGGCGTCCGTCGCGGTGGTCGCGGGGGCGGTGGTCGCGCTGTCGGCGACCCCGGCGGCACCGGCACCGGGGCCGGATACCGAGCGGGTCACGCTGTCGGCGACGGGGGAGCAGGGCGACGGCCCCGCCTACGGCCCCCGGCTGAGCGCCGACGGCCGGTTCGCGGCCTTCAGCGCGGACGCGTCCAACCTGGTGCCCGGCGACACCAACGGGCACACGGACGTCTTCGTGCGCGACCTGCGCGGGGGGACCGTCGAGCGGGTCAGCGTCGGCCCGGACGGCGCGCAGGCCGACGGCGGTTCGTCCGCGCTGGGGATCAGCACCGACGGCCGGTACGTCCTGTTCCGCTCCCAGGCCCGGAACCTGGTGCACTGGGACGGTCCGCCCGCGGACGCCGGGGCCCACGACGTCTACCTGCACGACCGGCGCACCGGCGGTACCGAGCGGATCAGCGTCGGCCTCGACGGGGGGTCCGCCCACGCGGGCGGCGCCGTGATGTCGGCGGACGCCCGCCACATCGCCTTCAGCGCCAAGGCCGACCGGATGGAGAGCGCCCCCGGCGACCTCTTCGGAGCCGTGTACGTCCTCGACCGGCGCACCGGCGCCGTGGAGCGCACCAGCAACCGGAACCGCCCGACCAGCCAGGCGAGCCTGGACGGCATCAGCGCCGACGGCACCTTCGTGCTGTACTCCCAGACGGTGCCGCGCAGTTCGTACGGCGCCACCTGGGTGCACGACCGCCGCACCGGCGCCGAGGAGCAGGTCAACGTCCGCGCGGACGGCACCCCCGCCCAGCGGCACGCCATGCCCGCCTCGCTCTCCGCCGACGGCCGTACCGTCGCGTTCCAGTACTGGGGCGACGACCTGGTCCCGGGCGAGGAGCCCGGGGACGACACCCACCTGTACGTCCGCGATCTGCGCGCCGACGTCACCCGGCGGATCGATCCCGGCCCGGCCGGCGAGCACCGGCCCCAGGAGCCCGTGCTCAGCCCGGACGGCCGGCACGTGGCCTACCGGGCGGAGCCGCGTCTCGCGGACGGACGGCTCGGTCCCTCCAACGTCTACCTCCGCGACCTGCGCACCGGCGGCACCCGGCTGGTCAGCGAGTCCGTCACCTCGGGGCCCGTGACGGACGCCTCCGTGACGGTCTCCTGGCTGGGCGCCGGCGCCCGGCGGATCGGCCTCGGCAGCGCCTCCGCCCAACTCGTCCCGGACGACACCGGCGGCCACCACGACGGATTCGTCCGCCGGCTGCGCTGACCACGCACCGTCCGCATCCTGAGACGGATCGTGAGCACGGGGGCGGCTTGTGCCAGACTGCCCCCGTGCTCTCGTTCGCCACGATTATTGGCAGCAGGCGCGCCGGTCCGCAGTGACCGCACGTACGACACCGTACGGGCGGACACCGTCGTCCTCGACCCGCGCGCAGACCTCTCGCACCCGCGAGAGGTTTTTCTGTTTCCTGGCCCCACCCGCGGCCGGGAACGGGGCGCGAGGGACCATGGGGGAACGGTGGAACCGGTCATTCCGGTAGACCGAGATCAACTCAGGAGCCTTCAGACCATGACCGCAACCAGCGAGCCCGACGACTCGTTCCACGTCTTCGACACCACCCTGCGCGACGGCGCCCAGCGCGAGGGCATCAACCTCACGGTCGCCGACAAGCTCGCCATCGCCCGGCACCTGGACGAGTTCGGCGTGGGCTTCATCGAGGGCGGCTGGCCCGGCGCGAACCCGCGGGACACCGAGTTCTTCGCCCGCGCCCAGCAGGAGATCGAGTTCCGGCACGCGACGCTGGTCGCCTTCGGCTCCACGCGCCGCGCCGGAGCCACCGCAGCGAAGGACCCCCAGGTCAGGGCGCTGCTCGACTCCGGCGCGCAGGTGATCACGCTGGTCGCGAAGTCCCACGACCGCCATGTCGAGCTCGCCCTGCGCACCACCCTCGACGAGAACCTGGAGATGGTCCGCGACACGGTCTCCTTCCTCAAGGGGGAGGGCCGCCGGGTCTTCGTCGACTGCGAGCACTTCTTCGACGGCTACCGCGCCAACCCCGAGTACGCGAAGGCGGTGGTCCGCGCCGCCTCCGAGGCCGGCGCCGACGTCGTCGTCCTGTGCGACACCAACGGCGGCATGCTCCCGGCACAGATCCAGGCCGTGGTCGCCACCGTGCTCGCCGACACCGGCGCCCGGCTCGGCATCCACGCCCAGGACGACACCGGCTGCGCGGTCGCCAACACCCTCGCCGCCGTCGACGCGGGCGCCACCCACGTCCAGTGCACCGCCAACGGCTACGGCGAGCGGGTCGGCAACGCCAACCTGTTCCCGGTGGTGGCCGCCCTGGAGCTGAAGTACGGCAAGCAGGTCCTGCCCGAGGGCCGGCTGCGGGAGATGACCCGCATCTCGCACGCCATCGCCGAGGTCGTCAACCTCACCCCCTCCACCCACCAGCCGTACGTCGGTGTCTCCGCCTTCGCGCACAAGGCCGGACTGCACGCCTCCGCGATCAAGGTCGACCCGGACCTCTACCAGCACATCGACCCCGAGCAGGTCGGCAACACCATGCGGATGCTCGTCTCCGACATGGCCGGACGCGCCTCCATCGAGCTCAAGGGCAAGGAGCTCGGCATCGACCTCGGCGGCGACCGCGAACTGGTCGGCCGGGTCGTCGAGCGGGTCAAGGAGCGCGAGCTCAAGGGGTACACGTACGAGGCGGCCGACGCCTCCTTCGAGCTGCTGCTCCGCGCGGAGGCCGAGGGCGGGCCGCTGAAGTACTTCGACGTCGAGTCCTGGCGCGCGATCGTCGAGGACCGCCCCGACGGCACCCACGCCAACGAGGCGACGGTCAAGCTGTGGGCCAAGAGCGAGCGCATCGTCGCCACCGCGGAGGGCAACGGCCCGGTCAACGCCCTGGACCGCGCCCTGCGCGTCGCCCTGGAGAAGATCTACCCGCAGCTCGCCAAGCTGGAGCTGGTCGACTACAAGGTCCGCATCCTCGAGGGCAAGCACGGCACCCAGTCCACCACCCGCGTCCTGATCTCCACGTCCGACGGGACGGGGGAGTGGTCGACGGTGGGCGTCGCCGAAAACGTCATTGCCGCGTCCTGGCAGGCACTGGAGGACGCCTACGCGTACGGGCTGCTGCGGGCCGGCGTGGAACCGGCCGCATAGGCGTCCGGTCCGGCAGGGGTGCCGCCGGAAACCCCTGCCGGTCCAGATGTCCGTTTCCTTCGGGATTCGGGTAGCTTCGAACATATGAAGGACGCGTCGCTGCGTACCCTCGTACGCCTGCTGATCCTGCCGGTGGCCGCCGTACTGGCGGTCCTGATGGCCGGTGCGCCCGGGGCGCAGGCGGCCACGGACCTCTCGGAGGTCGCCCGCGAGCTGCGCGAGAGTCCCGTCTACGTCGACCCCGAGGCCCGGGACGTCCTGGCCGAGTCCGACGCCGAGGCCCTTGCCGACAAGATCGAGGACGCGGGCGAACCGGTCTTCGTGGCGGTCCTCCCGGCGGACTACCCGACGCAGGACCTCTTCCGGAACCTGCGCACCGAGACCGGCGTCACCGGTCTGTACGGCATCCGCCTCGGCGACGAGTTCGACGCGCGCGCCGACAGCAGCGTGCTCAGCCGCCAGGGCGTGCGGAACCTGGTGACGTCCGTGCAGGGCGCCGGTGACGCCAAGGCCCAGCTGAACGACTTCGTCGACGGCGCGCTGCGCAGCACCGGCGGCTCCGCGCCGGACTCCTGGAGCGACGGGTCCGGCGGTGACGTCCCCGTCGGCGGGCTGATCACCGTCGGAGCGGTGCTGGCGGCCGGCGGCGCGGGCGCGTACGCCCTGGTCCGGCGCAACCGGCGGCGCCACGAGGAGGAGCAGCGGGCCGCGCTGGAGAAGCTGCGGGTGGTGGTGGACGAGGACATCACCGCGTTCGGCGAGGAACTCGACCGCCTCGACTTCCACCCGGCCGAGCCCGGCGCGGACGACGCGATGCGCGCGGACTACGCGCACGCGCTGGACGCCTACGAGAAGTCCAAGTCGTTCATGGCCGCGGCCCGCAAACCGGAGGACGTCCGGGCCGTCACCCAGGCCGTGGAGGACGGCCGCTTCGCCCTCGCCTCCCTCGCCGCCCGGCGTGCGGGACGCCCGCTGCCGGAGCGCCGCCCGCCCTGCTTCTTCGACCCGCGCCACGGCCCCTCGGTCGCCGACGCCGTCTGGACGCCGCCGGGCGGCGCCGAGCGCGAGGTCCCGGTGTGCGCGGCCGACCGGACCCGGCTGGCGGACGGCCTCGATCCCGCCGTCCGCGAGGTCGACACCGAGTACGGGCGCCGGCCCTACTGGGACGCCGGTCCCGCGTACGGCCCCTGGGCCGGCGGCTACTTCGGCGGCGGACTGCTGCCCGGCCTGCTCGTCGGCACCATGCTCGGCGGCATGATGGCCGGCCCCGCCTACGCGGCCGACTACGGCGCCGGTTACGGCGACTTCGGCGGCTACGAGGGCGGTGACGTCTCGGGCGCGGACTTCGACGGCGGAGACTTCGGTGGCGACTTCGGCGGGGGCGGCGGCTTCGGCGGAGGCGACTTCGGAGGCGGCGGCGGGGACTTCGGCGGCGGCTTCTGACCGGCCGGGGGATCCCCCGGCGGATCCCGCCTCGGCCACCCGCGTTCCACCGCGTACCGCTCCCCGGCGGCATGCCACCACCCGGGCGGCGACGCGCCGCCCGGGACGACGGAGCCGGCCCGCCCGGGATCCAGCCCGAGCCGCCGCAGCGCCTCCGCGTCGACGGACACGGTGATCCACCCCCGCCACCGCCCGTCACGACCCGGCCCGCACGCGTGATCCAGCCGCAGCTCCTCCGCGGTGAACGGCATCCAGTCGATCCCCCGCTCACGCAGTCAACCGCACACGACCGCCCAGGGGTGAAGGCGACCCGGCAGGTTCTCGTACTCGGCGACGACGACCCACCCGGGCCGTGAGGGCGCGCTGCTGACCGTCATACGACCATGATGCGCCTCCCCCGTGACCGAACGCGCCACCGACCGCCGGGGAAGCGCAGTTCCGGGAAACGCACTTCCTCGACGCACGGAGGCGACCATGGGCGTCGTCTCCGTGCGGCGGCGACAGGGCAGGCCGTTCCTCCTCGACTCACTTGCCAGGGCAGCCCACGGGTCCTGCTTCCGCGCCTGCGAGGCGACCGGGGCCGAGTCGCTCCGCCGCTTCGGGGAGGGGCTCGGCCCGTACCGCGGAAGCCCGGCCCCGATGCGGTGCGACCGCTGGGAGCAGGCCGTCGGCGCGCTGCTCGGACCGGGCGGGGCCACCGGGGACCGGGTCATGGGGACGGGGCGCCTGGAGCGGCTGTGCCACGGGGAGAGACCACCGGTCCGGCATGGCGGCGGCCCGGACGCCTCGTCGGGCTCCGGGCCGCTGCCGTGGTGAACTCGGGTGCCCCGAGGGGCCGGCGGGGCTCACGCCTGCTTGATCGCCGAGATGTCGAAGTTCAGCTTGATCTTGTCGGAGACCAGGACGCCGCCCGTCTCCAGCGCCGCGTTCCAGGTCAGGCCCCACTCGGAACGCAGGATCTCCGCCTTGCCCTCGAAGCCGACGCGCTCGTTGCCGAAGGGGTCCTTCGCGGCGCCGTTGAACTCCAGGTCGATGCTGAGCGGCCGGGTGGTGCCCAGGATCGTCAGGTCGCCGGTGATGCGGTAGTCGTCGCCGCCGAGGGCCTCCGCCGCGGTGGTGCGGAAGGTCATCGTCGGGAACTCGTCCGTCCTGAAGAAGTCGGCGCTCTTCAGGTGGCCGTCGCGGTCGGCGTTGCCCGTCTCGATGCTGTCCATCACCACGTCGATGGTGGCCGTGGACTTCGACGGGTCGGTGCCGTCCAGGTGCAGCGTGCCGGTGAAGTCCTGGAAGCTGCCCTTGACGTTGGTGACCATGGCGTGCCGGGCGACGAAGCCGAACGTGGAGTGCGCGGGGTCGATCGTGTACTCGCCGGTCAGCGCGGCCAGATCCGGGCTCGCCGTGGAGCCGGCGGTCGCGGTGGCGGTCTCGTTGTCCTTGCGGTTGAAGATGCCCATGATGGTCCTCCCGGAGAATGACGTTTAACGTTCAACTAATCCGACGGGCTCCACCGTAGACCCATTCCTTTGAACTTTCAACATGTCTGACGAGGATGGCGCGATTGGGCCGCCGCGACGCGTGGTACTCGCCGGTCGTGTCCTCGGTCGCGGTCCTGGTGGAGCTGGTGCGACGCGATACGTCGGGCGGCCAGGTGAAGTGCTGGGAGCACTTCGCGCGGAGCGCCGCCCGCCTTCCGGAGTGCCTGCCCGACGGCTCCGGCGGCACACCCCTCGACCTGACCGTCTACTTCCTCGGCGAACGCGAGCGGGTCGAGCCGCTCTCCCCGCACGTCCGGTTCGTCATGCTCCGGCCGGTGCTCAGCTCGGCGGCGACGCGCTCGGCCGACCGCGCGGAGGACGTCTGCGACCTCGCGCCGTACCACCCGCGGCTCGCCGCCCTGCTACCCCGCCACGACGTCTGGCACCTGACGCACAGCTTCGCCTTCGCCGCCACCGCCGTACGGCTCCACCGCCGCGCGGCCCGGCGGTCCGCCCCACGGCCCCGGCTCATCGGCTCCGTGCACACCGACGTACCGCTGCTGGCCTCCGTCTACGCCCGCTACCTGGCCGAACGCTGGCTGCCCGGGAGCCATCCGAGGGTGGAGGACCTGCTCGCGGACCGGGCCGAGAGCGCGCTGCGCCGGCGCCGGGACCGGTTGCTGGACCCCTGCGAACGCGTGCTCGTCCCGACCCCGGAAGGCCGCGCGGAACTCGCCCGCGTCCTCGGCCCGCACCGGGTCGCGCTGCTGCGCCGGGGCGTCGACCACGGACTCTTCCGGCCCGACCCCACCGCGCGGGCCTGGCTGACCCGCGCGTACGGCGTCCCGGCCGGCCGCCCGCTGGTGCTGTTCGCCGGCCGGCTGGACGCCAGCAAAGGCGTGCCGCTGCTGACCGAGAGCGTCCGGCTGCTGCGCGCCCGGGGCGGTGCCGCGCACCTGGTCATGGCGGGTTCCGGCGCCGAGGAGGACGCCGTGCGCCGCGCGCTCGGCCGGGACGTCACCCTGCTCGGGCCGCTCCCGCAGGACCGGCTGGCACGGGTGTACGCCGGCTGCGACGTCTTCGCCTTCCCGTCCCGTACGGAGACCAGCGGCAACGTCGTCGCCGAGGCGATGGCGTGCGGCCTGGCGGTGGTCCTGCCCGAGGGCGCGCGCACCACCCGCTGGCTGGCCGCGCCGGGGCGCGACGGCATCGTCGTCCCGGCCGACGAGCCGTCGGTCTGGGCGGACGCCCTGCACCCGCTGATCGAGCGGCCTGCCGCACGGGAGGCGGTGCGGCGTCGGGCCGCGGAGACGTCCAGGACCGTCCATCCCGGCTGGGACCGCGTACTCGAGGAGGACCTCCTCCCGGTCTGGACCCAGCCGGCTCGCACGCCCCGCGGGGCCGGCTCCCGTACCGCTTGAGCCACCCGGCCCGGGGCGCCCGGCACACGCCGTGGCCGACCGCACGCCCGCCGCCGAGCTTCCTCGCCCCGCCGCCCCTTCCCGTCCCCGGGGGCTCCGCCCCCGGACCCCCTTCGCGCAGTTCCGCTGCGCGACCAGCCACGATGCAGCCGCAGCAGCCGTATGACGGAACCACCCGTGCCCTCCCCGCGCACTTCTTCCCTGCGCAAACGGGGGTCTGGGGGCGCAGCCCCCAGGGACGGGAAGGGGCGGCGGGGGTGAGGAAACCCCGTGGCCGGGACCCGGTCACTCGTCGGCGGCCCGGTGCCGCCCGTGCGACGCCGCGATGACCGGTGACGTGTCCAGGGCCGCGATGCCCGCCGCCACCAGGGCCAGCCCCGTCAGCGTCGCCGCCGAGACCGGCCAGCCCGTGCGGATCGTCTCGTCGAAGAGGAGCGTGCCCATGGCCACCGCGACCACCGGCTCGGTCGCGTCCAGGACCGTCATGCTCGCGGCCAGCGGACCCTGCTGGAAGGCGCTCTGGATGAGCAGCAGGCCGCCCACGCTGGCGGCGACGAGCGCGTAGGTCTGCCAGGCGGCCAGGGCCGTGGGCAGTCCGTGCCGGAGCCGGTCCACCGTCGCGGCCAGCAGGACGGACTGGGTGCCCATCACCGCCCCCGCAGCGAGTGCCGTCGCCGAGGCCCGCCACGGGCCGGACAGCACCCGCGCGGCCACGAGCGCACCGCACACCACGGCCGCGACCGCGCCGACGGCCAGCAACCAGGGCAGCAGGCCGGCCGCCCGGGGGTCGCCGCCGTGCGGGCGGGCGGAGAGCAGCGCCAGCGCCAGCCCCGCCGCCACCGCGAGCGTGCCGGACCACTCCCGCCGGCCCAGCCGCAGCCGGTACAGGCGTGCCGACAGCGGGACCGCGAAGACCAGCTCGGCGACGATCAGCGGCTGCACCAGACTCAGCGGCCCGAACGCCAGCGCCAGCGACTGGAATCCGTACGCCACCACGGCCAGCCCGATCCCGCACAGCCACAGGGGATCCCGCGCCAGCCGCCCCAGCAGCCGCGCGGTGAGCGCCTCCGCGTCCGGCCGTGCCGCCGCCGCCCACTGCTGCAGGACCCCCGCGACGGCGAAACACACACCGGCGGCGAGCGAGGCGAGGACGGCGATCGCCATGGCGGAAGAGCCCCGGAAGCGGACTAGTCGGGTGTCCGGCCGGTCGGCGCGCCCCGCGTCGCCCCCCGGGTGTGGACGTACAGCGTGCGCCGGTCGCCGACGTCGAGGCGCTGGGGGAGCGGCAGCTCGTGGCGCACCGGCCGCGCGTGGTCGGCGAGTTGCCGGCGCGGGTTGTAGACCTGGTGGAACTTCCACAGCATGCGGGCGAAGTTCGTCTGCCCATGCGCCAGGTTGCGGGCGAGTACACGCGCCGCGCCGAAGGCCGTGCGCATTCCCAGATGCTTGCGGTTGATGACCGCCTGGGTCCGCACCAGCTCCTCGTAGAAGCGCTCCAGCGGCAGCGTGGTCGGCACCACCGCGTGCTGGATGTCGAAGAGGCGGTAGTCGCGGGTGGTGAGCCGGCGCGACTCGGTGTGCCAGATCTCCGTACCCGGATACGGCGTCATCACCGTGAAGTGCACGATCTCCGGCACGGCCAGCGCGAACTCCCGCACCACGCGGAAACGTTCCTCGTCCCAGGCCGGGTCCACGATCAGGTTGATCGCGACCTTGATGCCGAGCCGCCGGGCCGTCCGGAGCGCCTTCAGGTTCTCGTCCGGGCTGACCCGCTTGCGGTACAGGTCGAGCCCCTCGGCGTCGATCGCCTCCATGCCGAGGAACATGTAGCGCAGCCCCAGCCGCGCCCACCGCTCGAACACCTCCGGGTGGCGCAGCAGGACGTCGGAACGGGTCTCCAGGTAGTACTTCTTGCGGATGCCGCGCCGTTCCACCTCGGCGGCGATGGCGTTCCCGTGCTCGGGCCGGATGAAGGCCACGTCGTCCACGACGAACACGTTCGGCTCGCGGATCCTCGCCAGCTCCTCCGCCGCCGCCTCGGGCGAGGCCTTGCGGTAGCTGCGGCCGTAGAACGTCCACGCCGAGCAGAACGAGCAGTCCCAGGGACAGCCGCGGGTGAACTCGACGGACGCGCACGGGTCGAGCTCGCCGATGAAGTAGCGGCGCCGGCCGCGCATCAGGTCGCGGGCCGGGAGCGGTCCGTCGATGCCGTGCAGCATCAGCGGCGCCGGCCCGCGCCCGGCCGCCGTGACGACGCCCGGCACGCCCTCCACCCCGCCGTCGCGCACCGCCTCCAGCAGCGGCGCGACCGCCGGCTCCCCCTCCCCGCGGACCACCGCGTCGACCGCGCCGGCCGCCTGCTCGATGACCTCCTCGGCGACGAACGAGACACTGTGCCCGCCGAGGAACACGAAGCAGCCCGGCACCTCCCGCTTCACCCGCGTCGCCAGCGCGATCGCCTCGGGGATGTTCGCCAGGTAGTTCAGCGAGATGCCGAGCGCCTCGGGACGGAAGGACCGCACCTCGTCGCGCAGCCGGTTCACGCCCAGCACCTGGAGGTCGACGACCCGGACCTCGTGACCGGCCGCACGGGCGGCGCCCGCCACCCGCTCCAGGCCGAGCGGTTCGAGGCGGAGGAAGATCTCGGAGTACATCAGGGCACTGGGGTGGACGAGCAGCAGACGCATGGTGACCTCGCCACGGGGCCGGACGGACCGGGTACGGAAAGGGTCTCCCCTTCGTATCCCGGCACGCGCGGCCGCGTACCCGCCGTACGCCCGCCTGGCCGCATCCCGCGGCCCGCAGGAGTGGTCCTGCGGTGCGGCGCACCGGCCCCCGAGGGCCCGGACACCACCCGCCGGCGGGGCCGGAGCGCGCCGGGCGGACGGGCCCCAGCGTTGGCGCGGTGCGCCGGAGTGGGGGTGTCCTGGATGACGAGGAACCGCAGCGACAGCGCATGGGAGACCGACTCGTGACCACCACCGGCTCCGGCTCCACCTACGACCCCCCGGCGGACCCCGCGCACGGCGTCGCCCGTGCCGCCGCCCCCGCCCCGTCGGCGGCGCGCGGCCACGGGCCGCCGACGCGCACGGAGCGGCGCGTCGCCCTCGTCACCGGCGCCTCCTCGGGCATCGGCGCGGCCACCGCGCGGCGCTTCGCCGCCGGGGGCTGGCACCTGCTGCTCAGCGGCCGGGACCGGCGGCGCCTTGAGGAGACGGCGTCCGGAACCTCGGCGGTCCTGCTGCCCGCCGACCTCGCCGCGCCGGACGGAGCCAGGATGCTGGCACAGGCCGCGCTGCGGGAGACCGGACGCGTCGACGTGCTGGTCGCCGGGGCGGGCATCGGCTGGGCGGGACCGTTCCTGACGATGCCGCACACCGACATCGACCGGGTGCTGTTCCTGGACCTCAACGCGACGCTGCACCTCGTACGGGAGGTGCTGCCCGCGATGGTGGCGGCCGGCGGCGGCCGGGTGGTGCTCGTCGGCTCGGTGGCCGGCTCGGTGGGCGTACGGGAGGAGGCGGTGTACTCCGCGGCCAAGGCCGGGCTCGCCGCGTTCGCCGAGGCGCTCCGGCAGGAACTGCGCGGTACGGGCGTGGGGGTGACGCTCGTCGTGCCCGGCCCCGTCGAGACGGCCTTCTTCGACCGCCGCGGCACGCCGTACCAACGTTCCCACCCGCGCCCCACCTCGCCCGGCCGGGTCGCGGCCGCCGTCTGGAACGCCGTCTCCCAGGGCCGCGACGACACCTGCGTCCCCGCCTGGCTCGCCCTCCCGCCCCGGGTGCGCGCCCTCACCCCCGGCCTCTACCGCAGGCTTTTGAACCGCTTCGGCTGAGACCCCGGCGCGAGCGCGCCACCGCCACCGCCACGCTCCGGGTGGGCGGACCGACCCGAACGGGTGCATGTGCCACCCATGAATGTGAGGTGACTCTCAGATGGCGTCTTTGTGTGACTCCTACAAGCCGGACGCCCTCTGAGCAGTCGGAACGGCTGTGGGCCGCCATGGTTCTGTTCAGGGGTACCAGGAAAACACCCCGAGGACTGTGAGGAGTGGACGGCTCGCATTTGCGGGTGGGCTTCGTAAGGTCACTACATGACCGTTTTGGATGAGGCGCCGGGTGAGCCGACCGACGCGCGCGGACGCGTGGCCGAACTGCACGAGATCCGTGCCCAGGCACTGACCGGCCCGAGCGAGAAGGCGACCCGGGCGCAGCATGCCAAGGGCAAGCTGACCGCGCGGGAGCGCATCGAACTGCTGCTGGACCCGGGGTCCTTCCGTGAGGTCGAGCAGTTGCGCCGGCACCGGGCCACCGGCTTCGGTCTCGAGGAGAAGAAGCCGTACACGGACGGTGTGATCACCGGCTGGGGCACCGTCGAGGGCCGCACGGTCTTCGTCTACGCCCATGACTTCCGGATCTTCGGCGGCGCGCTGGGCGAGGCCCACGCCACCAAGATCCACAAGATCATGGACATGGCCATCGCGGCCGGCGCGCCGCTGGTGTCGTTGAACGACGGTGCCGGCGCCCGCATCCAGGAGGGCGTCTCGGCCCTCGCCGGGTACGGCGGCATCTTCCAGCGCAACACCAGGGCGTCCGGCGTCATCCCGCAGATCAGTGTGATGCTCGGCCCCTGCGCGGGCGGCGCGGCCTACAGCCCCGCCCTCACCGACTTCGTGTTCATGGTCCGCGACACCTCGCAGATGTTCATCACCGGGCCGGACGTCGTGAAGGCGGTCACCGGCGAGGAGATCACCCAGAACGGCCTGGGCGGCGCGGACGTGCACGCCGAGACCTCCGGTGTCTGCCACTTCGCCTACGACGACGAGGAGACGTGCATCCACGAGGTGCGCTACCTCCTCTCCCTGCTCCCGCAGAACAACCGGGAGAACCCGCCGCGCGTGGAGTGCGCCGACGCCGCGGACCGCCGCAGCGACGTCCTCCTCGACCTGGTCCCCGCCGACGGCAACCGGCCGTACGACATGGCCAAGGTCATCGAGGAGATCGTCGACGACGGCGAGTACCTGGAGGTCCACGAGCGCTGGGCGCGCAACATCATCTGCGCCCTGGCCCGGATGGACGGTCAGGTCGTCGGCATCGTCGCCAACCAGCCGCAGTCGCTGGCGGGCGTGCTGGACATCGAGGCGTCCGAGAAGGCCGCCCGCTTCGTCCAGATGTGCGACGCCTTCAACATCCCGATCCTCACCTTCCTGGACGTCCCCGGCTTCCTCCCGGGCGTCGACCAGGAGCACGGCGGCATCATCCGCCACGGCGCCAAGCTGCTCTACGCCTACTGCAACGCCACCGTGCCGCGGATCTCGCTGATCCTGCGCAAGGCGTACGGCGGTGCCTACATCGTCATGGACAGCCAGTCCATCGGCGCCGACCTCACCTACGCCTGGCCGACGAACGAGATCGCCGTGATGGGCGCGGAGGGCGCGGCCAACGTCATCTTCCGCCGCCAGATCGCCGAGGCCGAGGACCCCGACGCCATGCGGACGCGCATGGTCAAGGAGTACAAGTCCGAGCTGATGCACCCGTACTACGCGGCCGAGCGCGGTCTGGTCGACGACGTGATCGACCCCGCCGAGACGCGTGAGGTGCTGATCCGTTCGCTGGCGATGCTGCAGACCAAGCACGCCGACCTGCCGTCCCGTAAGCACGGCAACCCGCCGCAGTAACCCGGCGGACATCTCTCCCAGGGAGACTGAGAGCCATGAGCACACCTGACATCCGTGTCGAGAAGGGCCACGCCGGGCCGGAGGAGGTCGCCGCGATCACGGCGATCCTGCTGGCGCGGGCGGCCGCGCTGCCGTCCGCCGCCGAGCCGGCCCACCGCGGCCGTGCGCGGGCGGGCTGGCGCCGCCTGGAACGCGAGAACGGCTTCCGGGCGCCCCACAGCTGGCGCTGACTTCGCAGACATGAAGAGGCCCCTCCTTGCAAGGAGGGGCCTCTTCATGTGCCCAGGGGCACGGGGCTGTGACGCCGTGCGGCTCCGCCGCACGGGCGCGACCAGCCACGGACCGCCCGCACCCGGCATGCGACAGCCCCCGGCAGCTCGGTGGCCGCGGGGGGCTGTCGTGTCGCTCGGCGCGGTCGTCAGCGCAGGCGCGCCATCAGCGCGTGCTCCACGAGAGTGATCAGCGCCGACTTCGCGTCGGCACGGTGGCGCGCGTCCGTGGTGATGATCGGGGTGTCGGGCCCGATCTGCAGCGCCTCCCGGACCTCGTCCGGCTGGTAGGGCTGCTGGCCGTCGAAGCCGTTGAGCGCGATCACGAAGGGGAGACCCGAGTTCTCGAAGTAGTCGACCGCCGGGAAGCAGTCGGCGAGACGCCGGGTGTCCACCAGCACGATCGCGCCGATGGCGCCGCGCACCAGGTCGTCCCACATGAACCAGAAGCGGTCCTGGCCGGGCGTGCCGAACAGGTACAGGATCAGGTCCTGGTCCAGGGTGATGCGGCCGAAGTCCATGGCGACCGTCGTGGTCGTCTTGTCCCCGGTGTGGGTGAGGTCGTCGATGCCTGCCGAAGCAGACGTCATGACGGCCTCCGTGCGCAGCGGGTTGATCTCCGAAACGGCCCCGACGAACGTGGTCTTGCCCACGCCGAAGCCACCCGCCACCACGATCTTCGCCGAGGTGGTGGAGCGGGAAGGACCGCCGCTAGAGCTTGCGAAGTCCACTGAGCACCCTTTCGAGCAGTGTCACGTCTGGCTGGCCGCCGGCGTTCTCGTCGCCGCCGGGCTGATGGATGGCGACCAGTCCCGCCTCCGCCAAGTCGGCGACGAGGATCCTGGCCACGCCGAGAGGGATGGTCAGCAGGGCCGAGATCTCGGCCACCGACTTGATTTCCCGGCAGAGGGTGCAGATCCGCTGATGCTCGGGCAGCTGGCCCTGCATCTGATGCGGCTGCGCGGTGGTGTGCACCAGCGCCTCGATGGCGAGCTGGTACCGCGGCCTGGTGCGGCCGCCCGTCATCGCGTACGGGCGCACCAGGGGATTGTTCGACGCCCCGGCGGGCGCCGGCTCGGGTGCTCGGCGTTGCGGCTGCACCGGCTGGATGTGCGGGGCGTGCGGCTGGTCGTACGGCGAAGGGCCGGGGCCCTGCGGCGCGTACGGCTGCCGGTGGCTCGGGGCGGAGGGGTAGCCGTACCCGCTCTGGGCACCGTCGTTCTGGCCCTGTGCAGGACCGTACGACCAGTCGCCCGACGATGAACCGCCTGGGGGTGTTGCCACTTTCTCCTCCTCCGACCGTGCCTGGCACCCATCACTGTGGAGCCGCGTCCCGAAACCTTACGACCCCGGGACGCCAAAACGCACCGTCTGTCCTCTAGTTGAGAAGGCTCCCTTGGAGCTCCGCTCGAAGGTCCGGCGTCAGGACCGTACCGGCACGGTCGACCAGAAGGGCCATCTCGTACCCAATGAGGCCGATGTCCGCCTCCGGATGTGCGAGAACCGCGAGCGACGAACCGTCGGAGATGGACATGATGAACAGGAATCCCCGCTCCATCTCCACAACCGTCTGGTTCACGCTGCCGCCCTCGAAGATCCGGGAGGCGCCTGCCGTCAGAGACGTCAGACCGGAGGCGACGGCCGCGAGCTGGTCCGCGCGGTCGCGGGGAAAACCTTCGGACATCGCCAGAAGGAGTCCGTCGGCGGAGACCACCACCGTGTGGGACACCCCCGGGGTGTTGTCCACGAAGTTGGTGATCAACCAGTTCAGGTTCTGTGCCGCCTGGCTCATCGGGCTCACACTAACGCTCCTGGTTGTAGGTGCTGTCAGGACCGAAGCCCTGGCCGTTCGTTTCACTGCCCGCGCCGCGGCCCCGTTGGACACCGCGTCGCAGGTTGCTCAGCCTGCCCCGGACGTCTTCCGGGGCGCGGGAGACCTGGGGGCCTCCCTGAGGGGTGGTTTCGGCGGCTCCCTGGACCAGGTTGGCCTTGGGGACCCGTCGCGGCAGACCGGAGGAGGTCACTCCGCCCGCCTTGGGCTTCCGGAGCGCCGATGCCTGCTGCCAGCGCTCGTCGTTCGCCGAACGCCAGCCGCTGTCGCCGTCACTCTCCGGAGTGGAGGCCGGCGGCTCCTGGTCCACGTGCCGCGGCCCGCCCGGGCCGTTCGCGCCGCCCGCGGTGGATCCGCGGCGGGGAAGCCCGGCGTCGGTCAGCCCGTGGACGTCGGAGGCAGCCGGTTCCGGACGGTCGAAGCCTACGCTGTCCTGCTCACGCGCGTCAGCGGCCTGCGTATTTTCCGATTCCGGGGCCTGAGCAGAGTACTGGCCCGGGTGGCCGTTCCGGTAACCGTCCTGCTGCGGCCAGTCGTCCGCCTGGCGTCGGCCGGCGAAGGAGGAGAAGGGGTCGGCGGCACCCGCCGCCGCGCCGCCGTCCTGGACCTGCTGCCCGTAGGAGGGGTCCGGGTAGCCGCCGTTGGCCGGGAAGGCGTCGTTCTGCGGCAGTCGGCCGTCCGGCGCGTAGAACCCCTCGCCGTACGCCTGCTGCTGCGGCTCCTCGTACGCCGTCCGCTGCCCGTTGTCGTACGCCTGCTGGTCGTACCCGGCGGTCTGCTGCTCCTGGTAGCCGCCGTCGAAGCCCTGGCCGTCGCCGTTGCCGTCGTAACCCTGGCCGTTGCCGTAGCCCTGCGGGGCGGCGAACTCGTCCGGGTACGCGGGAGCCTCGGGGGCCTCCTGGGCGTTCGCGGAGGCCGACTCCGGCTGCTGGGGCTGCGCCTGGGACTCCAGGGCCGCCCGGCGCTCCTCGCGCATCAGGGAACGGCCGACCGGGTCCAGATCGCGGATGTCGTCCGGGACCTCCGCGTAGCGGCTGTCGTCGAAGCCCAGCTCCGCGGCGGTGCGCAGCGGCTGCCGGCCGAAGTCCTCACCCTGGAAGTTCTGCTCCGGGATGATCTGCGAGACCGTGAACTCGTTGCGCTCCACCTGCTGCTCGCCGCCGCCACCGTGGGTGATCGCGTCCGGCAGCATGACCAGCGAGGTGGTGCCGGCCTGCTCGCCCGAGGGGCGCAGCTGGACCCGGATGCCGTGCCGGTCGGACAGCCGGCCGACCACGAACAGGCCCATGCGCTGGGAGATCGCGGCGTCGACGGTGGGCGGGTTGGCCAGCTTGTGGTTGATGTCCGCGAAGTCCTCGGCGGTGAGGCCGATGCCCTTGTCGTGGATCTCGACCATCACGCGGCCGTCGGGGAGACGGGTCGCGGTGACCCGGACCTTGGTCTGGGGCGAGGAGAACGTGGTGGCGTTCTCCAGGAGCTCGGCGAGCAGGTGCACGAGGTCGGTCACCGCACGGCCGTGGATCTCGGCCTCGGGAACGCCGGACAGCTCGATGCGCTCGTACTGCTCCACCTCGGAGGAGGCGGCCCGCAGCACGTCGACCAGCGGCACCGGCTGGTCCCAGCGGCGGCCGGGCTCCTCGCCCGCGAGGACCAGGAGGTTCTCGCCGTTGCGGCGCATACGGGTGGCCAGGTGGTCCAGGCGGAAGAGGTTCTCCAACTGGTCCGGGTCGGCCTCGTTGTTCTCCAGGTCGGTGATCAGGGTCAGCTGGCCCTCGATCAGCGACTGGTTGCGACGCGACAGGTTGGTGAAGATCGCGTTGATGTTGCCCCGCAGCAGCGCCTGCTCGGAGGCGAGCCGGACGGCTTCGCGGTGGACCTGGTCGAAGGCGCGGGCGACCTCGCCGATCTCGTCGGTGGTGGAGATCGGGATCGGCGCGACCTTGGTGTCGACCCGGCCGGGGTCGGTGCGGGAGAGCTGGTCGACCAGCATCGGCAGCCGCTGCTCGGCGATGCCGAAGGCGGCGTTGCGCAGCTGGCGCATGGAGCGGCTCATCTGGCGGGCCACCATGCCGGCCAGGATGAACGCGGCGAGCAGGGCGATGACGACGGCGGCACCGGTGATGAGGGCGTCGCGCTGGGCGTCGTCGGCGATCTGGGCGGCCTCGCTCACCGCGGTGTCGGTGAGGTCGGACTCGATCTCGCGGTAACCGTCGAACTTGAGGGTGTTCACAGACCACCAGTTGGCGGGGGTGATGCCCTGGGCGGCGAGTTCGGCACGCGCGGCCGCGTCCGTGGAGGGGAGCCGGCCCAGCTCGGAGATCATCGTCTCCGGCTTCGCGGGCGGCGCCACGTAGTCGGGGTCCCGCTGCTTGGCGTCCCGGGCCATGGCCGTGCCCTCGGCCTGGATCCGCTGCGCCGTCTGCTCCAGCTTCTCCACGTCGGCCTCGGTGCCACCGCCCCGGTACTCCTCGATGGCGATGCGCTCGAGGTAGGCGTAGGAGGTGAGAGCGACGCGCTGGCTGGCGAGCTGGCTGTCGGTCGGGCCGGGCTTCACCAGCATGTGCATGCCGATGGAACGCTGCAGCGACAGCGCCGACTTGGTCAGCGAGATCGCGTAGACCGTACGTCCGTAGCTGGTGATGTTGCCGGTGCCCAGCCCGAGGTCGTTGGCGAACTCCATCAGGGGGTGGGCGACGGTGACGTAGCCCTCCTCGGTCGCGACGCCCTTGAGCTTGGAGGTGTAGGCCCCGGCGCGCAGCGCGGTCAGCTGGGGCTCGGCCTCGCGGAACAGCTCCATCCGGCGCTTCAGGCCGGGCTTGTCCGGCATGTTCTGCGCGGCCTCGTCGAAGGCGTCGGCGGCCTTGTCGGTCGCGGCGCGGGCCTTGGTGACGTCCGGGTCGTTCTTGCCCTTGCCCTGCAGCAGGGGGACCGCGGTGACGTCCCGCTCGTTGTAGAGGGCGTTGGCGTAGGTGAGGGAGGCCTGCACCAGACGCGCGGTGTTCTCCGCGTCCTCGGCCTCGTTCCAGGTGTCGATCGAGCCCTTCACCTGGAAGCCGCCCATGACCAGGCCGACCAGCACGGGTATGAGCAGGATCGCGTTCAGCCTGGTCGTCACGCGCCAGTTGCGCGGGGAGAGGCGTCCTCCGCTCTTGGCGGGCGCGGCCGTCGGTTCGGGACCGGGTACGGGGGCGGGCGCCGCTGTGCGCGACGGCGGCGTGAAGTTGCCCCGGGCCGACGGCTCGGGACTGTTCTTGCTTCGCCTCACTCGACCAACAACCTCTCGGCGGTCGGCACCAACGTTGTGCCGCAGTGTCTCAGAGCCCGGTGTGCCATCGACTACGGAGTACGTCTTTGACCAATGGGCAGTTCAGGCATTCCAGCATGCCGACCAGCGCTCTTCCAAACACTGGAAGGCGAGGAATCCGAGTGATGTAAGTCCCAGATAAAACGGTCATAAAGAACGAGCTTCAGCAAAAGGCGAGCGCTTCGTGCGCGCAGCGGTACCGCGCGACCGCGTCGCGTGTCGGCCTTCTCCGATTCCTCTGCCGAAACGTTATGAACACCGGGGCCGGCCGTGTCGAAGGACACGGCCGGCTCCGGTGCGTCTACGGCAACTGCCGTATGCCGCTTTTTGTTTGGCTCTACCTGAGGCGCGCCATGAGGGCGTGCTCGACCAGTGTGATCAGCGCGCTCTTCGCGTCCGCGCGGTGGCGGGCGTCGGTGGTGATGATCGGGGTGTCGGGTCCGATCTGGAGCGCTTCGCGCACCTCTTCCGGCTGGTAGGGCTGCTGCCCGTCGAACCCGTTGAGGGCGACCACGAAGGGCAGTCCGCTGTTCTCGAAGTAGTCCACCGCCGGGAAGCAGTCCGCCAGCCGGCGGGTGTCCACCAGGACCACCGCGCCGATGGCGCCGCGCACCAGGTCGTCCCACATGAACCAGAAGCGGTCCTGGCCGGGCGTGCCGAACAGGTACAGGATCAGGTCCTGGTCCAGGGTGATACGGCCGAAGTCCATGGCCACCGTGGTGGTGGTCTTGTCCCCGGTGTGGGTGAGGTCGTCGATGCCCGCGCTGGCGGAGGTCATCACGGCCTCGGTGCGCAGCGGGTTGATCTCCGAGACGGCGCCGACGAACGTGGTCTTGCCCACGCCGAAGCCGCCCGCCACCACGATCTTCGCGGACGTGGTGGTACGGCTGTCGGAGACCGTCCCGCCGCTAGAGCTTGCGAAGTCCACTGAGCACCCTTTCGAGCAGTGTCACATCCGGGGCGCCGGTCGTCTCGTCGCCGCCCGGCTGGTGCACGGCGACGAGTCCCGCCTCCGCCAAGTCGGCCACCAGGATCCGGGCAACACCCAGTGGCATGTTGAGCAGCGCCGAGACCTCGGCGACCGACTTCACCTCACGGCACAGATGGCAGATGCGCTGGTGCTCCGGAAGGAGCCCCATGAGCGCTGCCGGGTCGGCCGTCGTACTGATCAGTGCCTCGATGGCCAGCTGATAACGCGGCCTGGTCCGGCCGCCGGTCATCGCATAGGGACGCACCAGCGGCTGGTCGCCCTCGTCCTCGTACGGTTCCGCGTACGGATCATGAGAGGCGGTGGGCGGGGTCATGGGTCCTCCGGACGGGACAGCAAGTCGGTCAGTCAAGCCGTCTGACAGGGCCGGTGGGGGGAATGTGGCGGCCGGACGGTGATTTGGTGAGACGGGTGGTGCCGGGGCCGATCAGTGGAGCAGACTTCCCTGTAGTTCGGCGCGCAGGTCCGGGGTGAGGACCGCCCCCGCGCGGTCGACCAGGAGCGCCATCTCGTAGCCGACGAGGCCGATGTCGCACTCGGGGTGCGCGAGAACGGCCAGGGACGAGCCGTCCGAGACGGACATGAGGAAGAGGAATCCCCTCTCCATCTCGACGACCGTCTGGGCCACGTTGCCGCCTTCGAAGATCCGGGAGGCGCCGGCCGTCAGGGAGGTCAGTCCCGAAGCGACGGCCGCGAGCTGGTCCGCGCGGTCGCGCGGGAACCCCTCGGACATGGCCAGCAGAAGACCGTCGGCGGACACGACGACGGTGTGGGACACCCCGGGGGTGTTGTCCACGAAGTTGGTGATCAACCAGTTGAGGTTCTGTGCCGCCTGGCTCATCGGGCTCAACTAACGCTCCTGCTGGTGAGTGGGGTTCGGGAAGGTGCCGGTCTGGGTGGTACCGGCCTGACGACCCTGTGCGATACCCCGACGGAGATTGGTCAGCCGGCCGCGCACGTCATCGGGGGCGCGCGAGACCTGAGGACCGCTCTGGTGCTGTTGCTGCTGAGCCGTGCCCGGGACGAGGTTCGCCTTGGGCACCCGGCGCGGCAGGCCGGAGGTGGTGACGCCGCCCGCGGCCGGCTGCCGGACGCGTTCGGCCTGCCGGACCAGCTCGTCGTTGGGCGAGCTGCGCCAGGAAGTGGAAGCGGACCGCTGCGGACCGGTGGGGGCCTGCGGCTGCTGTTGCTGCTGCTGGGGTGCCGGAGCCGAGCCGTTGGCCTGCTCCTGTCCGCCACCGTGGAACCAGTTGGTCTCCAGCGTGTCGTACAGCGGCGTACGGCCGTCGCCCGGACCGGACGCGGGCGGCAGCGCCCACGCGTCGGACACCGCGCGCTCGTCGGACCGCTGCTGCGGGGCCGACGGACGCGGGGCGGCCGGGCCGGCTCCGTGCGTGCCGTTCGGCTGCGGACGCTCGAACTGGCCGGTGACGGCCGGGCCCGCGGCGTTCGGACGCTCCGGGAGGGAGTGACGGCCCGTGGCACCGTTGTCCTGGCCCGGCGTCGGGAACTGGCCCGTGGCACCGTTGTCCCGGCCGGGCATCGGGAACTGGCCGGTGGAGCCGTTGTCCTGGCCCGGCGTCGGGAACTGGCCGGTGGAGCCGTTGTCGTAGTTCTGCGGGACGGGGAACTGGCCCGTCACGGCCGGGTTCTGCCCGCCCGGGCCGCCCTGCGGGGCGCCGAAGCCGTCCCCGCGGGCGTACTGGCCCGTGTTCTGCACACCGTTCGCACCGGGCTGGGCGTACTGGCCCGTGTGCTGGACGCCGTTCGCACCGGGGGTGCCGTAGGCGGGCGCACCGGGGTTCTGACGTTCGTCGAACCGGGGGATCTCCGCCGTCGCGCCGGGGCCCTGCCGGTCGTCGAACCGGGGCATGGCCGAGGTCCGGGTGACGTCCGGCTCCTCGTGACCGCGCGGGACGTCCAGCGAGGCGCGCGGCACCGGCGGCTGGGCGTTCTCGTCGCTCCAGCTGGGCACGCGCTGCTGCTGGTCGCCGCCGGGCAGCTCAGGGCGCGCACCACCGCGCGGCGGCAGCTGCGGACGACGGCCGCGCTCGGGCTTTCCGTTGCCGCGCTGCTGCGGCACCTGGCCGCCACCGCCGCCGAAGGCGTCCTGTTGCTGCTGCTGTCCGCCCGGGCCGGCGGCCTGCATGCCCTGCGGGGCACCGGGCGCCTGGCCGCCGAAGCCGGCCGGAGCCGGACGGCCCTGCGGAGCCGCACCGGGAGCACCCCGGTCGAACAGCGACGGCGTGGAGTTGCCCGGCTGGCCCTGCGGCCCCCGCGCTCCGTCGGGCCGGCCCGCGCCGTCCCGCCCGGGCAGCGCGGCCCGCGGACCCTGACCGGCACCGAGCAGGCCACCGCCGGACGCGCCGGCACCGAGGGCACCGCCCGCGGACTGGCCGGCGCCGGCGGCACGCCGTGCGGCCGCGGCACCCGCGGCCGCCTGCGCGGCGGCGGGGCCACCGCCACCCGCGCCCGGCTGGCCCGGCTTGCCCTGCGGCTTCTTGCCGCCCTGGGCGACGTCGACGGGCAGCATGACCAGCGCGGTCGTACCACCGGAGTCCGACGGACGCAGCTGGATGCGGATGCCGTGGCGCTGCGACAGCCGGCCGACCACGAACAGACCCATGCGGCGGGAGACGGAGACGTCCACGGTGGGCGGCGCGGCGAGCCGCTCGTTGATCGCCGCCAGGTCCTCCGGCGACAGACCGATACCGGTGTCGTGGATCTCGATCAGCACCCGGCCGTCGGGCAGCGCGTGACCGGTGACCTTGACCTTGGTCTGCGGCGAGGAGAACGAGGTCGCGTTCTCCAGCAGCTCGGCGAGCAGGTGCACGAGGTCGTTGACCACGCGGCCGGCCACTTCGGTGCTCGGCACGGAGGCCAGCTCGATGCGCTCGTACTGCTCCACCTCGGAGGCGGCGGCACGGAGCACGTCGACCAGCGGGACCGGACGGGTCCACCGGCGGCCGGGCTCCTCGCCCGCGAGGACCAGCAGGTTCTCACCGTTACGGCGCATACGCGTGGCGAGGTGGTCCAGCTTGAACAGCGAGGACAGCTGGTCCGGGTCGGCCTCGCGGGACTCCAGCTCGGAGATCAGCGACAGCTGGCGCTGGATCAGACCCTGGGAGCGGCGCGAGAGGTTGGTGAACATCGCGTTGACGTTGCCCCGCAGCAGGGCCTGCTCGGCGGCGAGGCGAACCGCCTCGCGGTGCACGTCGTCGAAGGCCGCGGCCACCTTGCCGATCTCGTCCCGGGAGTGCACACCGACCGACTCCACGGACGTGTCGACGTCCTGCGGGTCGGACTCGGAGAGCTGCTTGACCAGGTCGGGCAGGCGTTCCTGGGCGACCTTGGTGGCGGTGTCCTCCAGCCGGCGCAGCGAGCGGATCATGGAGCGGGCCACGACGAAGGCGCCGACCAGCGACACACCGAGCACGATCAGGATCAGCACACCGGAGACGATCGCGTCGCGCTCGGTGGCGCTGCGCAGCTCACGGGCCTTCTGTTCCATGTCCTCGAGCAGATGGAGCTCGATGTTCTTCATCTGCTGGAGCTTGATGGAGCTGTCGTCCAGCCAGTCCCGGTAGGACCGCTTGCCGACCGACGAGAGGCCGTACTGCGAGGCCAGGGCACGCCCGGCGTACTCGTCGGTGGCCTTGATCGTGGCGTTGCCCTCCTCGATCGGCAGCAGCAGCTCGGTGGCGGCGACGTCGCCGTAGATGCTCTTGAAGCTGCGGATCTCGGACTTCTGGCTGGCCAGCGCCGACTCGGCGTAGAGCCGGTCGTTGTCGGAGAGATCGCCCTTGGTGGTGTTGCTGGCGGGCAGCGCCGCGGCGAGGACCGCGCGCTGGATCGACGCGTACTCCTTGGCGGAGGAGAAGGACGCCAGGGCACGGGTGCGCTGGATCATCTCGGGGTTGCTGGTCGCCTCCGCCATGTCCTGCGAGAGCTCGACCAGCTTCTCGATCAGACGGTGGTAGCCCTCGACGGTCTGCGTGGAGTTCCGCTCCGACTGGAACGCCGTGTTGCGGATCTTCTCGAGCTCGCCCAGCTCACCGGCGAGCTGCACCAGGTTGTCGCGGACGCCCTTGAGGTTGCCGTCCTTGCTGGCGTCGTCGATCTCCTCGGAGCTGTCGATGAAGAGGTTGCGCGCCCGGTCGGTCTTCTCGCGGTGGCCCTTGACCGAGAAGTCGGTGGCCTTGCCGCCGTGCGCCAGCGGGCCGGCCGACTGGTCGCGCTCCTCCTGGAGCGCGGCGGCCAGTTCGGTGGCCTGCTTGGTCATGTCCGTCAGCAGCTTCATGTTGTCGAGCTGCTGGATGTCGTCCATCGACTGGTTGATGCGCAGTGCGCCCAGCGAGGTGGCCGCGACCACCGGGAGGGCGAGCAGCGACACCAGACGGGTCGAGATCCGCCAGTTCCGCAGGGCTATTCGCGGCCCCGGGCCGGTCGGCCCCTTCGGCGCGGCCGACGCCGTACCCGGTGCTCCGGCCGGCGCGGCGGGGCCTTCGCCGCCGTTCCCGGGCGTGGTCGGGCCCTGGTTCTGGGCGTGCTGGGGCGAGGAGCTGACGGCCTTGGGGCCAGTCCCGCCGTGCGGCTCCGGCTCCGCCGAAGCGCTGCCATCCCTCTTGAAACGTCCCTGCACTAGCGTCGCAACCTCTGAACCAGGCACCTCTCCGCGTGAACGGCGAGGCACGGTGTCGGCGTCATAGGGGCGCCCTGAATACGCCCCGTGGTGGTCGTGAGTGACCGGCGCTGGTTCCCCCTTCTCGCCCGCCACTCGGCGCGTCTGTGCGCCCCCTGTGCGCCGGCTCGATCCTGCGGCGGTTCCGTGGAATTCCAGCACAGTGCAGGACCTCCAACAAGGCCCATGGCCCTACCCGTGAGATACGTGACACCACGTGAGTGACGAATCACCGGGGGTAGAAAGCGACCTCCCCAATAAGGGACATATGGGCGCGAGTCGGCGGGGCGGCCCGGGTGTCCCAGTCGCCATGATCAGGAGCGGAATGGTGGCTTCAGTGGGTGAATGTCCGATTCCGTGTCGACGGGACCCGAGTCGGAATGGGCGGTTTGTCCGGCGATCCGTGAGCAAACTCACACACTGATCAATGCCTCCGGCCGCGATCGGCGGGGAATCGCATGTTTAGCCTGACGCTTTACAGGGATGGCGAAACCGACAACCCGCGCCCTCGCCGGGGTCTCCGACCCCCTCCGGGCGCCCGTGAACAGACAGGGTCAAGTAAACAGTGAAGACGACGACGATGTTCCACAAGATCGCCAACCCGCGGCGCACCACGCTGGCCCACCTGAACGGCGCCGACGAACTGCAGACGCCGGTCCAGCAGGAGCACACCGTCGACCTCCCGGCCCAGACTGCCAACCCCAAGCGCACCATCCTCATGGAGATCCCGGTCGCGGCCGACGCCGCGCAGTGACACCGGTCCATACGGACACCGGCCGCGAAACACTCAAGGCCCACCGGACGAGGGGCGCCCCACGGCGACGGGGGCGCCCCTCGTCGTTGCGCGGGGCGAGGACCCCTGCGCGTTAGCCTGGAGCGTCAGACTTCAGCCGATCGGTCAAGGGGACAAGCATCCCGTGCGCATCGCCAGATTCTCCATCGACGGGAACGTCGCCTTCGGCGCGGTCGAGGGCGAGAAGCAGGACGAACTCGTCCTGGACATCATCAAGGGCATCCCGTTCGCGGACTACGAGCTCTCCGGCACCAAGGTCCCGGTGAGCAAGGTCAGGCTGCTGCCCCCGGTGCTCCCCAACAAGGTGGTGGCCTTCGGCCGCAACTACGCCGAACACGCGAAGGAACTCGGCAACGAGGTCCCCGACGCCCCCTTCGCCTTCTTCAAGCCCGCCACCTCCGTGATCGGCCCCGGCGACGACATCCAGTACCCCTCCTTCTCCCAGGAGGTGCACCACGAGGCCGAGCTGGCCGTGGTCATCGGCCGGATGTGCCGCGAGGTCCCGCGCGAACGCGTCAAGGACGTGATCTTCGGCTACACCTGCGCCAACGACATCACCGCGCGCGACGTCCAGAAGCGCGAGAAGCAGTGGGCCCGGGCCAAGGGTTTCGACACCTCCTGCCCGCTCGGCCCCTGGGTGGAGACGGACCTCGACCTCGCCGCCGCGGGCGACCTGACCATCCAGCTCACGGTCAACGGCGCCCAGCGCCAGCTCGGCCGCACCAGCGAGATGATCCACTCCATCGAGGACCTGATCGTCAACATCTCCGAGGCCATGACGCTGCTCCCCGGCGACGTCGTCCTCACGGGCACCCCGGCCGGGGTCGGCCCCCTCCACGTCGGCGACGAGGTCGCCGTCACCATCGAAGGCATCGGCACTCTCACCAACAAGGTTGTCAAGCGTGGCTAGCGCATCCGGCACTCCCGTCCGCGTCCGTTTCTGCCCGTCGCCCACCGGTAACCCCCATGTGGGCCTGGTCCGCACCGCCCTGTTCAACTGGGCGTTCGCCAAGCACCACGGCGGCACCCTGGTCTTCCGCATCGAGGACACCGACGCGGCCCGCGACTCCGAGGAGTCGTACGACCAGCTGCTGGACTCCATGCGCTGGCTCGGCTTCGACTGGGACGAGGGCCCCGAGATCGGCGGCCCGCACGCGCCGTACCGCCAGTCGCAGCGCATGGACCTCTACAAGGACGTCGCGGCGAAGCTCCTCGAAGCCGGCCACGCCTACCGCTGCTACTGCTCCCAGGAGGAGCTGGACAGCCGCCGCGAGGCCGCCCGCGCCGCCGGCAGGCCCTCCGGCTACGACGGCCACTGCCGCGAGCTGACCGACGCCCAGGTCGAGGACTACAAGGCCCAGGGCCGCGAGCCGATCGTCCGCTTCCGGATGCCCGACGAGACGATCACCTTCACCGACCTGGTCCGCGGCGAACTGACCTTCACCCCGGAGAACGTCCCGGACTACGGCATCGTCCGCGCCAACGGGGCCCCGCTCTACACGCTGGTCAACCCGGTCGACGACGCCCTGATGGAGATCACCCACGTCCTGCGCGGCGAGGACCTGCTCTCCTCCACCCCCCGCCAGATCGCCCTCTACAAGGCACTGACCGAGCTGGGCATCGCCAAGAGCACCCCGGCCTTCGGCCACCTGCCGTACGTGATGGGCGAGGGCAACAAGAAGCTCTCCAAGCGCGACCCGCAGTCCTCCCTCAACCTCTACCGCGAGCGCGGCTTCCTCCCCGAGGGCCTGCTCAACTACCTCTCCCTGCTCGGCTGGTCGCTCTCCGCCGACCAGGACGTCTTCTCGATCGACGAGATGATCGCGGCCTTCGACATCGCGGACGTGCAGCCGAACCCGGCCCGCTTCGACCTGAAGAAGTGCGAGGCGATCAACGCCGACCACATCCGCATGCTCGACGTGAAGGACTTCACCGAGCGCTGCGCACCCTGGCTCAAGGCCCCCTTCGCCCCCTGGGCCCCGGAGGCCTTCGACGAGGCCAAGTGGCAGGCGATCGCCCCGCACGCGCAGACCCGCCTGAAGGTGCTGTCGGAGATCACGGACAACGTCGACTTCCTGTTCCTGCCGGAGCCGGTCTTCGACGAGGCGTCCTGGAACAAGGCCATGAAGGAGGGCAGCGACGCCCTGCTCCGCACGGCCCGCGAGAAGCTGGAGGCCGCCGACTGGACGTCCCCCGAGTCCCTCAAGGAGGCCGTCCTGGCCGCCGGCGAGGCCCACGGCCTCAAGCTCGGCAAGGCCCAGGCCCCGGTCCGCGTCGCCGTCACCGGCCGCACGGTCGGCCTGCCGCTCTTCGAGTCCCTGGAGATCCTGGGCAAGGAGAAGACGCTGGCGAGGATCGACGCGGCGCTGGCGAGGCTGGCGGCGTAACGCGCGGACGCACGCGCGAAGGGCGGCAGCCGGGAAGGCTGCCGCCCTTGCCGTACCCCCGCACGGCCGGTGCCGACGGCGCCGCCGCCGGGTTCTCCGCAGGCCGGACACCTGCGCCGTGAGGACATCGACCCGCGCCTCTTCGGGGACAGGCCGGCCTGCAACCGGGCCGTCGTCGTCGAGCAGCCGCAGCGCCGGCTCGTGGTCGCCGGTCACGAGGCCCGGGACGAGGGCGGCATCGCGGCCGCGGGCGACATCCGCGGCCGGGCCCGGCCGGCCTTCCGGCGCCCGGCCCGGACGCCGCTGCGTCCGTCGGGGGACGACCCCCGAGCCCCCGGCCGGTTCGGCTGTACCGTCGGTGGCATGGTGATCCGAGCAGTTGTCTGGGACGTGGACGACACCCTCTTCGACTACACCACCGCCGACCGCGAGGGCATGCGCGCCCATCTGGTGGCCGAAGGGCTCCTCGCCGGGTACGGGACGGCCGAGGAGGCCCTCGTGCGCTGGCAGGAGGTCACCGAGCAGCAGTGGGCGCGGTTCGCCGCGCGGGAGGTGGACTTCGAGACGCAGCGGCGCGACCGCACCCGGATCTTCCTGGACCGCCCGGAGCTGACGGACGCCGAGGCCGACGACTGGTTCCGGCGGTACGTCGCGCACTACGAGTCCGCCTGGAGCCTCTTCCCGGACGTGCTGCCCGTCCTCGACGCCCTCGCCGCCAGCCACCGCCACGCGGTGCTCTCCAACTCCAGCCTCCACGTCCAGGACCGCAAGCTGCGCGTCCTCGGCGTCCACGACCGCTTCGAGGCCATCCTGTGCGCCGCCGAGCTGGGCGTCTCCAAGCCCGAGGCCGGCGCGTTCCTCGCCGCCTGTGACGCGCTGGCGCTGCCCCCGGACCAGGTGGCGTACGTCGGTGACCACCCGGAGATCGACGGCCGGGGCGCCGCGGAGGCCGGGCTGCTGTCGGTGTGGATCGACCGCGGGAAGAAGTGGGTGGCCGTCGAACCGCCCGTGGGGCCGCGTCGTATCGCCTCCCTCTCCGAACTCCCCGCGGTGCTCGCCGCCGATACTCGTTTTGGAGCCCCGTCCACCTTCGGGTAATGTTCTTCCTGCGCCGAGGGGAGCGGGCCGGAAGGCCGGAACCCCAAGCGTCGAACTAGAACAAGAACCCCCCAGGGGCTTGCGTTCCAGTGGCCTATGGTGTAATTGGCAGCACGACTGATTCTGGTTCAGTTAGTCTTGGTTCGAGTCCAGGTAGGCCAGCTCGCAGAGCTCATCTGCACCCGCGGATCACATCCGCAAGCCCCCGTTGTGTAGCGGCCTAGCACGCTGCCCTCTCAAGGCAGTAGCGCCGGTTCGAATCCGGTCGGGGGTACTGGTTCCGATCATCTCGGGACTGCTAGGGCCCCCGTTGTGTAGCGGCCTAGCACGCCGCCCTCTCAAGGCGGTAGCGCCGGTTCGAATCCGGTCGGGGGTACTGACTGGTCTAAACCATCATTGGTCTATGGTGTAATTGGCAGCACGACTGATTCTGGTTCAGTTAGTCTTGGTTCGAGTCCAGGTAGACCAGCAGGATCTGCGGCAACGTATGATCCACGCCCCCGTTGTGTAGCGGCCTAGCACGCCGCCCTCTCAAGGCGGTAGCGCCGGTTCGAATCCGGTCGGGGGTACACGGTGAAAGCCCTCCACCTCGGTGGAGGGCTTTCGGCGTTCCGGCACACGTGTCCGGGAGCCGGGGGAGGGCCTGCCGCGGCGTTGGGGCGGGCCCGTTCCCACGGGGCGGTACGGACGGGTTTCAGGAGCGGCGCAGTGCCTCCGAGAGGCGGCCGGCGGCGTCGATGACGGCCTGGGCGTGCATCCGGCCCGGGTGGCGGGACAGGCGCTCGATGGGGCCGGAGACCGAGACGGCGGCCACCACCCGGTTCGACGGCCCGCGCACCGGCGCGGAGACGGACGCCACGCCCGGCTCGCGCTCACCGATCGACTGGGCCCAGCCCCGGCGTCGTACGCCCGAGAGGGCCGTCGCCGTGAACCGGGCGCCCTGCAGCCCCCGGTGCAGCCGCTCCGGCTCCTCCCAGGC
Source organism: Streptomyces sp. NPDC044984 (assembly GCF_040646935.1). Lineage (NCBI taxonomy): Bacteria > Bacillati > Actinomycetota > Actinomycetes > Kitasatosporales > Streptomycetaceae > Streptomyces > Streptomyces sp. NPDC044984. The sequence continues at coordinate 232,575 of NZ_JBEZBE010000003.1, forward strand.
CATCAGGATCTGCGCCGAGGAACCGGCCTTCATCGTGAGCGTGGAGCCCACCGGCACCGTGTCCCGCAGGCCCGAGAGGCGCTCCGCCGCGGCGACGCAGATGCGCATGTCGCCCTGGCGGCGGTAGAGCTGGGCGCTCTCGCCGGTCACGTCGCGCAGGTGCGTGAGCACCGGGCCCGCCGTGGCGAGCAGCCGGTCCTCGCCCGCCGCCGCGGCCAGTTCGGCCAGGCGCGGGCCGAGAATGAAACGGCCCTGCATGTCGCGCGCCACCATGCGGTGGTGTTCCAGCGCCACGGCCAGGCGGTGGGCCGTGGGTCGTGCCAGTCCGGTCGCCCCGACCAACCCCGCGAGGGTGGCCGGACCGGACTCCAGAGCGCTCAGGACGAGGGCCGCCTTGTCCAGAACGCCGACGCCGCTACTGTTGTCCATGCAACGATACTTGCGTCTCACTCTGTGAAACGCAAGTTCAATTTTCGGTGGAACCCGCCACCCTGGAAGCACGGAAGCAACGCGGCCCGTGGACCACCGGGCCTGGCGGCGGACGCCCGGAAGCAGGGGTGCGGGCGCCGTCTCCCCACAGATCTAGTTGGGCCGGCGCACCACCTGCCGGCCGGAGGGACAGCGATGGGTAGGACACTCGCGGAGAAGGTCTGGGACGACCACGTCGTCCGGCGCGCCGAGGGCGAGCCCGACCTCCTCTTCATCGATCTGCACCTGCTGCACGAGGTGACCAGCCCGCAGGCCTTCGACGGCCTGCGTAAGAGCGGCCGCCGGGTGCGCCGTCTCGACCTCACCATCGCGACCGAGGACCACAACACCCCGACCCTCGACATCGACAAGCCGATCGCCGACCCGGTCTCCCGGGTCCAGCTGGAGACGCTGCGCAAGAACGCCGCCGAGTTCGGCGTCCGGCTGCACCCGCTGGGCGACGTCGAGCAGGGCGTCGTGCACGTCGTGGGCCCGCAGCTGGGTCTGACCCAGCCCGGCATGACCGTCGTCTGCGGCGACTCGCACACCTCCACGCACGGCGCCTTCGGCGGACTCGCGTTCGGCATCGGCACCTCCCAGGTCGAGCACGTCCTGGCCACCCAGACGCTGCCCATGGCCCGTCCGAAGACCATGGCGATCACCGTCAACGGCGAACTGCCCGAGGGTGTCACGGCCAAGGACCTGATCCTGGCGATCATCGCGAGGATCGGCACCGGCGGCGGCCAGGGATACGTCCTGGAGTACCGCGGCGAGGCCATCGAGAAGCTCTCGATGGAGGCCCGGATGACCATCTGCAACATGTCGATCGAGGCCGGCGCCCGCGCGGGCATGATCGCCCCCGACGAGACGACGTTCGCCTACCTCGAGGGCCGTCCGCACGCCCCGAAGGGCGAGGACTGGGACGCGGCCGTCGCCTACTGGAAGACGCTGAGGACCGACGAGGACGCCGAGTTCGACGCCGAGGTCGTCATCGAGGCCGCCGAACTGTCGCCGTTCGTCACCTGGGGCACCAACCCGGGCCAGGGCGCCCCGCTTTCGGCGTCCGTCCCCGACCCGGCTTCGTACGAAGACGCCTCGGAGCGGCTCGCCGCCGAAAAGGCCCTGGAGTACATGGGGTTGGAGGCCGGCCAGGCGCTGCGCTCCATCAACGTGGACACCGTCTTCGTAGGTTCCTGCACCAACGGCCGCATCGAGGACCTGCGCGCCGCCGCGGACATCATCAAGGGCCGCAAAGTCGCCGACGGCGTGCGGATGCTGGTCGTCCCCGGCTCCGCGCGGGTGGGCCTGCAGGCCGTCTCCGAGGGCCTGGACGTGGTCTTCAAGGAGGCCGGCGCCGAGTGGCGGCACGCGGGCTGCTCGATGTGCCTGGGCATGAACCCCGACCAGCTCGCCCCCGGTGAGCGCTCCGCCTCCACCTCCAACCGCAACTTCGAGGGCCGGCAGGGCAAGGGCGGCCGCACCCACCTGGTGTCCCCGCAGGTCGCCGCCGCCACCGCGGTCCTCGGTCACCTGGCCTCCCCGGCCGACCTCGCCGCCGCCCCCACGCCCGCTGGAGTCTGATCAGCCATGGAAGCATTCACCACCCACACCGGCCGGGCCGTCCCGCTGCGCCGCAGCAACGTCGACACCGACCAGATCATCCCCGCCCACTGGCTCAAGAAGGTGACGCGCGACGGGTTCGAGGACGGGCTGTTCGAGGCCTGGCGCAAGGACGCCTCCTTCATCCTCAACCAGCCCGAGCGCGCGGGTGCGAGCGTGCTGGTCGCCGGTCCCGACTTCGGCACCGGCTCCTCCCGCGAGCACGCCGTCTGGGCGCTGCAGAACTACGGCTTCAAGACCGTGATCTCCTCCCGCTTCGCCGACATCTTCCGCGGCAACTCGCTGAAGAACGGCCTGCTGACGGTGGTCCTCGACCAGAAGACCGTGGACGCGCTGTGGGAGCTCACCGAGGCCGACCCCACCGCCGAGATCACCGTCGACCTCCGGGCCCGCGAGGTACGCGCCGAGGGCGTCACCGCCTCCTTCGAGCTCGACGAGAACTCCCGCTGGCGGCTGCTGAACGGGCTCGACGACATCTCCATCACGCTGCAGAACGAGGCGGACATCGCCGCGTACGAGGCGAAGCGCCCGTCGTTCAAGCCGAGGACGCTCACGGCCTGACCCCCACCGCGGCCGAAGTCCTCGCCAGAGGTCGACTTTCGGCCACCGGATCACCCCTCCCGTACCCCCGATCGCCCCGATCGGGGGTACGGGCGCGTCTGCCCCCGCCCGGTTCCGCGTGCCCTCTTGAGGGTCCTCAACTCGCCGCGTTATGAAGGTGGTTGTCGGGGTACACGTGTCACGTGCCCGTGATCTTCGCGTGTGTCCGGACGGTCGTCCGAGGCGGCAGTTGCCCCCTGGGCAGGCGACAACTCGCCCCAGATGGCACAATCTGTGCATGGAACACGACGGCCAACTCCAGCTCTATGCGGCGGTCGCGCTCCAGCTCAAGGAAGCGCACGCAAAAGTGCGCGCACTGCAAGTCCCGGAGGGCGTACGGATGGCGCTGACCCGGAAGCTGCTGGTCATTACGGCCGCGGCCAAACACGATCTTGCCGGTGCGGCAAGGCGTCTGGAGCGGTTCACCGAGGACCTCGACGAGGGTCGATTCCCCGAAGAGGAACGCTGAACCAGTCGAGACAGCCGAGTTCGTTGCGGCACAAGGGTGATTAGCCCGTTTCGTGTTTGATTTGCGGTATATATCTGCCTAACGTGCGAAAAAGCTTGAACACATTCGTTCTGGCGATGTCTCCGAAGGGGAAGACGTGAACAAGGCGCAGCTCGTAGAAGCGATTGCCGACAAGGTGGGCGGCCGCCAGCAGGCCGCCGATGCCGTCGACCACGTACTGGACGCCATCGTCCGCGCGGTCGTCTCGGGTGAGCGGGTTTCGGTCACCGGCTTCGGTTCGTTCGAGAAGGTCGACCGCCCGGCCCGTTACGCCCGTAACCCCCAGACGGGCGAGCGGGTTCGGGTCAAGAAGACCTCCGTTCCGCGCTTCCGCGCGGGGCAGGGTTTCAAGGACCTGGTGAGCGGCTCGAAGAAGCTGCCGCGTGGTGGTGAGGTCTCGGTCAAGAAGGCGCCCAAGGGCAGCCTGAGCGGGGGCGCCGCGGCCACGGTCAAGAAGGCCGCCGCGAAGAAGACGACGGCGAAGAAGGCCGCCACCGCGAAGACGGCGGCGAAGAAGGCCCCGGCGAAGAAGGCCACCACCAAGACGGCGGCGGCCAAGAAGACCACGGCCAAGAAGGCGCCCGCCAAGACCGCGGCGACGGCGAAGACCACCGCCGCGAAGAAGACGACCGCCAAGAAGGCCCCGGCGAAGAAGGCGACGGCCACGAAGGCGCCCGCCAAGAAGTCGACCGCGCGCAAGACGACCGCCAAGAAGACCACCGCCCGCAAGAAGTAGCGGGCCGGGGCCCCTCCCTTCGGGAAAGCGGCACTCACGCGCCGGGCCGGACTCCCTCGGGAGTCCGGCCCGCGGTGTGTCCGGGGGCGCCCCGGGCGGTCAGAACGTCTGGAGCGTCACCAGCGTGATCCGCCGGGCCCCGCCCTCGCCCTCGGTCTCGATGCGCACCCGCTGCCCGGGACGCAGCAGCAGCAGGCCCCCCGCGTCGAACGCCGGGGCGTCGAAGGGCACCGGCGTGCCGTCGTCCAGGAGCACCTGGCCGCTGCGGCTGTCGGGGTCGTAGGTGTACGCGGTGGCCTGCATGCCGGCAGCCTACTGCTCGGTGATGAGCGACCGCGCGGCGACCGCGGCCGTGTGGGGGCCGACGCCCAGTGCCAGAGCGGCCCGCAGGTCGTCGCCGGTGTCCACGTCCTGCCGCACCGAGTCCACACCGTCGAGGCCCAGCTCCACGGCCCCGGACTCCCGGTGCCGGGCCCGGGAGGCGGGGCCGAAGAACGGGCGCAGTTCCCGGCCCCGGCTCGCGGCCAGCAACGTCGTGCCGAGCCCGGCGGCGTCGGCGAGGAACGCGCGCGGGAACGCGGCGGCCGTGTCGAGGACGCGGGCCAGTTCCGACGGGCGGAGCGCCGGAAGATCGGCGTTGAGGGCCGCGACGCACGCCGCGCGGCGGGCGGCTCCCGCCACCGCCGCGCCATGGGTGAGGGCCGCGTTCAGACCGCCGCGCGGCTCGTCCGGGACGATTCCGGCGCCCAGCGCGGCCAGCTCCCGGGAGGCGAGGGCGTCGTCCGTGACGACCACCACATCCCGTACCGCCGGGCATTCCAGCGCGGCCGCCACCGTGTCCTGGGCGAAGGCGAGCGCCAGACCCGGGCGCAGACCGTCGTCCGCGGTGTCCGCGAGCCTGCTCTTGGCCCGGGCCAGCGGCTTCAGGGGTACCACCAAGGTCCACTGCACGAGTGTTACGTCCCTCTCTTGTCGCGGCCATTGTCACCCGGGGAACCGGGGACCAAGGGGGTCGGGGCGTACGGTGTTCTCGACAGACCGGCGGCCCGGGGCGACACTTGTGCGGCCCACCTGGCCTCCGGGTCCGGGCCCCGGGCCCGTCATTCGGAAGAGGAAGGTGTACTCGTGCCGCGCCGCAGAATCGGCTTCTGGTACCGCTTCGCCGCGGTTCTCTGCAAACCGCCGCTGGTGGTTCTGCTCAAGCGGGACTGGCGCGGAATGGAGAACATTCCGGCCGAGGGTGGATTTATCACCGCGGTGAACCACAATTCGCACATCGATCCCTTCGCCTACGCGCACTTTCAGTACAACACCGGACGCGTTCCGCGATTCCTGGCGAAGAGCGGGCTTTTCAACAAGGGATTCATCGGCGCCGCGATGCGCGGCACCGGGCAGATCCCCGTCTACCGCGAGAGCACCGACGCGCTCAGCGCCTTCCGGGCCGCGATCGACGCCGTGGAGCGCGGCGAATGCGTCGCCTTCTACCCCGAGGGCACCCTCACCCGCGACCCGGACGGCTGGCCCATGACCGGCAAGACCGGCGCCGCCCGCGTCGCCCTGCAGACCAAGTGCCCCGTGATCCCGGTCGCCCAGTGGGGCGCCAACGAACTGCTGCCCCCGTACGCGAAGAAGCCCAGCCTGCTGCCGCGCAAGACCCACCGCGTGCTGGCCGGGCCGCCGGTGGACCTCGACCGCTTCTACGAGCGGGAGATGACCCCGGAACTGCTCAAGGAGGCGACGGAGGTCATCATGGCGGCCGTCACGCGCCAGCTGGAGCAGATCCGCGGCGAGCAGGCCCCCGAGACGCCGTACGACCCGCGCCGTGAGCGGATCGAGCAGCGCCGCAGGACGCACACCCAGAAACGGGAGGAACGGGCGCGGGACGGCAGGCCCACCGCGCGGGAAGAAGGGCTGGGCACGTGAGCGAGCCGGTCAAGGCAGCCGTCTTCGGCACCGGATCGTGGGGGACGGCCTTCGGCATGGTCCTCGCCGACGCGGGCTGCGACGTCGTGCTGTGGGGACGGCGCCCCGAACTCGCCGAGGCGGTCAACTCCACCCGCACCAACCCCGACTACCTGCCCGGGATCGAACTCCCGGAGAACCTGCGGGCCACCGCGGACGCCGCCGAGGCCGCGCGCGACGCCGACTTCACCGTCCTCGCGGTCCCCTCGCAGACGCTGCGCGGCAACCTCGCCGAGTGGACGCCGCTGCTCGCGCCCGGCACGGTCCTGGTGTCGCTGATGAAGGGTGTCGAACTCGGCTCCGCGATGCGGATGAGCGAGGTGATCGACGACGTCGCCAAGGTCGGCGCCGACCGCATCGCCGTGGTCACCGGCCCCAACCTGGCCCGGGAGATCGCCGCCCGGAGGCCGGCCGCCGCCGTGGTGGCCTGCACCGACGAAGGCGTCGCCCAGCGGCTCCAGGCCTCCTGCCACACGCCGTACTTCCGGCCGTACACCAACACCGACGTCGTCGGCTGCGAACTGGGCGGCGCCGTGAAGAACGTGATCGGTCTCGCCGTCGGCATCGCGGACGGCATGGGGCTCGGCGACAACGCCAAGGGCTCGCTCATCACCCGCGGCCTCGCCGAGACCACCCGGCTCGGCGTCGCGCTCGGCGCCGACCCGCTGACCTTCTCCGGACTCGCGGGCCTGGGCGACCTGGTGGCCACCTGCTCCTCGCCGCTGTCGCGCAACCACACCTTCGGCACCAACCTCGGCAAGGGCCTGACCCTCAAGGAGACCATCGCGGTCACCAAGCAGACCGCGGAGGGCGTCAAGTCCTGCGAGTCGGTGCTGGACCTGGCCCGCCGGCACGGCGTCGACATGCCGCTCACCGAGACGGTCGTCTCCATCGTGCACGAGGGCAAGCCCCCGGTGGTCGCCGTCGAGGAGCTGATGTCGCGCAGCGCGAAGCCCGAACGACGCTGAGCGACGGCCCCCTCCGTTCGGCTCACGCACGGCGTTGCGGGCGCTGTGTCCCGGTCCTGCGGGCAGGTACTCTCATCGCGATATGAGCACCGAGAACCTCCCCCAGAGCCCCGAGCAGCCGTCCCGCAAGCCGCGTGTGGCCGTCGTGTTCGGCGGGCGCAGCTCCGAACACGGGATCTCCGTGGTCACCGCCGGTGCCGTCCTCAAGGCCATCGACCGGACCGCGTACGACGTCCTGCCGATCGGCATCACCCCCGGCGGCCGCTGGGCGCTCACCGCCGACGAACCGGAACGCATGGCGATCAGCGACCGCCGTACGCCCAGCGTCGACCAGCTCGCCGAGTCGACGGAGGGCGGCGTGGTGCTCCCCGTCGACCCCGCCAGCCGCGAAGTCGTCTACAGCGAGCCGGGCTCGGTGCCCAAGGTGCTCGGCGAGGTCGACGTGGTCTTCCCGGTGCTGCACGGCCCCTACGGTGAGGACGGCACCCTCCAGGGCCTCCTGGAGCTCTCCGGCGTCCCCTACGTCGGCTCGGGCGTGCTCGCCTCGGCCGTCGGCCAGGACAAGGAGTACATGAAGCGGGTGTTCACCTCCTTCGGGCTGAAGGTCGGCCCGTACGTGGTGATCCGGCCGCGCGAGTGGCAGCGGGACGAGTCCGCCGCCCGCAGGAAGATCGTCGACTTCGCCGGCGAGCACGGCTGGCCGCTGTTCGTGAAGCCCGCCCGCGCGGGCTCGTCGATCGGCATCACCAAGGTCGACGACATCTCCGGCCTGGACGAGGCGATCGCCGAGGCCCAGCGCCATGACCCGAAGATCCTCGTCGAGGCGGCGCTGCGCGGCCGCGAGATCGAGTGCGGCGTGCTGGAGTTCGAGGACGGCCCGCGCGCCTCGCTGCCGGCCGAGATCCCGCCGCCCGACGCGCACGCGTACTACGACTTCGAGGCCAAGTACATCGACTCCACGCCCGGCATCGTGCCCGCGCCGCTGACCGACGAGGAGACGGCCGAGGTGCGGCGGCTCGCGGTGGAGGCGTTCGACGCGGCCTCCTGCGAAGGGCTGGTCCGCGCGGACTTCTTCCTCACCGAGGACGGCGAGTTCGTGATCAACGAGATCAACACCATGCCCGGCTTCACGCCCATCTCGATGTACCCGCAGATGTGGCAGGCCACCGGGGTGAGCTACCCGGAACTGGTCGACCTGCTGGTGCGGGCGGCGCTGCGCCGGTCGACCGGACTGCGCTGAGCCACCGCGCACGCGCGCCTCAGAAGGCGATCCCCTCGGGGATCGCCTTCTTCAGGGCCGGGGCGAGATCGATCAGTACGCCGGTGCCGTCCCGTCCGCCGGCCACCTCGATCTCGACGTAGGCCTCGCGGTTGGCGGTGGTGAAGCGCTGCACGCCGTCGTCCCGCGTCTCCATGAGCCAGTCGACGCCGTTCACTCCGCCCGGCACCGCGTCGGCGTCGTTGCCGTTGGCCACCTTGGGGTCGGCCATCTTCGGGGGTCGTTCGACACCGCACCGCAGTATGATCGCCACGCCGCCCCAGCCCGCGGTCAGTTCGGACGCGGGTTCGGGATCGTCGCGACTCTCACCGTCCACCTTCGCCGGCAGGGCCTCGTCCAGGTTCCGGCACAGTTCGGTGACCTTCGCGTCCGGGCTGGGAACCGCCGTGGACGCGCTGTCGTCTGCCGAGGAGCAGCCCGCGGCGGTGATCAGCACCGCGAGCGCGGACAGGACGGTGTGCCGGTGACGGAAAGAGTTCACCGGCACAGGGTAGACGGGGGCTACAGATGGACGACCGGACAGGTCAGGGTACGGGTGATGCCCTCCACTTGCTGGACTTTGGCGACCACCATGCGGCCCAGGTCGTCGACGGTGTCGGCCTGGGCGCGCACGATCACGTCGTACGGTCCGGTCACGTCCTCGGCCTGGATGACTCCAGGGATCTTGCCGATCAGCTCGGCGACGGTCGACGCCTTGCCGACCTCCGTCTGGATCAGGATGTACGCCTGTACCACGGAACCTCCAGGGCGGCCACGAGGATCATGTGGGGAAAAGGAACGCCACGGTATCGCGTCGCCGCTCGTCGCGGGGAGACCTGCGGGAACCGGGCCTTGCGCGCCGGGGTACAGGCACGGGGGGAGTTGACGGTCATTTCGACCGTAGCGAGGACTCGGACCACCCGCGACCGGGCACGGACAGGGATAGAAGGGTCGAAAGGGAAATGAAGGGCACTGTTGGTGAGCTCGGCGAGTTCGGGCTCATCAGGGAGCTCACCTCCCGTCTCACCACCACCCCGGCGGTCCGGGTCGGTCCCGGCGACGACGCCGCGGTGGTCTCCGCGCCCGACCGCAGGGTCGTGGCCAGTACCGACATCCTGCTGGAGGGCCGGCACTTCCGCCGCGACTGGTCCACGGCCTACGACGTCGGCCGCAAGGCCGCCGCGCAGAACCTCGCCGACATCGCCGCCATGGGCGCCGTGCCGACCGCTCTGCTGCTCGGCCTCGTCGTCCCGGCGGAACTGCCGGTGACCTGGCCCAGCGAGCTGATGGACGGCCTGCGCGACGAGTGCCAGGTGGCCGGTGCCGCGGTCGTCGGCGGCGATGTCGTGCGCGGCGACACGATCATGGTGTCGATCACGGCGCTCGGCGATCTGCGCAACCAGGAGCCCGTGACCCGGGGCGGCGCGCAGCCGGGCGACCTCGTCGCGGTGACCGGCTGGCTGGGCTGGTCCGCGGCCGGGCACGCGGTGCTCTCCCGCGGTTTCCGCTCGCCGCGCGCCTTCGTCGAGGCGCACCGCCGTCCCGAACCGCCGTACCACGCGGGACCGGCCGCAGCCGGTCTCGGCGCGACCGCGATGTGCGACGTGAGCGACGGGCTGATCGCCGACCTCGGGCACATCGCCGAGGCCAGCAAGGTCCGCATCGACATCCGCTCCGGCGCGATCGACATCCCCTCGCAGATGAACGACATCGGCCAGGCCGTCGGCGTCGACCCCATGCAGTGGGTGCTGACCGGGGGAGAGGACCACGCGATCGTGGCGACCTTCCCGCCGGACGTGAAGCTGCCCGCCCGCTGGAAGGTGATCGGCGAGGTGCTCAACCCGTCGGCGCTGCCCCAGGTGACGGTCGACGGGGCGCCCTGGACGACCCAGGGCGGCTGGGACCACTTCGGGGACATCGAGTCATGAGCGCGCCGCCGCCCAGGGTGCTCACCGTCGCCGGCTCCGACTCCGGCGGCGGTGCCGGCATCCAGGCCGACCTGAAGACGATGCTCGCGCTCGGTGTGCACGGCATGAGCGTGCTCACCGCGGTGACCGCGCAGAACTCCCTGGGCGTGCAGGGCGCCTGGGAGCTGCCCGTGGAGGCGGTGCGGGCCCAGTACCGCAGTGTCGTCGACGACATCGGGGTGCAGGCGGTCAAGACCGGCATGCTGTCCTCCGCCGAACTCGTCGAGGCGGTGGCCGACTTGATCGCCGGCACGGACGCGCCGGCGGTCGTCGACCCGGTGGGGGTCTCCAAGCACGGGGACCCGCTGCTGGCCGCCTCCGCGCTGGACTCCGTACGGACGAGGCTGCTGCCGGTGGCGACCGTGGCCACCCCGAACCTGGACGAGGTGGCGCAACTGACCGGCGTACGGGTCGAGACGGAGGACGGTCTGCGCCGGGCGGCCCGGGCGGTACTGGACTTCGGGCCGCGCTGGGTGGTGATCAAGGGCGGCCACCTGTCCGGCGACGCCGTGGACCTGCTCACCGACGGATCCGAGGAGCACTGGCTGCGGGCCCCGAGACACGACAACCGCCACACCCACGGCACGGGCTGCACGCTGGCGTCGGCGATCGCGTCACACCTGGCGACGGGCCGCCCGGTCCCGGAGGCGGTGAAGGAGGCCAAGGCCTACGTCACCGGCGCCATAGCCTCCGGCTTCGCCCTGGGCACGGGCATAGGCCCGGTGAACCACGCCTGGAACCTTCAGAACCGCACCTGAGCCCGCCACTCCCGCGGTCGCTGCCGTCATTCCCGCGGGCAGCCGTTGCCGTTGTTCCCGCGGGCAGTCGTGCCTCCCCCAGTGCCTCAAGGCCCTGGGAGGTGCCCCCGGGGCGATGGGGGTCCCCCCGCCCGAGCGCAGCCGAGGGTGGGGGAGGGTGGGCGGTGGGGGTCCCTCCCGCTCATGGGGGCCCCTCCCGCTCGAGCGAAGCCGAGAGTGGGGGAGAAGCCGAGAGCGGGGGAGGCACCACGCAAGCGCCGGGCTGCGCAACCCACCCCCGGCCCACCCCGCCCGCCGGCCACCCCGCAAACGCACCGGACCACAGCAAAAAGCCGGCCCACCCCAAGGTGGACCGGCTAAGTGCGGCGAAACCGGCTATGGCCGCGCGCTCAGCGAAAGCGTCAGCGCGAGACCTTGCCGGCCTTGATGCACGAGGTGCAGGCGTTCACGCGCTTCGGCGTCCCGCCGACCACGGTACGCACGCGCTGGATGTTCGGGTTCCAGCGACGGGGCGTACGGCGGTGCGAGTGCGAGATGTTGTTGCCGAAGCCCGGCCCCTTGCCGCAGACGTCGCAGTTGGCAGCCACGGGTCACTCCAAAGACTTCAGATGCACTTACGGTTGATCCCGGCAGGCCGGGATCGAAATTCCGGGCTCCAGGAGCCCCGTGGAATCTGAGTGGCGTTACCGGGTGAGAGGCCCGATCGGATCGGGCAACCGGAGCAGCATACAACGGCTGCACCCGTAGAACGAAACTACCACGGCAGCTCAGAGGCCCGCCTCCGGCCCTCTTCCGGTGGGCGGCGCCCCACGGTCTACGCTGCCTGCCACGGCCGGCAGCTCAGGGAGGCGCAGGTGGCGCAGGTGCCGCAGACATTCTTCGATGCTCTCGCGGTGCGTTCCTGGTGCGGTCTCGCGCTCGAGGCGCTGGGACGGGCCCGTGAGGAGATCGACGCGATCAACGTCTACCCGGTGGCGGACGGGGACACCGGGACGAACCTCTATCTGACCGTCGAGTCGGCGACCGCGGCGGTGGAAGCGGTGTTCGAGGGGCACCGGGCCGGCGGGGACCGGCGGCCCACGCTGGCCGACGCCGTACGGGCGATGGCGCACGGGGCGCTGATCGGCGCCCGCGGCAACTCCGGAACGATCCTGGCGCAGCTGCTGCGCGGCATGGCCCAGGAGCTGGCCGGTGACGAGGCCCCGGCGCACGCCGACGGGGAGGGGCTGCGGACCGCCCTGCGGCACGCGGCCGACTCCGCGCGCCAGGCGGTCGCGCATCCCGTCGAGGGCACGGTCCTCACCGTCGCCTCGGCCGCCGCCGACGCGGCCGGCCGGACGGAGGGCGACTGCGGGGCGGTGGCGCGGGCGGCTCACGAGGGAGCCCGCGCGGCGCTCGCCGAGACCCCGGCCCGGCTGGCCGTCCTCAAGCGCGCCGGAGTGGTCGACGCGGGCGGCAGGGGGCTGGTGGCGGTGCTCGCGGCACTGGTGGAGACGCTCACGGGGGAGGCGCCGCGGGGCATGCCCGCGGCGGGCGGCCCGTGGAGCGGTTCCGTGCGCACCGCCGGTCCCGTGCCGCACGCGCGCGTGGAGGAGGCCGGCGGCCTCGGTGAGTGCGCGGACGGCGGTGCCGTGCCGGAAGCGGGGGCCGGGGGACCGGCCTTCGAGGTGATCTATCTGCTGGAGGCCGGGGACGCGGCCGTCGCGCGGCTGCGGGACCGGCTCGACGCGCTGGGCGACTCGCTCGTGGTGGTCGGCGGGGACGGGCTGTGGAACGTCCACGTACACGTCGACGACGCGGGCGCCGCCGTGGAGGCCGGGGTCGAGGCCGGACGGCCGTACCGGATCCGGATCACCCACTTCGGCGCGGGGGACGTCCACACGACCGGGGCGGAGCCGGCGGCGCCCGGGGAACGCGCTCAGCGGGCCGTCGTGGCCGTGGTGCCCGGCGAGGGCCTGGCGGGCCTGTACGCCGAGGCCGGCGCGACCACCGTGCTGGCCCGTCCCGGGGAGCCGCCCGCGAGCGGTGAACTCGTCCAGGCGGTACGGCGTGCGCACGCGCGGGAGGTGGTGCTGCTGCCCAACGACGCCGACCTGCGCCACACCGCCGCCGCGGCGGCCGAGCAGGTCCGGGCGGAGGGCGTCCGGGTGGCCCTCATCCCGACCCGCTCCGCGGTCCAGGGCATCGCGGCGCTCGCGGTGCACGAGCCGGAGCGCCGCTTCGACGAGGACGTGGTGTCGATGACGTCGGCGGCGGGCGCTACCCGCTACGCCGAGGTCACCGTCGCCGAGCGCCAGTCCTGGACCATGGCGGGCATCTGCCAGGCCGGGGACGTCCTCGGCCTGGTCGACGGGGACGTGGCCGTGATCGGGCAGGACCTCACGGCCACCGCCGAGGCCGTCCTGGACCGCATGCTCGCGGCCGGCGGCGAACTGGTCACCCTGGTCCTCGGCGACGGCACCCCCGATTCCGTCGCCGCGCACCTGGAGACCCGCGTCCGCGAGGGCTACCTCGCCGTCGACACGGTGGTGTACCACGGCGGCAGACAGGGTGCCCTGCTGCTCATCGGGGTGGAGTGACCCCGGCGGGACTTCCGCGAGGAGCCGGGCCCGGCGCCCGCGTGTTGTCAGTGCCGTGGTGTGCAATGGATCCCGTGCCCGCACTCGACGAACCACTGAAGAAGGTGCTCGGCCCCGCCACCGCCAAGGTGATGGCCGAGCACCTCGGCCTGCACACCGTCGGCGACCTCCTGCACCACTACCCGCGCAGATACGAGGAGCGCGGCCAGCTCACCCACCTCGCCGACCTCCCCATGGACGAGCACGTCACGGTGGTCGCCCAGGTCGCCGACGCCCGCCTGCACACCTTCGCCTCCGCCAAGGCCCCGCGCGGCAAGGGCCAGCGCCTGGAGGTGACCATCACGGACGGCAGCGGCCGGCTGCAACTGGTCTTCTTCGGCGCCGGTGTCCACAAACCGCACAAGGAACTCCTGCCGGGCACCCGCGCGATGTTCGCCGGCAGGGTCTCCGTCTTCAACCGCCGCCTCCAGCTCGCCCACCCCGCGTACGAGTTGCTGCGCGGTGACGCCGAGGAGACGGTCGAGACCTGGGCCGGAGCCCTCATCCCGATCTACCCCGCCACCGCCAAGCTGGAGTCCTGGAAGATCGGCAAGGCGCTCCAGACGGTGCTGCCCAGCGCCCAGGAGGCCGTCGACCCCCTCCCGGAGTCCCTCCGCGCGGGCCGCGGCCTGGTCGCCCTCCCCGAAGCACTCCTCAAGATCCACCGCCCGCACACCAAGGCGGACATCGAGGACGCCCGCGCCCGCCTCAAGTGGGACGAGGCCTTCGTCCTCCAGGTCGCCCTCGCCCGCCGCCGCCACGCCGACGCGCAGCTTCCCGCCGTGGCCCGCCGCCCCGAGCCGGACGGCCTCCTCGCCGCCTTCGACGACCGCCTCCCCTTCGCCCTCACCGAGGGCCAGCAGAAGGTCTCCGCCGAGATCTTCGCCGACCTCGCCACCGAACACCCCATGCACCGCCTGCTCCAGGGCGAGGTGGGATCGGGCAAGACGCTGGTCGCCCTGCGCGCCATGCTCGCCGTCGTCGACGCGGGCGGACAGGCGGCGATGCTCGCTCCCACCGAAGTGCTCGCCCAGCAGCACCACCGGTCGGTCACCGAGATGATGGGGGAGCTGGCCGAGGGCGGGATGCTCGGCGGAGCCGACGGCGCCACCAAGGTGGTGCTGCTCACCGGGTCCATGGGGGCGGCGGCGCGGCGCCACGCGCTGCTCGACCTGGCCACCGGTGAGGCCGGTGTCGTCATCGGCACGCACGCGCTGATCGAGGACAAGGTGCAGTTCCACGACCTGGGGCTGGTCGTGGTCGACGAACAGCACCGCTTCGGCGTGGAGCAGCGCGACGCCCTGCGCGGCAAGGGCAAGCAGCCCCCGCACCTGCTCGTCATGACCGCCACCCCCATTCCGCGCACGGTCGCGATGACGGTCTTCGGCGACCTGGAGACCTCCGTCCTCGACCAGCTCCCGGCCGGCCGCTCGCCCATCGCCAGCCATGTCGTCCCGGCCGCCGACAAGCCGCACTTCCTCGCCCGCGCCTGGGAGCGCGTCCGCGAGGAGGTCGCGAACGGGCACCAGGCGTACGTGGTCTGCCCGCGCATCGGCGACGAGGAGGACGACCCGAAGAAGGCCGGCCGGAAGAAGTCCCCCGAGGACGAGGCGGAGAAGCGGCCCCCGCTCGCCGTCCTGGACATCGCGGAGCAACTGGCGAAAGGACCGCTGCGAGGGCTCCGGGTCGAGGTCCTGCACGGGCGCATGCAGCCCGACGACAAGGACGCCGTCATGCGCCGCTTCGCCGTCGGCGAGGCCGACGTCCTGGTCGCCACGACCGTCATCGAGGTCGGGGTCAACGTCCCCAACGCCACCGCGATGGTGATCATGGACGCCGACCGCTTCGGCGTCTCCCAGCTCCACCAGCTGCGCGGCCGGGTCGGCCGCGGCTCGGCCCCGGGCCTGTGTCTGCTGGTCACCGAGATGCCCGAGGCGAGCGCGGCCCGGCAGCGGCTGAACGCGGTCGCCTCCACCCTCGACGGCTTCGAACTCTCCCGCATCGACCTGGAGCAGCGCCGCGAGGGCGACGTCCTGGGCCAGGCCCAGTCCGGCACCCGCTCCAGCCTGCGCGTGCTCGCCGTCATCGACGACGAGGAGATCATCGCCGAGGCGAGGGAGGAGGCGGCGGCGGTGGTGTCCGCCGACCCGGACCTGACGGGCCTGCCCGCCCTGCGCACGGCGCTGGACGCCCTGCTGGACGACGAGCGGGAGCAGTACCTGGAGAAGGGCTGACAGACTGGGACGGCCCACCGACCAGCACCCACCGACAAGGACCGAGGACATGACTCGCGTGATCGCCGGCGCGGCCGGCGGACGCCGCCTGGCCGTTCCGCCGGGACAGGGGACCCGCCCGACCTCCGACCGCGCGCGCGAGGGCCTCTTCTCCACCTGGCAGTCCCTGCTCGGCGGCCCGCTGGACGGCGACCGCGTCCTCGACCTGTACGCCGGTTCCGGCGCCGTCGGCCTGGAGGCACTGTCCCGTGGCGCGGGACACGTCCTGCTGGTGGAGGCCGACGCCCGCGCCGTTCGCACGGTCCGGGAGAACGTGAAGTCGCTCGGACTCCCCGGCGCCGAGATCAGATCCGGCAAAGCGGAACAGATCATCCGTGCCGCGCCCCCGCAGGAGCCCTACGACCTCGTCTTCCTCGACCCGCCCTACGCCGTCTCCGACGCCGATCTTCGCGAGATCCTGCTCACACTCCGCGCGGAGGGCTGGCTCGCCGAAGAAGCCCTCGTCACCGTGGAGCGCAGCACCCGAGGAGGGGAATTCGGCTGGCCACCCGGCTTCGAGGGGATCCGGGCCCGTCGCTACGGCGAGGGAACGTTTTGGTACGGTCGCGCCGCCTCTACGTGCGAAGACGCACGATGACCGGACCGGAGAGCGAGGGATCACAAGTGCGCCGCGCCGTATGCCCCGGGTCGTTCGACCCGATCACCAACGGACACCTCGACATCATCGCCCGGGCCTCCCGGCTGTACGACGAGGTCTACGTCGCGGTGATGATCAACCAGTCCAAGAAGGGCCTGTTCGCGATCGAGGAGCGGATCGACCTGATCCGCCGGGTCACCGCCGAGTACGGCAACGTCCGCGTCGAGGCCTTCCACGGCCTGCTCGTCGACTTCTGCAAGCAGCGCGACATCCCCGCCATCGTCAAGGGCCTGCGCGCGGTCAGCGACTTCGACTACGAACTGCAGATGGCCCAGATGAACAACGGCCTCTCGGGCGTGGAGACCCTCTTCGTCCCCACCAACCCCACCTACAGCTTCCTGTCCTCCTCGCTCGTCAAGGAGGTCGCGGCCTGGGGCGGCGACGTCGCCCACCTGGTGCCGCCGGAGGTCCTGACGGCCCTCACCGAACGCCTGCGCCAGGACTGACCGTCCGTACCGGCCGCCCGGTGTCCACCGGACGCCCCAGGGCCGTACAGTCGTCCCGTCCGTCTCCAACACAGCTGTAGAGAGTGGCGAGCACACGGTGGACGTGCAGAAGAAGCTCGATGAGATCGTCGCCGCGGTCTCCAGTGCCCGGTCGATGCCCATGTCGGCCTCGTGCGTGGTCAACCGCGCCGAACTGCTCGCGATGCTCGAAGAGGTGCGCGCGGCGCTGCCCGACTCCCTCGCCCAGGCCGAGGAACTGATCGGCGGCCGGGAGCAGATGGTCGAGCAGGCCCGCCAGGAGGCCGAGCGGATCATCGAGGGCGCGCACGCCCAGCGCGGCTCCCTGATCTCCGACACCGAGATCGCCCGCCGCTCCCAGGCCGAGGCCGACCGGATCCTCGAGGAGGCCCGCAAGGAGGCCGAGGAGGTCCGCGCGGAGGCCGACGACTACGTCGACTCCAAGCTGGCCAACTTCGAGGTCGTCCTCACCAAGACGCTCGGCTCGGTCGGCCGCGGCCGCGAGAAGCTGCTCGGCACCGGCCCCGGCCTCGACGAGCAGGGCTACGAGGACGAGGACGCCCCCGAGCGCAGCCACGACCCGGAGACCCTGCGCCGCAGCGCCGACGAGTACGTCGACGTCAAGCTCGGCGCCTTCGAGGCGGTCCTCGCCAAGACCCTGGAGGCGGTCGGGAAGGGCCGGCAGAAGCTGCACGGCCGGATCGCCAGCGACGACCTCGGCGCCCTCGCCAACGACCCGACGACCGTCCAGCACTCCAGCGACGCCGACTACCTCGCCGACCTCGCGTCCCTCGCCGAGCAGGACGCCGCCCCGGCCAAGCGGCCCGAGCCGCAGCAGCAGACCTACGCCCAGCCGGAGCCCGCGTACGGCTACCAGCAGCAGCCGGACCCCTACGCCGACTACCAGCAGCCGTACGGCGGCGGGCAGGACGCCTACGGCTATCAGCAGCAGCCGGACCCGTACGCCGCGTACCAGGGCTACGACGCGCAGGCGTACGACCCGAACCAGGGGCAGCAGGCCGGTCACGACCAGCAGGCCCAGCAGGGCTACGCCCTGGACGAGACCAGCCTCTTCGACACCAGCATGATCACGCCCGAACAACTGCGGGCCTACGAGCGCGAGCGGGGTCTGTAGGGGCGGATTGGGCCGAGAGCGAAAGGTCCAGTATCCTGGCTCTTCGGTCGCGCTTGTGTCCGCGATCCACGCTGCCCGGGAACATCGCACGGCAGCGGTACCTCTGAGCTCGAAGACCGAAAGCAGGAATGGCCCTGAACGCCCGCCTCGACCACCGCAACCCCCTCGTGTTCGACACGCACGAGCTGGGGCGGCGGCCCGGTGCGCTGCAGCGCCTGACCCGCACGGTCGACGCTCCCCAGGACCTCGGGATCAAGGACGTCATCGGAGTGCCGGAAGGCGCCCCGGTGGAGCTCGAACTCCGGCTCGAGTCGGTCATGGAAGGTGTGCTCGTCACAGGCACCGCCCGTGCCAAGGCCGAGGGGGAGTGCGTAAGGTGTCTGGAGCCGCTGGAGCAGGAGCTCGAAGCGGACTTCCAGGAGATGTTCTCGTACCCTGACGCCGACGACCGGGGCCGCGTGATCGCGGAACCGGGCGACGACGCCGAGGACGACGAGGACAGGCTCTTCCTCGAGGACGGCATGTTCGACCTCGAGCCCGTGCTGCGCGATGCGGTGGTGCTCGCACTGCCGATGCAGCCGGTGTGCCGGGAAGACTGCCCGGGTCTGTGCTCCGAGTGCGGAGCACGGCTCGCCGACGACCCGGACCACCACCACGACGCCGTCGACATCCGTTGGGCGGCTTTGCAGGGACTCGCCGGCACCGTCAAGGACGGCGAGAAGGACGAGATGAGCGGCGCCGAACCGGGCGTCGACGAGAAGCAGGAGAAGTAGCCGTGGCTGTTCCGAAGCGGAAGATGTCGCGCAGCAACACGCGCCACCGCCGGTCGCAGTGGAAGGCTGCGGTCCCCACCCTGGTTGCGTGCGAGCGCTGCCACGAGCCCAAGCAGCAGCACATCGCGTGCCCGTCTTGCGGCACTTACAACAAGCGCCAGGTCCTCGAGGTCTGAGCGGCCGGTGAGAGGCACTGTGTCGACGCCGAAGAAGAACTCAGCGGACAACCAGGCCTCGTCCCACACGCTTCTGGAAGGGCGGCTCGGGTACAAGCTCGAGTCCGCCCTTCTGGTGCGTGCGCTGACCCACCGTTCCTACGCGTACGAGAACGGCGGCCTGCCGACGAACGAGCGGCTGGAGTTCCTCGGGGACTCCGTGCTCGGCCTCGTCGTCACGGACACGCTGTACCGCACCCACCCCGACCTGCCCGAAGGCCAGCTGGCCAAGCTGCGGGCCGCGGTGGTCAACTCGCGTGCGCTGGCGGAGGTGGGCCGTGGGCTCGACCTGGGCTCCTTCATCCGGCTCGGCCGCGGTGAAGAGGGCACGGGCGGCCGGGACAAGGCGTCCATCCTCGCCGACACCCTGGAAGCGGTGATCGGCGCGGTCTATCTCGACCAGGGCCTGGACTCGGCGGCGGAGCTGGTGCACCGCCTGTTCGACCCGCTGATCGAGAAGTCCTCCAACCTCGGTGCCGGCCTGGACTGGAAGACCAGTCTCCAGGAGCTCACCGCGACCGAAGGGCTCGGCGTGCCCGAGTACCTGGTCACGGAGACCGGCCCCGACCACGAGAAGACCTTCACTGCTGCCGCCCGCGTCGGAGGCGTCTCGTACGGCACCGGCACCGGCCGCAGCAAGAAGGAGGCGGAGCAGCAGGCCGCCGAGTCCGCGTGGCGCGCCATCCGGGCCGCGGCGGACGAGCGCGCCGAGGCTGCGGCGCTGGCCGAGGAGACCGTCCGGGCCGCCGAAGCCAACGCCTCCGGGAAGAGCGCCGACGCCCCGTCGGCCTCCGCCTGACGCACCACACGACCCGAGCGCCCGCCCCGCACCGGGGCGGGCGCTCGGTGCTCGTCCACCGTTCCTTGGAGGGGAACCCATGCCCGAGCTGCCCGAGGTCGAGGTCGTACGGCGCGGACTCGAGCGGTGGGTCGCCCACCGGACCGTCGCCGACGCCGAGGTGCTGCACCCGCGCGCGGTACGCCGTCACCTCGCCGGCGCCGACGACTTCGCGCACCGGCTGAAGGGGCACCGCGTCGGCGTCCCCAGCCGCCGCGGCAAGTACCTGTGGCTGCCCCTGGAGGACACCGGCCAGTCGGTCCTGGCCCACCTCGGCATGAGCGGCCAGCTGCTGGTCCAGCCGCACACGGCGCCGGACGAGAAGCACCTGCGCGTCCGCGTCCGCTTCACCGACGCCCGGGACACCGAACTCCGCTTCGTCGACCAGCGCACCTTCGGCGGTCTGTCGCTGCACGACACCACCCCCGACGGACTGCCCGACGTCATCGCGCACATCGCCCGGGACCCCCTCGACCCGCTCTTCGACGAGGAGGCGTTCCACCAGGCGCTGCGCCGCAGGCGGACCACCATCAAACGGGCCCTGCTCGACCAGTCACTGATCAGCGGCGTCGGCAACATCTACGCCGACGAGGCGCTGTGGCGGGCCCGCATCCACTACGAGCGCCCGACGGCCGGCTTCACCCGCCCGCGCACCCTGCTCCTGCTGGGCCACGTCCGGGACGTCATGAACGCCGCGCTCGCGGTGGGCGGCACCAGCTTCGACAGTCTCTACGTCAACGTCAACGGGGAGTCCGGCTACTTCGACCGGTCCCTGGACGCGTACGGCCGTGAGGGTCTGCCCTGCCGCCGCTGCGGTACGCCGATGCGCCGGCGGGCGTGGATGAACCGGTCCAGCTGCTTCTGCCCGAGGTGTCAGCGGGCGCCGCGCGTCTCGTCGTAGCGTTCACGGGCCTGGAGCACGGCGTCCATGCTGCCCTCGACGCACTCGATGAGGGCCAGCAGACGCCGGGTGACCTCGTGGCCCAGCGGGGTCAGTTCGTAGTCCACGCGGGGCGGGTTGGTCGGCTGGGCCTCGCGGTGCACCAGGCCGTCGCGCTCCAGCGCGTGCAGCGTCTGGGAGAGCATCTTCTCGCTCACCCCGTCGACCCGGCGGCGCAGTTCGTTGAACCGGAGCGATCCCTCGTGGAGCGCGCCGAGGGTCAGCGCGCCCCAACGCCCGGTCACATGCTCCAGCGTGCCGCGGGACGGGCACGCCCTGGCGAACACGTTGAAGGGGAGCTCCTGCTCCTCCGGGCGCCGCACGGTCGTCATGAGACCAGCCTACGTCAGGGCAGCGCTGACCCTCGGATTGCGCTGACTGAAAGTCAGTACCCGAAGTTCTGGGTCCACCACGGGCCGCCCGACCCCATGTGGACGCCCACGCCCAGCGTCTTGAAGTCGCAGTTCAGTATGTTCGCCTTGTGGCCGGGGCTGTCCATCCAGGCCTGCATCACGGACTCGGCGTCGGTCTGGCCCCGGGCGATGTTCTCGCCGCCCAGGTTGCCTATGCCGGCCGCCTTGGCCCGGTCCCACGGGGTGTCGCCGTCGGGGTCCGTGTGGTCGAAGAAGCCCCGGGCGGCCATGTCGTCGCTGAACGCCGTGGCCAGACCGGTCAGCGCGCTGTCCGCGGTGACCGGGCTGCACCCCGCCTTGGCCCGCTCCACGTTGACCAGCCGGAGCACCTCGGTCCCGGCGACGGCCTCCGCCGACCCGGTCACCGGACTGCTCGTCTTCTTCTCCGGCTCCGGCGTCGCCTTGCGGGAGGGCGCCTCCTCCGCGGTCTTCTCCGGGGCCGCCGCGGTCTCCTTCTTCTCCGGGGTCTTCTTCTCCGGGGTCTTCGTCGGCGCGGCCGACGCCGAGGCCGGCGCGGACGGTTCGGGCGAGGTGGAGCGCTCGGTGTCGCGGCTCGCCGGGGTGCCGGCGTCACGGCTCGGGCTCTCCAGGCTGCCGGACCTGCCGCCCTGCTCGCCGGGCGAGTTGGTGGGCAGGTCACCGGCCTGCACGCTGTCACCGGAGGTGCTGTCGCCGCCGAGCCGGTAGTTCTCCAGACCGGGCACCGTGCCCGTGGCCACCGCCACCGTGCCGAGGGCCACCGCGGCGGAGACACCGAGCAGGCCGGTACGGACCGGGGCCGCGGCCTTCTTCTTCCGGCGCCGGTGCCCGCCGCCGCGGGGCGCGTCGTCGGGCGCGAGGCCGTCACCGGCGAAGGCGTGGCCGATCCGGTCCGGGCCCGTCGGGAAGTCGGCGTCAGGGAAGCCGCCGCGGGTGAGGTCGCCGCCCCCGGCGGGGGTTCCGGCGCCGTCCGTCGCGTAGAGGTAGGCCTCGCTCCTCGCGTACGTCTCGGCGTACGCCTGCGGGTTCAGATACGGCGCGGTGCCCATCGTGGGCGGGCCGTCCCCCCGGTCGCCTCTCGGGTGCGGGACGCCGTCGTGGGTGACTCCGGTGGCGCGGCCCGTGGCGGCGCGGTCGGCGGCGGAGCGTCGGTGGCGTCCCATGTCCTGGCCTTCCTCGTCCTCGCGGTCGACTCGTACTGGCGACCAACCCGAAACGCGACGATCACGAAACTCACACGAACGAGTGAGTTTCATATGAGATTCACGGGTGGGGACGCTACCGCATGGCGCAAGGGCACGGTGTGCCCCCGGTGGCTTTGTCCGGTTAGGTTGCAGCCATGAGCGAGGATGTGCGACTGGTCGCCTGGGTGCGCGGCCATGTCCAAGGTGTGGGTTTCCGCTGGTTCACCCGGGCCAAGGCGCTGGAGATCGGCGGCCTGAGTGGTTTTGCTCTCAATCTGGGCGACGGCAGGGTCCAAGTGGTCGCCGAGGGCGCCCGCGAACGCTGCGAGGGGCTGCTCGACTGGCTCCAGGCCGGCGACACGCCCGGACGCGTGGACGGAGTCACCGAGATCTGGGACACACCGCGCGGCGGCTACGAGGGCTTCGCCGTCCGCTGATCCCGCCCCCTCCGGGGGCCCCGAGCGTCACCGGCGGTCCGGACTACAGGCCCTTTCCGGAGAAAAAGTCCTGGTGATTGCCGAGAAGGGCTTGCCGTGGAGGGCGCCGGCCGCCAAGATGATCGCCACGTCCCGAGGACCCGTGAGACGTGCGCCGCCGCCGTTCGCCGGCCGTGCGCACCCGGTTGTCCGCCAATACGGGGCGTGATCGTGTTGACCCTCAAACTTTTTGGTGAGACGCTGAAAGCCCCGCGCACCTTAGCTGTTTGGCATGGCTGAACGGCAGCACGACGCCAGGCCTGCCAAGCACCGCGGGTGCGAATCCCTCACGACCCACACCGCATCGGTCGGTCACTCAGTGTGGAGGACCATCCATCATGGCAAAGGCGCTTCTCGGTTACGTCGGCGGCTCCGACCCGCGACTCCTCGCCGAGATGCGACGGCTCCAGCAGCGCGTCCAGGACCTGGAATCCGAGCTCGTACGGATCCAGGCGGAGAACGAAGCGCTTTCGGCTGCCGCTTCTCACGACAGGATCATGGAGAGCGTTGACGCACACCAGGCGGAGCCTGCGCTCACCTGATCATCGCACCGCTGATCACTTCACCGCTGTACGCACAGCACAGCAGTGGTCGGGCCCGCCCGTCACCACCGCCAAGCAGTCAGAATTGCAAGGGACGCCCCGGCGTCCCTTCTTTCTTTCCCGCCTCCGCGACCTCGCCCCGGCACCCGCGCCCGCGCACGGTGCTCCTTGTCCCGCGCATCCTTTCACCGTCTTCAACGTCTGGTGTGCCCTGCGCGTTCACCCGCGAAACCGTGCGTTCATGGAGTGAGACCTGACCGGCGGGTAGAGTCCGACGGCGTGCACCTCAAGGCCCTGACCCTCCGCGGCTTCAAGTCGTTCGCCTCCGCGACCACGCTCCGCTTCGAGCCGGGGATCACCTGCGTCGTGGGTCCGAACGGCTCGGGCAAGTCCAATGTCGTGGACGCGCTCAGCTGGGTCATGGGCGAGCAGGGCGCCAAGTCGCTGCGCGGCGGCAAGATGGAGGACGTCATCTTCGCCGGCACCACCGGCCGCCCGCCGCTGGGCCGTGCCGAGGTGTCCCTGACCATTGACAACTCCGACGGTGCCCTCCCCATCGAGTACGCCGAGGTCACCATCACGCGGATCATGTTCCGCAACGGCGGCAGCGAGTACCAGATCAACGGCGACACCTGCCGGCTCCTCGACATCCAGGAACTGCTCTCCGACTCCGGCATCGGCCGGGAGATGCACGTCATCGTCGGCCAGGGCCGGCTCGACTCCGTGCTGCACGCCGACCCCACGGGCCGCCGCGCCTTCATCGAGGAGGCCGCCGGCGTCCTCAAGCACCGCAAGCGCAAGGAGAAGGCGCTGCGGAAGCTGGACGCGATGCAGGCCAACCTCGCCCGCGTGCAGGACCTCACCGAAGAGCTGCGGCGCCAGCTCAAGCCGCTCGGCCGCCAGGCCGCCGTCGCGCGGCGGGCCGCTGTCATCCAGGCCGACCTGCGCGACGCCCGGCTGCGGCTGCTCGCCGACGACCTCGTACGGCTGCGCGAGGCGCTGCAGGCCGA
The DNA here is from genome assembly GCF_040646935.1 of Streptomyces sp. NPDC044984. Taxonomy (NCBI): domain Bacteria; kingdom Bacillati; phylum Actinomycetota; class Actinomycetes; order Kitasatosporales; family Streptomycetaceae; genus Streptomyces; species Streptomyces sp. NPDC044984. The sequence continues at coordinate 256,938 of NZ_JBEZBE010000003.1, forward strand.
GATCGCCGACGAGGCGGCCCTCAAGGAGCGCAAGGAGGCGACCGAGGCCGAGCTGGGGAAGGCCCTCCGGCGCGAGGCCCACCTGGAGGACGAGGTGCGCCGGCTCACCCCGCGGCTGCAGGGCGCCCAGCAGACCTGGTACGAGCTCTCCCAGCTCGCCGAGCGGGTGCGCGGCACGATCTCGCTGGCCGACGCGCGCGTGAAGAGCGCGACCTCCGCGCCCCCCGAGGAGCGGCGCGGCCGGGACCCGGAGGACATGGAGCGCGAGGCCGCGCGCATCCGGGAACAGGAGGCCGAACTGGAGGCCGCCCTGGAGGCGGCCGAACGCGCCCTGGAGGACACGGTCGCCCACCGCGCGGAGCTGGAACGCGAACTCGCCCAGGAGGAACGGCGCCTGAAGGACGTCGCGCGGGCCATCGCCGACCGGCGTGAGGGGCTCGCCCGGCTCAAGGGACAGGTGGGCGCGGCCCGTTCGCGTGCCGCCGCCGCCCAGGCCGAGATCGAGCGGCTGGCCGCCGCCCGTGACGAGGCCCGGGAGCGGGCCGTCGCCGCGCAGGAGGAGTACGAGGCCCTCAAGGCCGAGGTCGACGGCCTCGACGCGGGCGACGCCGAACTCGCCGAGCGGCATGAGGACGCCAAGCGGCGGCTCGCGGAGGCCGAGACCGCCCTCACCGCCGCCCGCGAGGCGGTCACCGCCGCGGAACGGAGGCGCGCCGCGACCCAGGCCCGCCACGAGGCCCTCGCGCTCGGCCTGCGCCGCAAGGACGGCACCGGCGCCCTGCTGGGCGCGAAGGACCGCCTCACGGGGCTGCTGGGCCCGGCCGCGGAGCGGCTGACGGTGACGGCCGGCCACGAGGTACCGCTCGCGGCCGCGCTCGGCACGGCGGCGGACGCCCTCGCGGTGACCTCACCGTCCGCCGCGGCCGACGCCATCCGCCTGCTGCGCAAGCAGGACGCGGGCCGGGCGGCCCTGCTCCTGGCGGGGGCACCGGAGCTCCGCACGGGCGCGGGGGACCGCGCGACCGGCCACGACGGACCCGCAGCCGCCGGACCGCCCGCCTCCGCCCTCCCCGCCGAGCACCTCGTGAGCGGACCCGCGGACCTCATGCCGGCCGTACGACGGCTCCTGCACGGCATCGTCGTCGTCGGCACCCTGGAGGACGCCGAGGAAGTCGTCGCCGCCCACCCCGGCCTCACCGCCGTCACCGCCGAAGGCGACCTCCTCGGCGCCCACTTCGCGCAGGGCGGTTCGGCGGGCGCCCCCAGCCTGCTGGAAGTACAGGCGTCCGTGGACGAGGCCGCCGCCGAGCTGGAGGAGCTGGCCGTGCGGTGCGCGGAGCTGGCCGAGGCGCAGGAGGCGGCGGCCGGGCGGCGCAGGGAGTGCGCGGCCCTCGTCGAGGACCTCGGGGAGCGGCGCCGGGCCGCGGACCGGGAGAAGTCCTCCGTCGCCCAGCAGCTCGGCCGGCTCGCCGGGCAGGCGCGCGGCGCCGCCGGGGAGGCCGAGCGGGCCGGCGCCGCCGCGGCCCGGGCGCAGGAAGCCCTCGACACCGCGCTCACCGACGCCGAGGAACTCGCCGAGCGGCTCGAGGTCGCCGAGGAGACGCCGTACGAGGAGGAGCCCGACACCTCCGTGCGCGACCGGCTCGCCGCCGACGGGGCCAACGCCCGTCAGACCGAGATGGAGGCCCGCCTCCAGGCCCGTACGCACGAGGAACGGGTCAAGGGGCTCGCCGGACGGGCCGACTCACTGGACCGCGCCGCCCGCGCGGAACGCGAGGCACGCGCGCGTGCCGAACAGCGCCGGGCCCGGCTGCGGCACGAGGCGGAAGTCGCCCGGGCCGTCGCCGCCGGCGCTCGGACCCTCCTCGCGCACGTCGAGGTCTCCCTCGCCCGCGCCGACCAGGAGCGCGCCGCCGCCGACGCGGCCAGGGCCCACCGTGAGCAGGAACTCGCCCGAGCCCGCACCGAGGGGCGCGATCTCAAGGCGGAACTCGACAAGTTGACGGATTCGGTTCACCGGGGCGAGGTACTCGGCGCCGAGAAACGGTTGCGGATGGAGCAGCTGGAGACCAGGGCGCTGGAGGAGCTGGGTGTCGAACCGGCCGGGCTGGTGGCGGAGTACGGCCCGCAGCAGCCGGTGCCGCCCTCGCCCCCCGCCGAGGGCGAGCAACTGCCGGAGGACCCGGAGCACCCGCGCAACAGGCCCCGTCCCTTCGTACGGGCCGAGCAGGAGAAGCGCCTGAAGGCCGCCGAGCGCGCCTACCAGCAGCTCGGCAAGGTGAACCCGCTCGCCCTGGAGGAATTCGCGGCGCTCGAGGAACGCCACCAGTTCCTCAGCGAGCAACTGGAGGACCTGCGGAAGACCCGCGCGGACCTGCTCCAGGTCGTCAAGGAGGTCGACGAACGCGTCGAGCAGGTCTTCACCGAGGCCTACCGGGACACCGCGCGCGAGTTCGAGGGCGTCTTCTCCCGGCTGTTCCCGGGCGGTGAGGGACGCCTGGTGCTGACCGACCCCGACAACATGCTCACCACGGGCGTGGACGTCGAGGCGCGTCCGCCCGGCAAGAAGGTCAAGCGCCTCTCCCTGCTCTCGGGCGGCGAGCGGTCGCTGACCGCCGTGGCGATGCTCGTGTCGATCTTCAAGGCGCGGCCCAGCCCGTTCTACGTCATGGACGAGGTCGAGGCCGCCCTCGACGACACCAACCTCCAGCGGCTGATCCGGATCATGCAGGAGCTGCAGGAGGCCTCGCAGCTGATCGTGATCACGCACCAGAAGCGCACCATGGAGGTCGCCGACGCGCTCTACGGCGTCTCCATGCAGGGCGACGGCGTATCCAAGGTCATCAGCCAGCGTCTGCGCTAGAGCGGCACTAAGCCTTCAAGTTCCGAACACCCTTTCCTTTGGTGCGTCTCCAAACTCACACGACAACACCTATTGACTTCAAAAGTTGAAGACATAGTCTCTGCAATGTTGCTTTTACCTTCAGGTACCTTCAGCTGGACCTCGAAGGGCTGACCCCCCACCCGGCGATGTTGCCGGTGGCCCGAGGAGTACAACGTGACCAGCACATCGCAGGCACAGCAGTCAGGAGCCCGGGCGGCTCAACCCGAACATCTCGGGCACGTCATCTTCATCGCGGCGGCGGCCGCCATGGGCGGTTTCCTCTTCGGCTACGACAGCTCCGTGATCAACGGTGCCGTCGAGGCCATCCGCGACCGCTACGACATCGGCTCCGCCGCGCTCGCGCAGGTCATCGCCGTCGCCCTGATCGGCTGTGCCATCGGCGCCGCGACCGCCGGCCGCATAGCCGACCGCATCGGCCGCATCCGGTGCATGCAGATCGCCGCGGTCCTGTTCACCATCAGCGCCGTCGGCTCCGCGCTGCCCTTCGCGCTGTGGGACCTCGCCTTCTGGCGGGTCGTCGGCGGCTTCGCCATCGGCATGGCCTCCGTCATCGGCCCGGCCTACATCGCCGAGGTCGCCCCGCCCGCCTACCGCGGCCGGCTCGGCTCCTTCCAGCAGGCCGCGATCGTCGTCGGCATCGCCGTCTCGCAGCTGGTCAACTGGGGCATCCTCAACGCCGCCGACGGCGACCAGCGCGGTGAGCTGATGGGCCTGGAGGCCTGGCAGGTCATGCTCGGCGTCATGGTGATCCCCGCCGTCCTCTACGGCCTGCTCTCCTTCGCCATCCCCGAGTCCCCGCGCTACCTGATCTCCGTCGGCAAGCACGAGCGCGCCCGGCAGATCCTCGAGGAGGTCGAGGGCAAGGAGATCGACCTGGACGCCCGCGTCACCGAGATCGAGTCGGCGATGCACCGCGAGGAGAAGTCCAGCTTCAAGGACCTGCTCGGCGGCAGCTTCTTCTTCAAGCCGATCGTCTGGATCGGCATCGGCCTGTCGGTGTTCCAGCAGTTCGTCGGCATCAACGTCGCCTTCTACTACTCCTCGACGCTGTGGCAGTCGGTCGGCGTCGACCCGACGGACTCGTTCTTCTACTCGTTCACCACGTCGATCATCAACATCGTCGGCACCGTCATCGCGATGATCTTCGTCGACCGCGTCGGCCGCAAGCCGCTCGCGATCATCGGCTCCGTCGGCATGGTGATCGGCCTCGCCCTCGAGGCCTGGGCCTTCTCCGCCGACCTCGTCGACGGACAGCTGCCCGCCACCCAGGGCTGGGTCGCCCTGATCGCCGCGCACGTCTTCGTCCTCTTCTTCGCCCTGTCCTGGGGCGTGGTCGTCTGGGTCATGCTCGGCGAGATGTTCCCCAACCGGATCCGCGCCGCCGCCCTCGGCGTCGCCGCCGCCGCGCAGTGGGTCGCCAACTGGGCCATCACCGCGAGCTTCCCCTCGCTGGCCGACTGGAACCTGTCGGTCACCTACGTGATCTACACGGTCTTCGCCGCGCTCTCCATCCCGTTCGTCCTGAAGTTCGTGAAGGAGACGAAGGGCAAGTCGCTGGAGGAGATGGGCTGAGCAGCAGCCCCCCAAGTCCGGGGAGAAGGACCCAAGTCCCCGCTGTCCCTCTCCTCGTACCCTCACCGCCGCCCCCGCCCGGGTCACCCGGGCGGGGGCGGCGGCGCGTTCTCCCCGGGGACCGGGTGTCCGGCGTGCCCTCGCGTACCCCGCGCGTAGAACGAACGGCCTTGCGGGAGGTCACGCCATACTGGGGCTGTTATGGACATCGTCATCCTTGCTGTAGTCATCGCCGTGGTCGTGCTCGGCGCGCTCGGCGGGCTCATCGTCGGCAGCCGGCGCAGGAAGCCGCTGCCCCCGCCGCCGCCCGCCGCGCCCGACATCACCGCCCCTCCGGCCGAACCGCACGTCGGCGAAGAGGCCGAGACGCCGCGGGAGGAACCGCGGCGCACCATAGAGGAGGTTGATCTTCCGGCGGGCGCGGGCCCCGTCGTCATCGAGGAACCGCCCGCCGCCGAGGCTCCCGAGATCGAGATCCCGGAGCCCACCGCCGGCCGTCTGGTCCGGCTGCGGGCCCGTCTCTCCCGTTCGCAGAACGCCCTGGGCAAGGGCCTGCTCGTCCTGCTGTCCCGCGAGCACCTCGACGAGGACACCTGGGAGGAGATCGAGGACACCCTGCTCACCGCCGACGTCGGTGTGCAGCCCACCCAGGAACTGGTCGAGCGGCTGCGCGAGCGCGTGAAGGTGCTCGGCACCCGCACCCCCGAGGAGCTGCGCGGACTGCTCCGCGAGGAGCTGATCGCGCTGGTCGGTCCCGGGATGGACCGCACCGTGCACACCGAGAACGCGGCCGGCGGCCCCGGCATCGTGATGGTCGTCGGCGTCAACGGCACCGGCAAGACCACCACCACCGGCAAGCTCGCCCGCGTCCTGGTCGCCGACGGCAACACCGTCGTGCTCGGTGCCGCCGACACCTTCCGTGCCGCCGCCGCCGACCAGCTGCAGACCTGGGGCGAGCGGGTCGGCGCCCACACCGTGCGCGGCCCGGAGGGCGGTGACCCCGCCTCCGTCGCGTTCGACGCGGTCAAGGAGGGCAAGGAGATGGCCGCCGACGCCGTGCTCATCGACACCGCGGGGCGGCTGCACACCAAGACCGGCCTCATGGACGAGCTCGGCAAGGTCAAGCGGGTCGTGGAGAAGCAGGCCCCGCTGGACGAGGTGCTGCTCGTGCTCGACGCCACCACCGGTCAGAACGGTCTGGTGCAGGCCCGGGTCTTCGCCGAGGTCGTCGACATCACCGGCATCGTGCTCACCAAGCTGGACGGTACGGCCAAGGGCGGCATCGTGATCGCCGTGCAGCGCGAGCTGGGCGTGCCGGTCAAGCTGGTCGGGCTCGGCGAGGGCGCGGACGATCTGGCGCCGTTCGAGCCGGAGGCGTTCGTGGACGCGCTCATCGGGGAGTGAGCCCCTGACTCCGACTCCGACTCCGACTCCGTCGGACGGATACGGCGGACGCGAAGAAGCGCCCGCCCCCGAGTGGACCGGGGGACGGGCGCTTCGCCGTGTCCGGGGGCGTGCGGCGTCGGTGTGGGTCGGGGGTGGTTCGCGCAGCCCGGCGCTCACGGGGTGCCTCCCCCGGAGGGGTACCCCCAGCGCCCACCCGTGCCGCCCTGGGGGCACCTCCCAGGCCCTTCAGGCACTGGGGGAGGCACGACTGCCCGCGGGAGCGGCGGGGACGGTGGGATGGGGGACGGCGGCTAGGCACCCGACCGGTGTGCCACGTACGCCAGGGTGCCCAGCAGCAGACGCGCCTCGGGCGGCCGGGACGCCGAGTCCAGGGCGGGGGAGCGGAGCCAGCGCACCGGGCCCAGGTCGCCCCGGTCGGACGGCGGTGCCGTGATGTGCGCACCGGGTCCCAGGCCGTGCAGGTCCAGGGCGGCCGGGTCGTCCCAGCCCATGCGGTAGAGCAGCTCGGGCAGTGCGGCGGCGGCACCGGGGGCGACGAAGAAGTGGGCGCGGCCGTCCGGGGTGGCGGCGACCGGGCCGACCGGCAGACCCATGCGCTCCAGCCGGGCCAGGGCGTGACGTCCGGCGGCCTCCGCGACCTCGATCACGTCGAACGCCCGCCCGACCGGCAGCATCAGCGAGGCCCCCGGGAACTCCGACCAGATCGCGGTGACCTCGTCCAGCGGGGCCCCGGCGCGGATCACCGGCGCGCGGTCCAGCGGATGTGCGCCCGGTGCCCGGCAGTCGGCGCGGCCGCAGGAGCAGGCGCCAGCGGCGGCCCGGACGCCCGGCACCACCTCCCAGCCCCACAGCCCGGTGTACTCCGCCACGACGGTGCCGTCCGAGGAGCGGCTCCGGCGACGCGAGCCGGACCGGATGTCGCGGATGCCCCGACTGATACCGATCGTGAAGCCCATGCCCCCTCCAACGGGTCCGACGTACCGACGGTCACGCATCGAACGCGGTATGTGACTCTCTGTTTCCAGCTTCCCGGTGCCGCTCCACTCAACCGGCGCCCCGAAGCGCCCGGGGTGGTGCGTCCGGCGATGCGCGCCCCTCGGTGCATCGCTGCACCCGCTTTTGGCCGTGCCGTGTCAAGTGAATCGCGGGATGGCAACGGTGAGTTCATTCGAAGGGGTGGCGAATGGTGGCGATTGCGGTTCCGCCATGGTGGGGCGAGTGATCATAGGGTTACTTTGTGTGCACGGCTTCTTGGGGCACATGCACTCGTGGGTATGCCGGAGGCAACTCGGCTTTCCGTTCGAAGGGTGACAACCGTCGGACGGGCGGCCCCGACGACCGGCATTCTGATAGGGCTTGGCGCACTCGGCGACAAGTGGTCTTCAGGGATGGGGGCGTTCCAGTGAGCGGCAACGGCGGTGGCGGGACGAACGCTGCGAGTGCGGAGAAACGCCCGAACGAGCTGCTCGCGTCGTGGTTCGTCCGCAGCGGCTGGTCCAAGGGCGAGCTCGCCCGCCAGGTCAACCGCAGGGCACGCCAGCTGGGCGCCAACCACATCTCCACCGACACCTCGCGCGTGCGCCGCTGGCTGGACGGCGAGAACCCGCGCGAGCCGATCCCCAGAATCCTGTCCGAACTGTTCTCCGAACGCTTCGGCGTCGTCGTCTCCGTCGAGGACCTGGGCCTGCGCACCACTCGTCCGGCACCCTCCGCGACCGGCGTCGACCTGCCCTGGACGGGCCCGCAGACCGTGGCCCTGCTCAGCGAGTTCTCGCGCAGCGACCTGATGCTGGCGCGGCGCGGCTTCCTCGGGAGCTCGCTGGCCCTCTCCGCGGGCCCGTCCCTCATCGAGCCCATGCAGCGCTGGCTCGTCCCCTCCCCGTCCGCCCCCCTGCCGCGGCCCGAGGCCGACCCGGTGTCCTCCTCCGCGCGCGCCCGCGGCCGGCTGTCCAAGCCGGAGCTGGACCTGCTGGAGACCACCACCGTGATGTTCCGGCAGTGGGACGCCCAGTGCGGCGGCGGCCTGCGCCGCAAGGCGGTCGTCGGACAGCTGCACGAGGTGACCGACCTGCTCCAGGAACCCCAGCCCGAGGCCACCACCCGACGCCTGTTCAAGGTCGCCGCCGAACTCGCCGAGCTGGCCGGCTGGATGTCGTACGACGTCGGGCTCCAGCCCACCGCGCAGAAGTACTTCGTGCTCGCCCTGCACGCCGCCAAGGAGGCCGGGGACCGGCCGCTCGGCTCGTACGTGCTGTCCAGCATGAGCAGGCAGATGATCCACCTCGGCAGGCCCGAGGACGCCCTGGAGCTGATCCACCTCGCGCAGTACGGCAGCCGGGACTGCGCCAGCCCGCGCACCCAGTCCATGCTGTATGCGATGGAGGCCCGCGCCTACGCCAACATGGGCCAGCCCGGCCGCTGCAAGCGGGCGGTGCGGATGGCCGAGGACACCTTCGCCGAGGCCGACGAGTGGGACGAGCCCGACGCCGACTGGATCGGCTTCTTCTCCGAGGCCGAGCTGTACGCGGAGAACGCCCACTCCTTCCGCGACCTCGCCTATGTCGCCGGCCGCAGCCCCACCTACGCCTCGCTCGCCGAGCCGCTGATGCGGCGGGCCGTGGAGCTGTTCGGCCGGGAGGGCGGCGAACACCAGCGCTCCTACGCCCTCAACCTGATCGGCATGGCCACCGTCCACCTGCTGCAGAGCGAGCCCGAGCAGAGCGCGGTTCTCGCCACCGACGCCATCAAGGCGGCCAAGAAAGTCCGTTCCGAGCGCGTCAACACTCGTATCCGAAAGACGGTCGACACCGCCGTACGCGACTTCGGGGACCTCGCCGAAGTCGTCGAACTCAGCGAGCGGCTCGCGATCGAGCTGCCCGAGACCGCGGACGCGGTCTGACACCCCGAGGTACCGCCAGGCCCCGGCCGCGGCCGGCCCTCCCGAACTGCCCGACTCGGCTCCCCCATGCCAGGTCATTCGGAGGCCGGCCGCGGCCGGTCGTGTGTCCGCCCGGCCACGGCTCACCGCCGCACACCGAAGGGTGCGCCACGACAACGATCGGCGCGCCCCGGATCCGGCGGTTCACCGACCCGTAACACGCCGGGTGCCTTCGTCACGGCGGCGAAACAACGAGGGGCTTCCACCGAAACGGCGCTGCGCCAATCTCATGGCGCATAACCGGCCCACCCCTCGATCCGCTCGAGGCTTCGCCCGCACGGGGCCGTACCAACGACGAGGAGACGCCGATGGCACCAGCCATCACCCTGGCCGCAGACGCGCCCACGCTGTCCGCCGCCAACACAGGGTTCATGCTCATCTGTTCCGCCCTGGTGATGCTCATGACCCCGGGCCTGGCCTTCTTCTACGGAGGCATGGTCCGCGTCAAGAGCACCCTGAACATGCTGATGATGAGCTTCATCAGCCTCGGCATCGTCACCGTCCTGTGGGTGCTGTACGGCTTCTCCATGGCGTTCGGCACCGACTCCGGGGGCGTCATCGGCTGGAACTCCGACTGGGTCGGCCTGAGCGACATCGGCCTCACCGAACTCTGGGACGGCTACACCATCCCCGTCTTCGTCTTCCTGGTCTTCCAGCTGATGTTCGCCGTCCTCACCCCCGCGCTGATCAGCGGCGCCCTCGCGGACCGCGTGAAGTTCACCGCGTGGGCGCTGTTCGTCGCCCTGTGGGCCACGATCGTCTACTTCCCGGTCGCGCACTGGGTCTGGGGCGCCGGCGGCTGGGCCTTCGAGCTCGGCGTCATCGACTTCGCCGGCGGTACGGCGGTCCACATCAACGCCGGTGCCGCCGCGCTCGGCGTGATCCTCGTCATCGGCAAGCGGATCGGCTTCAAGAAGGACCCGATGCGCCCGCACAGCCTCCCGCTGGTCATGCTCGGCGCCGGGCTCCTGTGGTTCGGCTGGTTCGGCTTCAACGCCGGATCCTGGCTCGGCAACGACGACGGCGTCGGCGCGCTGATGTTCGTCAACACCCAGGTCGCCACCGGCGCCGCCGTCCTCGGCTGGCTCGCCTACGAGAAGATCCGCCACGGTGCCTTCACCACGCTGGGCGCCGCCTCCGGCGCGGTCTCCGGCCTGGTCGCCATCACCCCGGCCGGCGGCGCGGTCTCCCCGCTCGGCGCGATCGCCGTCGGCGTCATCGCCGGTGTGCTGTGCGCCATGGCCGTCGGCCTGAAGTACAAGCTCGGCTACGACGACTCCCTCGACGTCGTCGGCGTGCACCTCGTCGGCGGCATCCTCGGCTCCCTGCTCGTCGGCTTCTTCGCCACCGGCAAGGGCCAGTCCGACGTCGCGGGCCTCTTCTACGGCGGCGGCCTGGACCAGTTCTGGAAGCAGTGCGCCGGTGTCTTCGGCGTCCTCGCCTACTCCCTGGTCGTCTCCGCGATCCTGGCCTTCCTCCTGGACAGGACCATCGGTATGCGAGTCTCCGAGGACGACGAGGTGGCCGGCATCGACCAGGCCGAGCACGCCGAGACCGCATACGACTTCAGCGGCGCCGGAGGCGGCGCGGCCCGCACCGCGGTCACCGCCCCCGTCGCCCCGGCCGAGAGCAAGAAGGTGGACGCATGAAGCTCATCACCGCCGTCGTCAAGCCGCACCGGCTCGACGAGATCAAGGAGGCCCTGCAGGCCTTCGGAGTACACGGCCTGACCGTCACCGAGGCCAGCGGCTACGGCCGCCAGCGCGGCCACACCGAGGTCTACCGCGGCGCCGAGTACACCGTCGACCTGGTGCCCAAGATCCGCATCGAGGTGCTCGTCGAGGACGACGACGCCGAGCAGTTGATCGACGTCGTGGTCAAGGCGGCCCGCACCGGCAAGATCGGCGACGGCAAGGTCTGGTCGGTCCCGGTCGAGACGGCCGTACGGGTGCGGACCGGCGAGCGCGGTCCGGACGCGCTCTGAGGCAGGCGAACGGAACAGGAGCCGCCGGGTGACGGGGACGGACATGCGAGACGAGACAGAGGGCTCGGGACCCAGCGGCTACGCGGCGGCCCGGCTGCACCTTCTCACCGAGGAGGCGCGGTCCGGGCCGCCGCGCCGTGCCGCCCTCGCGGACCTCACCGACGACTGGCTCGGCGGACTGTTCACGGCGGGCACGGAGGGGGCGCGCGGGGTGTCCCTGGTCGCCGTGGGCGGCTACGGGCGCGCGGAGCTGTCCCCCCGCAGCGACCTCGACCTCCTCCTGCTGCACGACGGCGGTGACCCCGAGGCGGTCGCCACCCTCGCGGACCGCCTCTGGTACCCCGTCTGGGACCTGGGCCTCGCCCTCGACCACTCCGTCCGCACCCCCGCCGAGGCCCGGAGGACGGCCGGCGAGGACCTCAAGGTCCAGCTCGGACTGCTGGACGCCCGGCACATCGCCGGTGACCTCGGCCTCACCACTGCCCTGCGCACGGCGGTCCTCGCCGACTGGCGCAACCAGGCGCCGAAGCGACTCCCCGCCCTGCGGGAGCTGTGCGAGGAACGCGCCGAACGCCAGGGCGAACTGCAGTACCTCCTGGAACCCGACCTCAAGGAGGCCCGCGGCGGACTGCGCGACGCCACCGCGCTGCGCGCCGTCGCCGCCTCCTGGCTCGCCGACGCCCCGCGCGAGGGCCTCGCCGACGCCCGCCGCCGGCTCCTCGACGTACGGGACGCCCTGCACCTGACGACCGGGCGCGCCACCGACCGGCTCGCGCTCCAGGAACAGGACCAGGTCGCGGCCGAGCTGGGCGTGCTCGACGCGGACGTACTGCTGCGGGAGGTCTACGAGGCCGCGCGGGTCATCGCCTACGCCGGTGACGTCACCTGGCGCGAGGTGGGACGCGTGCTGCGCTCCCGCGCGGTGCGGCCCCGACTGCGCGCCATGTGGGGCGGCGGGAAGCCGACGCCTGAGCGTTCCCCGCTGGCCGAAGGGGTCGTGGAACACGACGGCGAGGTGGTGCTCGCCCGTGCCGCGCGCCCCGAACGCGACCCCGTGCTCCCCCTGCGCGCCGCGGCCGCCGCCGCGCAGGCCGGGCTCCCGCTCTCGCTGCACGCCGCACGGCGCATGGCGACCGGTGCGCGCCCCCTGCCCACGCCGTGGCCCGCCGAGGCCCGGGAACAACTCGTGACCCTGCTGGGCTCGGGCCGCCCCACCGTCGAGGTCTGGGAGGCGCTGGAGGCGGAGGGCCTGGTCAGCCTGCTGCTGCCGGACTGGGACCGGGTGCGCTGCCGCCCGCAGCGCAACGCCGTGCACCTGTGGACCGTCGACCGGCACCTCATCGAGACCGCCGTGCGCGCCTCCGCGTTCACCCGCCGCGTCAGCCGCCCCGACCTGCTGCTGGTCGCCGCGCTGCTGCACGACATCGGCAAGGGCTGGCCCGGCGACCACTCGGTGGCCGGCGAGGTCATCGCCCGGGACGTGGCCGCCCGCATCGGCTTCGACCAGCACGACGTCACCGTGATCGCCACCCTCGTACGCCACCATCTGCTGCTCGTCGAGACCGCCACCCGGCGCGACCTGGAGGACCCCGCCACCGTGCGCGCGGTCGCCGACGCCGTCGGCGCCCAGGGCACCCTCGAACTGCTGCACGCCCTCACCGAGGCGGACGCCCTCGCCACCGGGCCGGCCGCCTGGTCGTCCTGGCGCGCCTCGCTCGTCGCCGACCTGGTCGAACGGGTCTCCGCCGTGCTGTCCGGAGACGCCCCGGACGGGCCCGAGGAGGCCGCGCCCACCGCGGAACAGGAACGCCTCGCGATCGAGGCGGTCGCCACGGGCGCGCCCGTGCTGTCCCTGCGGGCGCAGACCGAGCCGCCCGCCGAGCCCGCCGGTGATCCCGAACCACTGGGCGTGGAACTGCGCATCGCCGTACCCAACCAGGCGGGCGTGCTGCCCGCCGTGGCCGGGGTGCTCGCCCTGCACCGGCTGACCGTGCGGACGGCTGAGCTGCGCGCCCTGGACCTCCCGGACGGCGTCGACGGTTCGGTCCTGCTGCTGGACTGGCGGGTCGCCGCCGAGTACGGCTCCCTGCCCCAGGCCGCCCGGCTCCGCGCGGACCTCGTACGCACCCTCGACGGCACCCTGGACATCGCCGCCCGCCTCGCCGAACGGGACGCCGCCTACCCGCGCCGCCGGGGCGTGATCGCCCCGCCCCCGCGCGTGACGGTCGCCCCGGCCGCCTCCCGGCACGCCACGGTGATGGAGGTCCGCGCGCAGGACGCGCCGGGACTGCTGTTCCGGATCGGGCGGGCGCTGGAGGACGCGGCGGTGCGCGTGCGCAGCGCCCATGTCTCCACGCTCGGCGCGAACGCCGTCGACGCCTTCTACGTGACCGATGCCGAGGGCACGCCCCTGCCCGCGGAGGAGGCCGTGGCGGTGGCCCGGAAACTGGAGGAGACGTTGCGGGAGTGACCTCGTGGAAGCTCCGTGCGTCGATCGGGCGTGCTCCCCGCCGGTGGGGGGGAGCACGCCCCCGTCCACTCGCTGCAGTGGGCGGGGGCGATTTGCTTGCCGGGCCGGATACCCTGGAGGGCAGCCCAGATTCGCCCCCGACCCCGAGGACCGACGCCGCCGTGTTCGATACTCTCTCCGACCGCCTCAGCGCGACCTTCAAAAACCTCCGCGGAAAAGGCCGGCTGAGCGAAGCGGACATCGACGCCACGGCGCGTGAGATCCGCATCGCCCTCCTCGAAGCGGACGTGGCCCTGCCCGTCGTCCGGGCCTTCATCAAGAACGTGAAGGAGAGGTCGCTCGGCGCCGAGGTCTCCAAGGCGCTGAACCCGGCGCAGCAGGTGCTCAAGATCGTCAACGACGAATTGGTCACCATCCTCGGCGGCGAGACCCGCCGCCTGCGCTTCGCCAAGCAGCCGCCCACCGTGATCATGCTGGCCGGTCTGCAGGGTGCCGGCAAGACCACCCTCGCGGGCAAGCTCGGCCGCTGGCTGAAGGAGCAGGGCCACTCGCCGGTGCTGGTCGCCGCCGACCTCCAGCGCCCCAACGCCGTCAACCAGCTGAGCGTCGTCGCCGAGCGCGCGGGCGTCGCCGTCTACGCGCCCGAGCCGGGCAACGGCGTGGGCGACCCGGTGAAGGTCGCCAAGGACTCCATCGACTTCGCGAGGACCAAGGTCCACGACATCGTGATCGTGGACACCGCCGGCCGCCTGGGCATCGACCAGGAGATGATGCAGCAGGCCGCGGACATCCGCGACGCCGTCAGCCCCGACGAGATCCTGTTCGTCGTCGACGCGATGATCGGTCAGGACGCGGTCAACACCGCCGAGGCCTTCCGCGACGGCGTCGGCTTCGACGGCGTGGTGCTCTCCAAGCTCGACGGTGACGCGCGCGGTGGTGCGGCGCTGTCGATCCGGCAGGTCACCGGCAAGCCGATCATGTTCGCGTCCAACGGTGAGAAGCTCGACGACTTCGACGCCTTCCACCCGGACCGGATGGCCTCCCGCATCCTCGACATGGGTGACCTGCTCACCCTGATCGAGCAGGCGGAGAAGACGTTCAGCCAGGAAGAGGCCGAGAAAATGGCCTCCAAGCTGGCGTCGAAGAAGGGCCAGGACTTCACCCTGGACGACTTCCTGGCCCAGATGGAGCAGGTCAGGAAGATGGGCAGCATCTCCAAGCTGCTCGGCATGCTCCCCGGCATGGGCCAGATCAAGGACCAGATCAACAACCTGGACGAGCGGGACGTCGACCGCACCGCCGCGATCATCAAGTCGATGACCCCGGCCGAGCGACAGGAGCCGACGATCATCAACGGCTCGCGCCGTGCCCGTATCGCCAAGGGTTCCGGTGTCGAGGTCAGCGCGGTGAAGAACCTGGTCGAGCGGTTCTTCGAGGCCCGCAAGATGATGTCCCGCATGGCTCAGGGCGGCGGCATGCCCGGGATGCCCGGGATGCCCGGCATGGGTGGCGGTCCGGGCCGGCAGAAGAAGAAGCAGAAGCAGGCCAAGGGCAAGCAGCGCTCCGGCAACCCGATGAAGCGCAAGCAGCAGGAGCAGGAGGAGGCCGCGCGCCGCGCCGCCGCCGCGGAGGGCGGCAACGCCTTCGGACTGCCGCAGCAGGGCGGCAAGGACTTCGAGCTGCCCGACGAGTTCAAGAAGTTCATGGGCTGAGAGCCCGTCGTACGCCACCGGGGCGTCCCCTCATCCCAGGGGGCGCCCCGGTGGCGTGTCTCAGGGAACGCGCGCGACGAGGTACCGGAACACGTTCGGCATCCACACGGTCCCGTCCTGCCGCTGGTACGGGTGCAGGGCCTCCGCCAGCTCCTTGTCGACCTGCACCTGGTCCGTGGCCGTGACCGCCGGGTCGAACAGCCCGGTCGACTTCAGCCCCCGTACCGCGCTGTCCGCGTCGGCGTAGCCGAAGGGGCAGGCCACCCGCCCGGAGCCGTCCGGCCGCAGCCCCGCCCGCGCGGCGACCCGCTCCAGGTCGTCGCGGTCCGTGGGGCGCCAGGTGCCCGCGCCGCGCAGCGGCTCCGCCAGCTTGGTGGCCACCCGGAGCACGGACGCCGTGGCGCACCGCTCCGGCGGACCCCAGCCGGCCAGCACCACGGCCGCTCCGCGCCCGGCGAGCGGCACCGCCTCGGCGAGCAGATCGGCCAGCCCCTCCGCGTCGCCCGCGAGGCAGCCGATCGGCTCGAAGGCGGTCACCACGGTGTACGCGTCCGCGCGGGCGGCCTGTGCGGGCGCGCCGTGCACGATCCGGGTGTCGTCACGCGCGCGTGCGTCCCGCTCGTCGGGCAGCAACCGCTCCCGCGCGAGGGCCAGCCGGTCGGCACAGGTGTCGACACCGGTGACCGCGGCGCCGCGCGAGGCCGCCATCAGCAGGGCCAGCCCGGAACCGCAGCCGAGGCCGAGCAGTCGTGTCGCGGGTCCCACGTCCAGTCGCTCGTAGACGGCCTCGTAGAGCGGCACGAGCATCCGCTCCTGGATCTCGGACCAGTCACGCGCGCGTGCACGCAGGTCCACACGGGGGACGGCCCCCGTGCGAGGCGGGTGCTGTCGCACGAGCGTAGGTGTCATAGGTAAGCGCCCCAATCAGCCGAGAGTTGCCGCAGTGCCCCATTCCCTGGCCCCCGTGCAGTGCGCCCCGCACACCCCCCGTATGCCAGGAAACTCCGCCCTCGTCGTGTCGTCCAGTGGAATGCAGCGGCGGCTTGGTAGTCGCCTGTGCCAGTGGCAAGAATTCATGTTCCGGTAATCCCGGTCCGCCTGTTCCGCCATGGCGAAGGCACCCGTACGCCGATTCCGGCCAAGGTCGACGAAGCCGGGAGCGGCTTGCGGCGGGGCGATGCGCGACCGCGAGGGCGGACCCGGTAACGTCGCGCCCGTGGCGTGCCCGCCGAGCCGGACGTCGTGTCCCCGCGAGAGCGGCCGAAACGCCTCTTGCACATCCGCGAGCCTCACCCGCACCGGCGCGCCGAGACCGCTTACGCGCGGGGGCGTACGTCAGCCTACGCACCACCTTGAGGTGAGCTGCGAGGCTTCTCCGCAGATCAGCGCACCCGTACTCGTCAGGACGCATCAGCGGCAACTGACGGGTACGTGCAAATTATTTGGGATGCCCCGGAATCGGAACACAGGGCCACCCAGGCTCGTTGTCGTTACGTGAGCACGACACAGACACCACCTGTTCTCGCCGCAGAGCTGGCGCAGGCGTGGGCCGACATTCAGCGGTACCACCCCGAGCTGCCCGATCTTGCCGCGCCCGAGTCCCTGATCGGGGAGTCGTCGTCCGCGTGCGGTCACGAACTCTCCTTCGAACGACTGCTGCACGAGGCAGTCCACGGCGTCGCCGCCGCGCGCGGCGTGCGCGACACATCCCGCGCCGGCCGCTACCACAACCGCAGATTCCTCGCGATCGCCGAGGAACTGGGCCTGGACCACCCCGAGGAGCCGCACCCCAGCAGCGGCTTCTCACTGGTCACGCTCACTCCCGAGGCGAAGCGCCGCTACCGTCCGACGACGGAACGCCTCCAGCGCGCCCTGAAGGCCCACTCCGCGGCGACCGCGGGCGACACGGCCCGCAGCTTCCGCGGCCCGGCCGCCCGGCACGGCTCCTCCGGGGGCGGCGTCCGCGTCAAGGCCGTCTGCGACTGCGGCCGCAACGTCCGCGTCGTTCCCTCGGTCCTCGCCCAGGCCCCCATCGTCTGCGGCGGCTGCGGGAAACCCTTCCGGATCCCGGAAGTGGTGGCGGCGGCGAGCTGATCGTCTCCGGCATCTCGTGGGTGCCGGAGACGCGGGGTGCCGTCGCACGCACCGCCTCCGCGGGCAGTCGTACCTCCCCCAGTGCCTTGAAGGCCTGGGAGGTACCCCCGGGGCGATGGGGGTCCTCCCGCTCGAGCGAAGCCGAGAGCGGGGGAGGGCGGGCGCGACGGCACCCCGCAAGCGCCGGGCCGCGTGAACATTCCCGGCCCGCACCGACGCAGGGCACCTCACAAGGTGCCGGGCGCCCGTCGAGCGCGCCCACCCCTCGGTCAACTCCGTCCCACAGGGTGTGGCACAATAGCTAGCTGTACTCGACAGCCGCACAGGACCCCTCTCTCCTCCGGCTGACGCGTCCATCGGGCACTCGGGTACCGCAACCCCACGCGGCACATCCCGTCGTGCCCAACCACGTCAAATTCAGGAGAGTCCACTCCCGTGGCAGTCAAGATCAAGCTGAAGCGTCTGGGCAAGATCCGTTCGCCTCACTACCGCATCGTCGTCGCCGACTCCCGTACCCGCCGTGACGGCCGGGCCATCGAGGAGATCGGCAAGTACCACCCGACGTACAACCCGTCGGTGATGGAGGTCGACGCCGAGCGCGTGGCGTACTGGCTCGGTGTCGGCGCCCAGCCGACCGAGCCCGTGCTCGCCATCCTGAAGAAGACCGGCGACTGGCAGAAGTTCAAGGGCGAGCCCGCCCCGGCTCCGCTGCTGCAGCAGGCCGAGAAGCCCGCCCGCCCGTCCTTCGAGGCGCTCGGCGGCGAGGACGAGGGCAAGGGTGAGGCGATCACCCAGAAGAAGAAGGCTGAGAAGAAGGACGAGGCCGCCGCCGAGTCCGCGTCGACCGAGGCCTGAGCATGCTCGAGGAGGCTCTCGAGCACCTCGTGAAGGGCATCGTCGACAACCCTGACGATGTGCAGGTCGCCTCGCGCGACCTGCGCCGCGGGCGGGTGCTCGAGGTCCGGGTCCACCCGGACGACCTCGGCAAGGTGATCGGCCGCAACGGCCGCACCGCACGCGCTCTGCGTACCGTCGTGGGCGCTATCGGCGGCCGCGGTGTCCGCGTCGACCTCGTCGACGTGGACCACGTCCGCTGACGCCGAACGCAGCACCGGCTCGGGCCGGGGAAGGCCACTGGGCCGTCCCCGGCCCGCAGTCGTACGAGCCGTGAGCGGCTCGTCGCAGTTCGACAGGAGATCAAGCACAGTGCAGCTGGTAGTCGCGCGCATCGGCCGCGCCCATGGCATCAAGGGCGAGGTCACCGTGGAGGTCCGCACCGACGAACCGGAGCTGAGGCTCGGGCCCGGCGCCGTCCTGGCCACCGACCCCGCCTCCGTCGGGCCGCTCACCATCGAGACCGGCCGCGTCCACAGCGGCCGCCTCCTGCTGCGCTTCGAGGGCGTCCACGACCGCAACGGCGCCGAGGCCCTGCGCAACACCCTCCTCATCGCCGACGTCGACCCGGACGAGCGGCCCGAGGACGAGGACGAGTACTACGACCACCAGCTGATCGACCTCGACGTCGTCACGAAGGACGGTGAGCAGGTCGGCCGGATCACCGAGATCTCGCACCTGCCCACCCAGGACCTCTTCGTGGTCGAGCGCCCCGACGGCACCGAGGTGTACGTGCCGTTCGTCGAGGAGATCGTCACCGAGATCGACCTGGAGGAGCAGCGGGCGGTCATCGACCCGCCGCCCGGTCTGATCGACGACCGCGCGGAGGTCGCCTCCTCCCGGGACTCCGGAGACGAGGCGTGATGCGGCTCGACGTCGTCACGATCTTCCCGGAGTACCTGGAACCGCTGAACGTCTCCCTCGTGGGCAAGGCACGCGCGCGCGGACAGCTGAACGTGCACGTGCACGACCTGCGCGACTGGACCTACGACCGGCACAACACCGTCGACGACACCCCGTACGGCGGTGGCCCCGGCATGGTCATGAAGACCGAGCCGTGGGGCGACGCGCTCGACTCGGTCCTGGCGGACGGCTACGAGACCGGCTCCCGCGAGCCGGCCCTGATCGTCCCCACTCCCAGCGGCCGTCCCTTCACCCAGGAACTCGCGGTCCAGCTCTCCGAGCGCCCCTGGCTGGTCTTCACCCCGGCCCGCTACGAGGGCATCGACCGCCGCGTCATCGACGAGTACGCCACCCGGATGCCCGTGTACGAGGTGTCCATCGGCGACTACGTCCTGGCCGGCGGCGAGGCGGCGGTCCTCGTCGTCACGGAGGCCGTCGCACGGCTGCTCCCCGGCGTCCTCGGCAACGCCGAGTCGCACCGCGACGACTCCTTCGCCCCCGGAGCCATGGCGAGCCTCCTGGAGGGGCCCGTCCACACCAAGCCGCCGCAGTGGCGCGGGCGCGGCATCCCGGACGTGCTGCTCAGCGGCCACCACGGGAAGATCGCCCGCTGGCGGCGCGACGAGGCGCTGCGCCGGACCACCGCCCACCGGCCCGACCTCATCGAGCGCTGCGCCCCCGAGGCCTTCGACAAGAAGGACCGCGAGATGCTGTCCATCCTGGGCTGGGAACCGGATCCCGCCGGCGAGCCGTACGGCCGATTTTGGCGCAGGACCGACGGCGTGGAAGAATAGGCCGCTGCTGTGCGTAGTCCGGCGTGCGCCCCTGCCGCAGGGGGACACGACGCCCGTCCCGAAACGCGCGGCTCTGACTCCAGCCTCTAGTTGCCGTTGATGACCTGCGGCATCAGCGAAGAAAGCAGACGAAATGTCTCACCTGCTCGACTCCGTCGACTCCGCGTCGCTGCGCAGCGACGTCCCCGCCTTCCGCCCCGGCGACACCGTCAACGTCCACGTGCGCGTCATCGAGGGCAACCGCTCCCGTGTGCAGCAGTTCAAGGGCGTGGTCATCCGCCGCCAGGGCGCCGGCGTGCGCGAGACCTTCACGGTCCGCAAGGTCTCCTTCTCCGTCGGCGTCGAGCGCACCTTCCCGGTGCACACCCCGATCGTGGAGAAGATCGAGCTCGTCACCCGCGGTGACGTCCGTCGCGCCAAGCTGTACTACCTGCGCGAGCTGCGCGGCAAGGCGGCGAAGATCAAGGAGAAGCGCGAGAACTGAGCGCTTTACCGGCGTCATATCGCGGCCGGATAGCATCTGGCCCCGATGGACGCCGAAGCACAGCCGACGGAGCGCGACCGCTCCCTCCCCCCGGCCGGACCCGAGAACACCTCGGGGACGGCGGGGCCGGAGGGGCGGTCGCGTTCCGCTTTGGTGTCGCGCCTCACGCGATGGCTGCCCGGCGGGCGGATTACCCTGACCCTGTTGCTCTGTCTGCTGTTCCTGCTGGCGTTGAACACGTTCGTGGCACGGCCGTTCCAGATCCCCAGCGGATCGATGGAACACGGATTGAGGGTCGGGGACCGCGTGCTCGTAAACAAGTTGGCGTACCGCTTCGGCGCCGGGCCGCACCGCGGTGACGTGGTGGTGTTCGACGGCACCGGGTATTTCGGCGACGCCGACTACGTCAAACGGGTCGTCGGGGTGGGCGGGGACCACGTGGTCTGCTGCGACGGGGAGGGGAGGCTCCGGGTGAACGGCCGGTCGGTCGACGAGTCGGGCTTCCTGTTCCCCGGCGACACTCCCTCCACGGTCTCCTTCGACGTCGTCGTGCCCGACGGGCGCCTGTTCGTCCTCGGGGACCACCGCAGCGATTCGAGCGACTCCCGTGACCACCTCGGCTCGCCCGGCGGAGGCATGATCCCGGTCGACAGCGTGATCGGGCGCGTCGACGGGATCGTCTGGCCCTTCGGCCGCGCCACCCGGCTGCACCGGCCCGACGCCTACGCGCGGGTGCCCGCCCCGGCGACGAGCGTGGCGGAGGGCACCCATGGGTAACCGCGGCAAACCGCGCGGCGCCCCGGACAGCGCCGCGGAGAACCTGCTGCCCACCGGCTCCCGCCGCGCGTCCGGGCCGGCCCCAGGGCGCAGCCGGGCCGAACGGCGCAAGCTCCAGCGCAAGGTCAAGCGGCGCCGCAGGCGCAGCGCCGTCAAGGAGATCCCCCTCCTCGTGGGTGTCGCCGTCGTGATAGCGCTGGTGCTGAAGACGTTCCTCGTCCAGGCCTTCGTCATCCCGTCCGGCTCCATGGAACAGACGATCCGGATCGGCGACCGGGTGCTGGTCGACAAGCTCACCCCGTGGTTCGGCTCCAAGCCGCAGCGCGGGGACGTCGTCGTGTTCAAGGACCCCGGCGGCTGGCTCCAGGACGAGCAGCCCACGCCGCGGAAGGACGACCCCGTCGGGATCAAGCAGATCAAGGACGGGCTCACCTTCATCGGACTGCTGCCGTCCGAGAACGAGAAGGACCTGATCAAGCGGGTCGTCGGCGTCGGCGGCGACCGCGTCCAGTGCTGCGACGAGCAGGGCCGGGTCACCGTCAACGGCGTTCCCCTGAACGAGGACTACCTGTATCCCGGCAACGCCCCGTCCACGACCCCGTTCGACGTCACCGTCCCCGAGGGGCGGCTGTGGGTGATGGGCGACCACCGCGCGAACTCCGCCGACTCCCGCTCCCACCAGGACACCGACTACGGGGGCACCGTCTCCGAGGACGAGGTGGTGGGCCGGGCCGTGGTCATCGCCTGGCCGCTCGGCCACTGGAGCACGCTGGAGGAGCCGACGACCTACGCGTCCGTGTCGGACTCGGCGTCCGGGTCGACCGCTGCCGCCCCGCTGTCGCATAGGGTTGCCCCGGACGATCCCGATGGAATGGTCCAGCTCCCGAGCCCTGCGGAACTCCCGCTCGTTATGGGAGTGGTGGGCCTGCGCCGGGCATGGTGCGGGCGGCGGCAGAGAGTGAGGAGTTGGCGTGGGGGATGCGGCGGTTGGCGCACGGTCCGGGCGCGAGGGCGAGGAGCACCGCGGGCGTCCCGTGGGAGCGGCGGGTCCGGCCGCTGACGACTTCGTGACCTCCGGGAACGACTCCTCGGCGGGTGGCGGCGACGGACCCGGGGACGATCAGCCCCCCACGGCGCGAGGCGGTTCGGGCGACGGCACCCCGCAGGCGAAGCAGCCCCGCTCCTTCTGGAAGGAACTGCCGATCCTGATCGGTATCGCGCTGGTGCTGGCGCTGCTGATCAAGACGTTCCTGGTGCAGGCGTTCTCCATTCCCTCCGACTCGATGCAGAACACCCTCCAGCAGGGCGACCGGGTGCTCGTCGACAAGCTCACCCCCTGGTTCGGCTCCGAGCCCGAGCGCGGTGAGGTCGTCGTCTTCCACGACCCCGACAACTGGCTGGCCGGCGAGCCGACGCCCGACCCGAACCTCCTGCAGAAGGCCCTCAGCTGGATCGGTCTGATGCCGTCCGCGGAGGAGAAGGACCTGATCAAGCGGGTCGTCGGAGTCGGCGGTGACACGATCGAGTGCAAGGGCACCGGCCCGCTGAAGGTCAACGGCACGGCGCTGAACGAGCCGTACGTGTATCCGGGCAACACCCCGTGCAGCCAGGACGACCAGGGCGGCCAGTTCAAGGTGAAGGTCCCCGAGGGCCACATCTGGGTCATGGGCGACCACCGGCAGAACTCCCGGGACTCCCGCTACAACCAGGCCGACAAGAACCACGGCATGGTTCCCGTGGACAAGGTCGTCGGCCGCGCCGTCGTCATCGCCTGGCCCATCAACCGCTGGACCAACCTGCCCGTCCCGGACACCTTCGACCAGCCCGGCCTGGCCGCCGGACCGTCGTCCGCCGCGGTCCTGACGGCCGCGCCCCAGGGACTCGCGCTCGCGGGCGCGGTGCCGCTGGTGCTCTGGCGGCGCCGGCGGTACGGCGCCGGAGAGGGCCGCCGGGAGGGCTGACCCGGTCCGGTACCGCCGGGTAGGGTGCCGCCCATGAGTGGTCAGAGCACGACGCGCACGGTCCCCGGCAACGGCGGCCCGGGCACCGCCCGGGCGGGTGGCCGGACCGGGCAGCGGCTGTCCGGGCTGGCCGTGGCCCTGGGCATGGTGCTGTTCCTCGGCGGATTCGTCTGGGGAGCGCTGCTGTACCGGCCGTACACCGTGCCCACCCCGTCGATGGCGCCGACGATCGGTGCCGGTGACCGGGTACTGGCCGAGCTCATCGACGGTGGCGACGTCCGCCGCGGTGACGTCATCGTCTTCACGGACGCGACCTGGTCGAACACCCCCATGGTGAAGCGGGTGGTCGCCGTCGGCGGTGACACGGTCTCCTGCTGCCGGGACGGCAAGCTGGAGGTCAACGGCAAGGAGATCGACGAGCCGTATCTCGCCGGGGGTACGGCGGCCGAGTTCGGTTCCATTCCCGAGGTGACCGTGCCGGAGGGGCGCCTGTTCCTGCTCGGTGACGAGCGCTCCGGGTCGCTGGACTCCACGGCCCATCTGACCGACGCCGCTGGCGGCACCGTCTCCCGTGGCGCGGTCCAGGCCAGGGTCGACGCCGTGGTCTGGCCGATGAACGGCATGCTCGAGGCGCCCACCGGCTTCGAACAGCTCGGTGCGCTCTCCTCGCCGGGGCCGCTCAGGACCGTCGTCGCGCTGGTGATCGCCGGTGCCGTGCTCATTCTCGGCGGGGCCGCGTACGGTCCCTTCGCCAAGCGGGCGGGCGCGTCCCGGACCCGGGCCGACGCGGGGACCGCCGGTGCCCGCTGAGCCCGTCCCGGCGGCCGAGGACTCCTGCACGGGCGGACTGCGCAGGGTCGCCCGGGTCGTCCTGCTCGATCCGCGGGACCGCATCCTGCTGCTGCACGGCCATGAACCGGACGACCCGGCCGACGACTGGTGGTTCACGCCCGGCGGCGGCGTGGAGGGCGACGAGACCCGTGAACAGGCCGCCCTGCGGGAACTCGCCGAGGAGACCGGCATCACCGAGGTCGAGCTCGGACCCGTGCTGTGGCGGCGGAGGTGCTCCTTCCCGTTCGCCGGCCGCCGCTGGGACCAGGACGAGTGGTACTACCTCGCCCGCACCACCCGGACCGCGACCGCACCCACGGCGCTGACCGAGCTGGAGCGGCGCAGTGTCGCCGGAGCACGCTGGTGGACGTGCCCGGAACTCGCCCGGGCACATGAGACGGTGTATCCGACCAGACTCGCCGAGCTGCTGCGCACGCTGCTCGTCGAAGGTCCCCCGGCCGGACCCGTGACCCTGGACACCGAAATCGTCCAGTGACTCCCGGGACTGGCGCACAATGGTGGGATCGCACGGCTGAAGGGGAACATGCCATGAGCGCCGAGGACCTCGAGAAGTACGAGACCGAGATGGAGCTCAAGCTCTACCGGGAGTACCGCGATGTCGTCGGTCTGTTCAAATACGTGATCGAGACCGAGCGGCGTTTCTATCTCACCAACGACTACGAGATGCAGGTGCACTCGGTCCAGGGCGAGGTGTTCTTCGAGGTGACGATGGCGGACGCCTGGGTCTGGGACATGTACCGGCCGGCCCGGTTCGTGAAGCAGGTGCGCGTTCTGACGTTCAAGGACGTGAACATCGAGGAGCTCAACAAGAGCGATCTGGAGCTGCCGGGCGGGTGACCGGCACACTCGTGCGGGTGACGGAGTTGTCCACAGTCGCCGAGTTCTGCACCAAGATCCACTTCATCGGGCGGGATGCGTGACGGTTGGCGCCGGAGGTGGTGCCGACATGAACGCACGGAACGCACAGAACACGCGGAACGCACAGAACACACGGAACGTACGGAACGCACAGAACGCGCATCAGGCACGCAGCGCACTCGGCAGGTACGGCGAGACACTGGCCGCACGGCGGCTGACCCAGTGCGGGATGACGGTCCTGCAGCGCAACTGGCGCTGCGGCAGGACCGGCGAGATCGACATCGTGGCCCGGGACGGGGACGCCCTGGTCGTCTGCGAGGTGAAGACCCGCAGGGCAGGACCCTTCCAGCACCCCATGGAGGCGGTCACGCCGGGCAAGGTCGACCGCCTGCGGGATCTCGCCGAACGCTGGCTCCGGGAACACGGGGGAGCGCCGCCCGGCGGGGTCCGCGTCGACCTGGTCGGCGTGCTGCTGCCGGCCCGCGGCGCACCCGTGGTCGAGCACGTCCGGGGGGTGGCCTGACATGGGGTTCGCGCGCACGTGCTCGGTGACGCTGGTGGGCGTCGAGGGCGTGGTCGTGGAGGTCCAGGCCGACCTGGAGCCCGGGATCGCGGCCTTCACCCTGGTGGGGCTGCCGGACAAGAGCCTGACGGAGAGCAGGGACCGGGTCAGGGCGGCCGTGGTGAACTCCGGCGGCGAGTGGCCGCAGAAGAAACTCACCGTGGGACTCAGCCCGGCGTCGGTCCCGAAGGCCGGCAGCGGTTTCGACCTGGCGGTCGCCTGCGCCGTGCTCGGCGCCGCCGAGCGGATCGATCCGCGGGTGCTCGGCGACATCGTCATGATCGGCGAACTGGGCCTCGACGGCCGGGTGCGGCCGGTGCGGGGCATCCTGCCCGCCGTACTGGCCGCGGCCGACGCGGGGTACGAGCAGGTGGTGGTGCCCGAGTGCGCCGCCGCCGAGGCCTCGCTGGTGCCGGGCGTCTCCGTCCTGGGCATCCGCAGCCTGCGCCAGCTGATCGCGGTGCTCACCGACGAGCCCGTACCGGAGGAGGACACCGGGGAGCAGGCGTGGCCCGACCCGCTGCTGGCGGGGCTGCGCGCCCCGGGCACCGGAGCGGACACCGGGATGCACGGCGTCGGCGCGGCACCGTACGACCAGGGCCATGACCTCGCGGACGTCGTGGGCCAGCTCGCGGCGCGGACGGCCGTGGAGGTGGCCGCGGCGGGCGGGCACCATCTCTTCCTGGAAGGACCGCCGGGCGCCGGCAAGACCATGCTCGCGGAGCGGCTGCCGTCGATCCTGCCGCCGCTGGACCGGCAGGCCTCGCTCGAGGTGACGGCCGTGCACTCGGTGGCGGGACTGCTCCCCCCGGACAAACCCCTGATCGACACGGCCCCCTACTGCGCCCCGCACCACTCGGCCACCATGCAGGCGCTCGTCGGCGGCGGCCCCGGTACGGCCCGGCCGGGAGCGGTGTCCCTCTCGCATCGAGGCGTGCTCTTTCTGGACGAAACCCCCGAGTTCGGCAGCAAGGCCCTGGACGCCCTGCGGCAGCCGCTGGAGGCCGGGCACGTGATCATCGCGCGCAGCGCCGGTGTCGTGCGCTTCCCGGCGCGCTTCCTGATGGTGCTCGCCGCCAACCCGTGCCCCTGCGGGCGCTTCTCGCGGACGAACGAGCAGTGCGAGTGCCCGCCCTCGGCGATCCGCCGTTACCAGGCCAGGCTGTCCGGGCCGCTGCTCGACCGGGTCGACCTGCGGGTCGAGGTCGACCGCGTCACGCGTGACGCGCTGACGGCGAGCGGCGCCCGGGGTGACAGCACCGCCACGGTCGCCGACCGGGTGCGGACGGCCCGGGACCGCGCCGCGGCGCGGCTCACCGGCACCCCGTGGCGCACCAACGGCGAAGTGCCCGGACGGGAACTGCGCAGCCGCTGGCACGCCGCCCCCGGCGCCATGGACGACGCCGAGCGGAGCCTGGAACGGGGCGTGCTCACCGCCCGGGGACTCGACCGGGTCCTGCGGGTCGCCTGGACCGTCGCCGACCTGGCCGGCCACAAGCGGCCCGACGCCGCGGACGTCGCCCTCGCCCTGCAGCTGCGCACCGGCGTCCCGCGCGGGGTGCCCATGGCCATCGGGGCGGGGGTGTGAGCGCCGTGGACGGACCCGACGGCGAACTGCTCGGCCGGGTCTTCCTCACCCGGGTCATCGAGCCCGGTGACGAGACCGGCGGGCGCTGGGTGCGGGAACTCGGCGTGGACGCCGTGGTGCGACGGCTGCGGGAACGGAGGGATCCGCTGCCGGGAGCGAGCGGCAAGCGGTGGGCCGGGTTGCTGGCCCGGGCGGAGCGGGCCGAACCGTGCAGGGACCTCGCCGTCGCGCGGGACGCCGGGGTGCGCTTCGTGGGTCCCGGCACCCCGCAATGGCCCGGACAGCTCGACGACCTGGGCGACGCCCGGCCGCTCGGGCTGTGGGTGCGCGGGGGAGCGGACCTGCGGATGTGGGCGCTGCGCTCGGTCGCCGTCGTCGGCGCCCGTGCCTGCACCGAGTACGGCGCGCACATGGCCGCCACCCTCTCCGCCGGCCTCGCCGAACGCGGTTGGATCGTGGTCTCCGGTGGCGCCTACGGAATCGACGGCGCCGCCCACCGCGGCGCCCTCGGCGCGGGCGGCGCCACCATCGCCGTACTCGCCTGCGGAGTCGACCGGCCCTACCCGCGCGGCCACACCGGGCTGATCGGCAGAATCGCGGAACAGGGCCTCGTGGTCGGCGAGTTGCCGCCCGGCGATCACCCGACACCGAGCAGATTCATCCTCCGCAACAGAGTGATCGCCGCGCTCACCCGGGGCACCGTCGTCGTCGAGGCCGCCCACCGCAGCGGCTCCCTGGTGACCGCCCGGGCGGCCCAGCGGCTGGGACGCCACACGATGGGGGTGCCGGGGCCGGCCACCAGCGGGCTCTCCGCCGGGGTGCACGAACTGCTGCGGCAGGACGCGGTGCTGGTCACCGATGCCGCCGAGGTCGTCGAGCTGGTCGGCGACATGGGCGAACTCGCGCCGGAACGCCGGGGACCGGTGCTGCCCCGGGACCTGCTCGACCCGGCCGGACGGCAGGTCCTCGCCGCGCTGCCGGGGCGCGGAACGACCCGGCCGGAGGAGATCGCGCTCACCGCGCAGACCACCCCGGACGACGCGATCGCGAGACTGTACGAACTACGAGCACTTGGTTACGTCGAACGACACGGCGACGGCTGGAAGTTGACGCGCCAGGCGATGACGCCGGTCCGGGACGGCCCCGAGCCTCGCTGACACAGCGTGTTCGGCCGTCCGGGGGAACCCCCACACCCCTTGAAATCCACGTCAGTTGGGCCACCCCGTCGATCACTCAGAGCGACGGGTGTGCCCCGGCGGGACGGCACCCGGAACGAATCTGCGCACGGCCCTACCTCGCTTCTTCGCACACCGCGACGCCTCAGTCACGCTACGCTCACGAGGATCCCGACACGGACAGGCAAGAACAGGCACCCAGACATCGGACAGACGGCGCATCCAGGCAGCACCAGTCCACGGCAGAACGGCACAAGGCGACGAATGCCCCAGCACACCTCCGGGTCCGACCGGGCGGCGATCCCCCCAGCCGCCCGCGACGGTGGCAGCGTGCGGCCGCCCGCTCCCTCGACGCTCGACGAGCTGTGGCGGTCGTACAAGGCGACGGGGGACGAGCGGCTGCGGGAGCAGCTGATCCTGCACTACTCGCCGCTGGTGAAGTACGTCGCCGGCCGGGTCAGTGTGGGGCTGCCGCCCAACGTCGACCAGGCGGACTTCGTCTCCTCCGGGGTCTTCGGGCTGATCGACGCGATCGAGAAGTTCGACGTCGACCGCGAGATCAAGTTCGAGACCTACGCGATCACCCGTATCCGGGGCGCGATGATCGACGAGCTGCGGGCACTGGACTGGATCCCGCGCTCGGTACGGCAGAAGGCGCGCAACGTGGAGCGCGCCTACGCCACGCTGGAGGCGCGGTTGCGGCGCACCCCCTCCGAGAGCGAGGTCGCCGACGAGATGGGCATCACGGTGGCCGAGCTGCACGCGGTTTTCAGCCAGTTGTCGCTGGCGAACGTCGTCGCCCTGGAGGAGCTGCTGCACGCCGGGGGCGACAGCGGCGACCAGCTGAGCTTCATGGACACCCTGGAGGACACCGCCGCCGACAACCCGGTGGAGGTGGCCGAGGACCGGGAGCTGCGGAGGTTCCTGGCGCGGGCCATCAACACACTGCCCGAGCGGGAGAAGACGGTGGTCACCCTGTACTACTACGAAGGGCTCACCCTCGCCGAGATCGGCAACGTGCTGGGCGTGACCGAGAGCCGGGTCAGCCAGATCCACACCAAGTCCGTGCTGCAGCTGCGCGCGAAGCTGGCGGGTTTCGGCCGCTGAGCCGTTCCGGCGGAGAGCCGGCCGATCCCCTGGCCGCCGCGGGCGGGGCGTCCGTAAAGTGGATGACGTGCCAAGGATTCGAGCGGCCTCCGTGGCCGAGCACCGGTCGATGCAGCGAGCCGCCCTGCTGGACGCGGCACGCTCCCTGCTGTCCGAGGGCGGTACGGAGGCGCTGACCTTCCCGGCCCTCGCCGAGCGCACCGGTCTCGCGCGTTCGTCCGTGTACGAGTACTTCCGCTCGCGGGCCGCCGTGGTCGAGGAGCTGTGCGAGGTCGACTTCCCGGTCTGGGCGGCGGAGGTCGAGGCGGCCATGGCGACCGCCGCCGATGCCGAGGCCAAGATCGAGGCGTACGTCCGCAAGCAGCTGGAACTGGTCGGGGACCGGCGGCACCGCGCCGTGGTCGCGATCTCCGCGAGCGAGCTCGACGCGGGTGCGCGCGAGAAGATCCGCGCGGCCCACGGCGGTCTCGTCGCGATGATCGTCGAGGCCCTGGCCGGTCTGGGCCACGCGGAGCCCCGCCTCGCGGCGATGCTCCTCCAGGGCGTGGTCGACGCCGCCGTGCGCCGCATCGAGCTGGGCGCGGCGGAGCACCCGGACGCGATCACGGAGGCGGCGGTCTCGATGGCACTCCGCGGCGTCCGGGGCTGACGGGCGCGTTCCCGGGCCCCGGGCCTTCACCCCGGCCCCGAGTCCTCACTCCGGCACCGGCACCCCCAGCACCGGCAGCAGTCTCGACGGACCCCCGCGCAGGAGCCACGGGGGCAGCAGGGCGAGCGGATTCAGGTAGGTGTCCCCTCTCAGCAGGCCCCAGTGGACGCACGGGGCCGTGCAGTGGGAGCCCGCGGGGGCCACCGTGCCGATCACCTCGCCCGCCGTCACCTCGTCGTCCTCGGTCACCGACGCGCGGACCGGTTGGTAGGTGGTGCGCAACGGGGGGTCGCCCGTGCCGGTGAGCTCCACCGAGACGACACCCTTTCCGGCCACCCGGCCCGCGAAGGAGACCCGGCCCGCAGCCACCGCCCGTACCGGCGTCCCCGGTGGAGACGCCAGGTCCACGCCCCGGTGCCCGCGCCCGTACACCGTCGCCGGCGGTTCCCAGCCGCGCAGCACCCGCGGCCGTGCCCCCACCGGCCACGCCCGTCCGACGGCCGGCGTCCCGGCGTCCTCGCCCGTCGGCGCCACCGCCCCCGCCCCGGCCGCGGACAGGCCCGGCGGCGGCGGGGCCAGCAGCGCCGCCAGGGTCAGGACCACCAGAAGGACCAGTCGCGTACACGCCCTCGTGAATGCACTCTTTCGCATGCCGCGAGCCTTCCGGACATCCGTGATCACCGCCCGGACCTGTGGACCACCGGCCGTTTGTGGACAACGGCGTCACCCGGCGCCTCCCGGGTCCCGTACACTTCTGGTGGCGACCCGGGCCACCGGGTCGACTTCGCACGCCCCGACATCAGGACCGGTCACGGCCGGGCTCCGGATGTCAGCGCCCCTCGGTCCTTCGTGGCAACGGCGCGTCGTGGGCGTCAGGCGCGGGAGCCGTCCGGCATCCGCGGCACAACCGAGAAATTCAAGGAGATACGGCCATGGCCGTCGTCACGATGCGGGAGCTGCTGGAGAGCGGCGTCCACTTCGGTCACCAGACCCGTCGCTGGAACCCGAAGATGAAGCGCTTCATCTTCACCGAGCGCAACGGCATCTACATCATCGACCTGCTCCAGTCGCTGTCGTACATCGACCGCGCCTACGAGTTCGTCAAGGAGACCGTCGCCCACGGCGGCACGGTCATGTTCGTCGGCACGAAGAAGCAGGCGCAGGAGGCCATCGCCGAGCAGGCCACCCGCGTCGGCATGCCCTACGTCAACCAGCGCTGGCTGGGCGGCATGCTCACCAACTTCTCGACCGTCTACAAGCGTCTGCAGCGCCTCAAGGAGCTCGAGCAGATCGACTTCGAGGACGTGGCCGCCTCCGGCCTCACCAAGAAGGAGCTGCTGGTCCTCTCCCGCGAGAAGGCCAAGCTGGAGAAGACCCTCGGCGGTATCCGCGAGATGCAGAAGGTGCCCAGCGCCGTCTGGATCGTGGACACCAAGAAGGAGCACATCGCGGTCGGCGAGGCCCGGAAGCTCAACATCCCGGTCGTCGCCATCCTCGACACCAACTGCGACCCCGACGAGGTCGACTACAAGATCCCGGGCAACGACGACGCGATCCGCTCCGTCACCCTGCTCACCCGCGTGATCGCCGACGCCGTCGCCGAGGGCCTGATGTCCCGCTCCGGTGTCGCCGAGGCCGGCAAGGGTGAGAAGGCCGCCGGCGAGCCGCTGGCCGAGTGGGAGCGCGACCTGCTCGCGGGCGAGAAGAAGGCCGAGGAGGCCGCTCCGGCCGCCGACGCCGAGCAGCCGGCCGAGGCCCCCGCTGCCGAGCAGCCGGCCGAGGCCCCGGCCGCCGAGGCCGCCCCGGCCGCCGAGGCCGAGCAGGCCTGACCGCCCCGTCACAGGCGATGACGGCGGGAGCGGTGACATCGGATCCGCTCCCGCCGTTCACCCGTAGATCGGCGGCGCGTCGCACACCTGCCCTCGAGTAGGTCCTGCGTTCCGCAGATCTCCGAACCTCCAGACTTCGAGAAAGACTCACAGACTCATGGCGAACTACACCGCCGCCGACGTCAAGAAGCTCCGGGAGCTCACCGGCGCCGGCATGATGGACTGCAAGAAGGCGCTGGACGAGGCCGAGGGCAACGTCGAGAAGGCCGTCGAGGCGCTCCGCATCAAGGGCCAGAAGGGCGTCGCCAAGCGCGAGGGCCGCTCCGCCGAGAACGGCGCCGTGGTCTCGATCATCGCCGACGACAACTCCTCCGGCGTCCTCGTCGAGCTGAAGTGCGAGACGGACTTCGTCGCCAAGGGCGACAAGTTCCAGGCCGTGGCCACCGCCATCGCCGAGCACGTCGTCAAGACCTCCCCGGCCGACATCGAGGCCCTGCTCGCCTCCGAGATCGAGGCCGGCAAGACCGTCCAGGCGTTCGTGGACGAGGCCAACGCCAACCTGGGCGAGAAGATCGTCCTGGACCGCTTCGCCCAGTTCGCCGACGGCTACGTGTCGGCGTACATGCACCGCACCATGCCCGACCTGCCGCCGCAGATCGGTGTCCTGGTGGAGTTCGACAAGCCGAACGCCGAGATCGCCAAGGGCGTCGCCCAGCACATCGCCGCCTTCGCGCCGAAGTACCTCTCCAAGGAGGACGTGCCGGCCGAGGTCGTCGAGTCCGAGCGCCGCGTCGCCGAGGAGACCACCCGCGCCGAGGGCAAGCCCGAGGCCGCCCTGCCGAAGATCGTCGAGGGTCGCCTCAACGGCTTCTTCAAGGACGCCACGCTGCTCGGCCAGCCCTACGCGCTGGACAACAAGAAGTCCGTCCAGAAGGTCCTGGACGAGGCCGGTGTCACCCTGAAGCGCTTCACGCGCATCAAGGTCGGCATCTGAGTCCGTACCGCGACGGGCGCGCGACCCCGATAGGGTCGACAGCAGTCGTTCGGACACGCGCACGCGCGCGTGCCGGACGACAGCAGATCTGACGAGGAGGCCATTGCCGCATGGGATGCGAACCACGCCCCACCGGCAATGGCCTTCTTCGTATGTGCAACACGTGAAAGAGGCGGGATCCGACGATGACCACCAAGGCTGAGAAGAGCGACGACGGCAAAGTACGCGGCCGGTTTCTGCTGAAGCTGTCCGGAGAGGCCTTCTCCGGTGGCGGAGGCCTGGGCGTCGATCCCGACGTGGTGCACGCCATCGCGCGTGAGATCGCGGCCGTCGTACGGGACGGCGCGCAGATCGCGATCGTCATCGGCGGCGGGAACTTCTTCCGCGGCGCCGAGCTCCAGGTGCGCGGCATGGACCGCGCGCGCTCCGACTACATGGGCATGCTCGGCACCGTGATGAACTGCCTCGCCCTCCAGGACTTCCTGGAGAAGGAGGGCGTCGACTGCCGCGTGCAGACCGCCATCACCATGGGGCAGGTCGCCGAGCCCTACATCCCGCTGCGCGCCGTACGGCACCTGGAGAAGGGCCGTGTGGTCATCTTCGGCGCCGGTATGGGCATGCCGTACTTCTCCACCGACACCACCGCCGCCCAGCGCGCCCTGGAGATCGACGCCGAGGCGCTGCTCATGGGCAAGAACGGTGTGGACGGCGTCTACGACTCCGACCCGAAGACCAACCCCGACGCCGTGAAGTTCGACGCGCTCGGCTACGGCGAGGTCATCACCCGGGACCTGAAGGTCGCCGACGCCACGGCCGTCACGCTCTGCCGTGACAACAGCCTCCCGATCGTCGTCTTCGAGCTTCTGAAGGAGGGCAATATCGCCCGCGCCGTCAAGGGTGAGAAGATCGGCACGCTGGTGGGCGACCAAGCCGGCCGCAGCTGACCGGGGGATGGACAATGTCCTGCCGGTCGGGAACCGTGCAGGAAGAAGACGCGACGCAGCCGGCCGCCGCCCCTGAAGAGGAACCGCGGCCGGGCCTACTCAAGACACGCAGGAGCAAGTGGTGATCGAAGAGACCCTCCTCGAGGCCGAGGAGAAGATGGAGAAGGCCGTCGTGGTCGCCAAGGAGGACTTCGCCGCGATCCGCACCGGCCGTGCGCACCCGGCGATGTTCAACAAGATCGTGGCCGACTACTACGGCGCGCCGACGCCGATCAACCAGCTGGCCTCGTTCTCCGTGCCCGAGCCGCGCATGGCCGTGGTGACGCCGTTCGACAAGAGCGCGCTGCGCAACATCGAGCAGGCGATCCGCGACTCGGACCTGGGCGTCAACCCGAGCAACGACGGCAACATCATCAGGGTGGTGTTCCCCGAGCTCACCGAGGAGCGCCGCCGTGACTACATCAAGGTCGCCAAGGGCAAGGGTGAGGACGCCAAGGTCTCCATCCGCTCCGTGCGCCGCAAGGCCAAGGACGCCATCGACAAGCTGATCAAGGACGGCGAGGTCGGCGAGGACGAGGGCCGCCGTGCGGAGAAGGAGCTCGACGACACCACCGCGAAGTACGTCGCCCAGGTGGACGAGCTCCTGAAGCACAAGGAAGCGGAGCTGCTCGAGGTCTGATGAACGACTCTTCCTGGGGGACGCCGCAGACCGGGTACTGGGGGCCGTCCGACCACGGGCAAGGCTGGGGGGCCGCTCCGGCGGGTCCCGCGTACGATGCGCACAACGCGCAGCACACGCGTCCCATGCCCATCGTGCCCGACGTACCCGAACACGGCGGAGACCAGGATGTGGACCGGGGGGCCGCTCGGCTGAGCGGCCCCCCGTTCCGAGACGAGCCGACGCGGGCCCGCCCCCTTCCGGGGGAGGTGCCGCAGAATCCGGAGCCCATGCCCGACGCCCCGCAGCCGGCACCCGCACCGCAGAAGAAGAGCGCGGGGCGGGACCTCGGCGCCGCGATAGGCGTCGGCGTCGGACTCGGCGTGGTGATCGTCGCGTCGCTGTTCGTCGTCAAGGCGGTCTTCGTCGGCGTGGTCGCGCTCGCCGTGGTGGTGGGCCTGTGGGAGCTGACGTCGCGGCTGCGGGAGCGCAAGGGCATCAAGGCGCCCCTGGTACCGCTCGCGCTGGGCGGTGCGGCCATGGTCGTCGCCGGGTACGTCCGGGGGGCCGAGGGCGCGTGGGTCGCCGTGGCGCTCACCGCGCTGGCGGTGCTGGTCTGGCGCATGGCGGCGCCGCCCGAGGGCTACCTCAAGGACGTCACGGCGGGCGTCTTCGCGGCGTTCTACGTGCCGTTCCTGGCGACCTTCGTCGCGATGATGCTCACCGCCGACGACGGCCCGTGGCGCGTCCTGACCTTCCTGCTGCTGACGGTCGTCAGCGACACCGGCGCGTACGCGGTCGGCTGGCGCTTCGGCAGGACCAAGCTCGCCCCGCGCATCAGCCCCGGCAAGACCCGCGAGGGCCTGCTGGGCGCGGTGTCGTTCGCGATGGTCGTCGGCGCGCTGTGCATGGAGTTCCTGATCGACGGCGGCAGCTGGTGGCAGGGCCTGCTGCTGGGCCTCGCGGTCGCGGCCAGCGCCACACTGGGCGACCTGGGCGAGTCCATGATCAAGCGGGACCTGGGCATCAAGGACATGGGCACGCTGCTCCCGGGGCACGGGGGCATCATGGACCGCCTGGACTCCCTGCTGCCGACGGCACCGGTGGTGTGGCTGCTGCTGGTGATCTTCGTCGGATCGGGTTGACGGCGAACAGGTACTCTGGAAGGGCTCGCGGTGTACCGCGGGCCCTTCCGTACGTTCCCGCCCCGCGCGGGTCGTCTCCTGGCCCAGGCACAGTGGTGCCGTCGTCCCCGCCCGTGCGGAGTGAGCCAGGCCCCGTCGTCCTGAGGAGTTGCCCGACCGTGGCCCGTCCCGTTCCCGGTGAGCTCACCTTCGTCGCCCCCCGCGGAGCGAAGAAGCCGCCGCGGCACCTCGCCGATCTCACGCCCGCCGAGCGCAAGGAGGCGGTCGCCGCGGCCGGCGAGAAGCCGTTCCGCGCCAAGCAGCTCTCGCAGCACTACTTCGCGCGGTACGCGCACGACCCGGAGCAGTGGACCGACATCCCCGCCGGCTCGCGCGGCAAGCTGCAGGAAGCGCTGCTTCCGGAGCTGATGACGGTCGTCCGGCACCTGTCGACCGACCAGGGCACCACCCGCAAGACGCTGTGGAAGCTGTTCGACGGCACCCTCGTCGAGTCCGTCCTGATGCGCTACCCGGACCGGGTGACGATGTGCATCAGCTCCCAGGCGGGCTGCGGGATGAACTGCCCGTTCTGCGCCACCGGGCAGGCCGGGCTGGACCGCAACCTGTCCACCGCCGAGATCGTGCACCAGATCGTGGACGGGATGCGGGCGCTCCGGGACGGCGAGGTGCCCGGTGGCCCGGCGCGGCTGAGCAACATCGTGTTCATGGGCATGGGCGAGCCGCTCGCCAACTACAACCGGGTCGTGGGCGCCATCCGCCGCCTCACCGACCCCGAGCCGGACGGGCTCGGCCTGTCCCAGCGCGGCATCACCGTGTCCACCGTCGGTCTCGTCCCGGCGATCCACCGGTTCTCCGACGAGGGCTTCAAGTGCCGGCTCGCCATCTCGCTGCACGC
Organism: Streptomyces sp. NPDC044984; assembly: GCF_040646935.1. Classification (NCBI taxonomy): domain Bacteria; kingdom Bacillati; phylum Actinomycetota; class Actinomycetes; order Kitasatosporales; family Streptomycetaceae; genus Streptomyces; species Streptomyces sp. NPDC044984. Next base: position 293,089 of record NZ_JBEZBE010000003.1, read on the forward strand.
CCCCGACGACGAACTGCGCGACACCCTCGTCCCCGTGAACACGCGGTGGAAGGTGCGCGAGGTGCTCGACGCCGGGTTCGAGTACGCGGCCAAGTCGGGGCGGCGGCTGTCCATCGAGTACGCCCTCATCCGGGACATCAACGACCAGGCCTGGCGCGGTGACCGGCTCGGACGGATGCTCAAGGGCCGACCGGTGCACGTCAACCTCATCCCGCTCAACCCCACCCCCGGCTCCAAGTGGACCGCCTCCCGTCCCGAGGACGAGAAGGCGTTCGTGGAGGCGATCGCCGCGCACGGTGTGCCGGTGACGATCCGGGACACCCGTGGACAGGAGATCGACGGGGCGTGTGGTCAGCTCGCCGCGAGCGAGAGGTAATGTGACTCGCGTAAGCCAGAGGTAAGCACATCTTCATATTCCGACAGGGGAGCGCCACAGCGCTGAGAGTGCGGCACCGGCCGCAGACCCTCCGAACCTGGCCCAGGTCATTCTGGGTAGGGAGATCGGTCATCACTCGAGCTGTTGCGCCCTGCCCGGGACCCCGCAGCGGGGACCCGGGCAGGGCCGCGTCTCTTCCTGGTCACTCCAGGAGGAATCAAGTGGGCATCACCAAGAAGATCACGGTCCTGGCCGTCGGGCTGGGGCTGGTCACGCTGTCCGCGTGCGGGTCGTCCGGCGACGACGACGCGAGCGGTGGCGGGTCCAGGACCGTGACCCTCGTCAGCCACAACTCGTGGGCCGTGTCGAAGGACGTCGTCGCCGCCTTCGAGAAGCAGTCCGGATACAAGCTCAAGGTCCTCGAGGACGGCGACGCCGGGCAGGCCGTGAACAAGGCCGTCCTGACCAAGGACAACCCCCAGGGCGACGTCTTCTTCGGCGTCGACAACACCCTGCTCTCCCGCGCCCTCGACAACGGGCTGTTCCAGCCGTACGAGGCCGAGGGATCGGACGAGGTCCTGCCGGAATACCGGGTGGACCGGGACAAGCACCGGGTCACCCCCGTCGACAGCGGCGACGTCTGCGTCAACTACGACAAGGCGTGGTTCGACGAACACGACCTGACCCCGCCGAAGACCTTCGACGACCTGGTCGAGCCCGAGTACGAGGACCTCCTCGTCGTCGAGAACGCCTCCACCTCCTCGCCCGGCCTCGGCTTCCTGCTCGGCACCGCCGCGCAGTACGGCGACGAGGGCTGGCCGGACTACTGGAAGAAGCTCAAGGCCAACGGCGTCAAGGTGGTCGACGGCTGGGAGCAGGCCTACAACGAGGAGTTCTCCGGCTCGGCCGGCGGCAAGCAGGCCAAGGCCGACCGGCCGCTGGTGGTGTCGTACGCCTCCTCGCCGCCCGCCGAGGTCGTCTACGCCGACCCGAAGCCGGACACCGCGCCCACCGGTGTCGCCGAGGGCACCTGCTTCCGCCAGGTCGAGTACGCGGGCCTGCTGAGCAACGCGAGGAACCCCGAGGGCGGCAAGGCGCTGCTCGACTTCCTGATCAGCAAGCCGTTCCAGGAGGACATGCCGCTCAACATGTTCGTGTACCCGGTGCTGGAGGGCGCCCGGGTGCCCGAGGAGTTCGTGAAGTTCGGGCCGCAGGCGAAGGACCCGCAGACCATGGACCCGGCGAAGATCGCCGACAACCGTGACCAGTGGGTCAAGGCGTGGACCTCGCTCGTACTGAAGTGACGCGGACCGCGGCGAGGCGGCGCGGGAGCGCGGCGCGGCTCGGCCTGATGGCCGTGCCCGTCGCGTTCTTCGCCGTCTTCTTCGCCTACCCCGTCACCGCGATCGTCGCGCGCGGACTGAGGACCGACGGGACCTGGCAGCTCGGACGGATCGGGGACGTACTGGCGCAGTCCGGCGTCCGGCAGGTGCTGTGGTTCACCACCTGGCAGGCCCTCGTCTCCACCGCCCTCACCCTGCTGATCGCCCTGCCCGGCGCGTACGTCTTCGCCCGCTTCGACTTCCCCGGCAAGCAGGTGCTGCGGGCCGTGGTCACCGTGCCGTTCGTGCTGCCGACGGTCGTCGTCGGTACGGCGTTCATGGCGCTCGTCGGACGCGGCGGGCTCCTCGACGAACTGTGGGGACTGCGGCTGGACACCACGGTGTGGGCGATCCTGCTCGCGCACGTCTTCTTCAACTACGCCGTCGTCGTACGCACGGTGGGCGGGCTCTGGTCCCAGCTCGACCCGCGGCAGGAGGAGGCCGCGCGGATGCTCGGCGCCTCGCGGTTCGCGGCCTGGTGGTCCGTCACCCTGCCCGCGCTCGCGCCCGCCGTGGCGGCGGCCGCGCTGATGGTCTTCCTGTTCACCTTCACCTCCTTCGGCGTGGTGCAGATCCTCGGCGGTCCCACCTTCTCCACCCTCGAAGTGGAGATCTACCGGCAGACCTCGGAGATCTTCGACCTGTCCACGGCCGCCGTCCTGACGATGATCCAGTTCGTCGCCGTGGGCGCGATCCTCGCCCTGCACGCCTGGACCGTACGGCGCCGGGAGACCGCGCTGCGGCTGGTGGACGCCTCGGTGACCGCACGCCGGCCGCGCGGCGCCGGGCAGTGGGCGCTGCTGGGCGGAGTCGTCGCCACCGTCGCCGTACTGATCCTGCTGCCGCTCGCGGTGCTGGTGGAACGGTCCTTCGGCGACGCCGGGTCCACCTACTACCGGACGCTGACCGAGGACGACGGGGGAGTGTTCCTCGTCGCGCCGATCGAGGCGGTCGGCAACTCGCTGCGGTACGCCGTCGCCGCCACCGCCATCGCCGTGGTGATCGGCGGGCTCGCGGCCGTGGCGCTGACCCGGCGGGACGCGGGACGGCTGGTGCGCGGCTTCGACGCGCTGCTGATGCTGCCGCTCGGCGTGTCCGCGGTGACCGTCGGCTTCGGCTTCCTCATCGCCCTCGACGAGCCGCCGCTGGACCTCCGTGCCTCCTGGATCCTGGTCCCGCTCGCACAGGCGCTGGTCGGCGTCCCCTTCGTCGTACGGACGATGCTGCCGGTGCTGCGGGCCGTGGACGTACGGCTGCGCGAGGCGGCGGCGGTGCTCGGGGCGTCGCCGTGGCGGGCGTGGCGGGAGGTGGACCTGCCGCTGGTGCGGCGGGCGCTGCTGATCGCCGCCGGATTCGCGTTCGCGGTGTCGCTGGGCGAGTTCGGGGCGACGGTGTTCATCGCGCGGCCGGAGAGTCCGACGCTGCCCGTCGCCGTGGCGCGGCTGCTGGGGCGGCCCGGAGACCTCAACTACGGGCAGGCGATGGCCCTGTCGACGATTCTGATGATCGTGTGCGCGGTGGCGCTGCTCGTGCTGGAGCGGCTGCGGACCGACCGGACCGGGGAGTTCTAGATGCTGCTGAGCCTTCAGGCCGCGACCGTCCGCTTCGGCGGGCGGGCGGTGCTGGACGCCGTCGACCTGGGGGTCGCCGAGCACGAGATCGTGTGCGTGCTCGGCCCCAGCGGCAGCGGCAAGTCGACGCTGCTGCGGGCGGTGGCGGGGCTGCAGCCGCTCGACTCCGGGAGGGTGTCGCTCGACGGACGGGACCAGTCGGGGGTGCCGGCGCACAAGCGCGGCGTCGGGCTGATGTTCCAGGACCACCAGCTCTTCCCGCAGCGGGACGTGGGCGGCAATGTCGCCTTCGGCCTGCGCATGCACGGCGCGTCGCGGGGTGAACAGGCAGATCGTGTACGGGAGTTGTTGGACCTCGTGGGACTGCCGGACGCGGCCGGACGCGCCGTCGCCGCGCTGTCCGGCGGCGAGCAGCAGCGCGTGGCGCTCGCCCGCGCCCTCGCGCCCAGCCCCCGGCTGCTGATGCTCGACGAGCCGCTCGGGCAGCTCGACCGGTCGCTCAGGGAGCGTCTGGTCGTCGAACTGCGCGAGCTGTTCGGCCGGTTGGGCACCACGGTGCTCGCCGTGACGCACGACCAGGGCGAGGCGTTCGCGCTGGCCGACCGGGTGGTGGTGATGCGGGACGGCCGGATCGCCCAGTCCGGCACGCCGCTCGAGGTGTGGCGGCGTCCGGCCGACGCGTTCGTGGCACGCTTCCTCGGTTTCGAGAACGTCGTCGAGGCGACGGTGGGCGACGACGCCGCGGTGACCCCCTGGGGCAAGCTCCCCGTCCCCGAAGGCGCCCCGCAGGGCGTGCGGACCCTTCTCGTCCGCCCCGCCGGTGTCCGCCTGGTCCCGGCCGGTGAGGGCCTGCGCTGCACGGTGGCCGCGCGTACCTTCCGCGGCACGCACGTCGCCGTCCACCTCCAGCCCGAGGACGCCCCCCGCCTGGAGGCGGCCTGCGCGCTCAGGGACGCGCCGGAGGCCGGGGACGAGGTCGGCGTGGAGTTCGACGCGGCGGAAATTGTCGTGCTGGGATGAGCACGGCTGCCTAGGGTGAGCGGCATGACACCACTCACGCATGACCGCTACTGCGAGGAAATCGCGCATCAGGTGGGGCAGTTGCGGGCGGTCGTGACGTCCGGCGCCGATCTGTCCGGCACCGTGCCCACCACGCCCGACTGGTCCCTGGAACAGCTCGTACGGCACCTCGGCGGGGCCCTGCGCTGGGTGGACGTCATGGTGCGGACCGGGGCCGAGGACGAGGTCCCCGAGGACCGGGTGCCGGGGTTCGGCGGGCCCGGGGCGTGGGGCGATCCCGGTGCGCTGGACGCCTGGCTGGCGGAGTCCGGCGAACTGGTCGTCGGCGCGCTGCGCGAGGCCGGTCCGGACGCGAAGGTGTGGAGCTGGGCCGGGATCCACCACGCCGGGTTCTGGGCCCGTCGTATGACGCACGAGGTGACCGTCCACCGCGCGGACGCCACCCTGGCCGCCGGGCTGCCCTACGAGGTCGCGCCCGAGGTCGCCGCGGACGCGGTCGACGAGTGGCTGGAGATCGTGGAGTGGGCGCAGCGGACGCTGCCGGACGACACGGTGCACGACCTGCGTGGGCCCCGGCGCACCATCCATCTGCACGCCACCGAGACCCGGCCGGAGGTCCACTCGGAGTGGGTGATCGAGCTCGGTGCGGAGGGTGTCTCCTGGCGGCGCGGCCACGAGAAGGCCACGGTCGCCCTGCGCGGCCCGCTCACCTCCGTGCTCCTCGCCTTCTACCGCCGGCTGCCGCTGGACGCCCCCGGGCTCGACGTGCTCGGCGACCGGAAGCTGCTGGAGTTCTGGCTGGAGCGGGCGACGTTCGGCTGAGCGGCCGGCGACGGAAGCGGCCCGCCCCCAGGGAAGGGGACGGGCCGCCACGGTGTGCGTGAGGCGTCAGCGCTGGCTGTTCGCCCCGCGGCGGCGCATGCCGAAGAAGACCGCGCCACCGCCGACCACGACCAGGGCGGCCGCGACGCCGGCGATCAGACCGGTGTTGGAGTCGGCACCGGTCTCGGCGAGGTTCGACTCACCGGCCGGGGAGGGCGCGTTGCTCGAGGTGTCCGCCGGAGCGGTGCTCTCGCTCTCCGGCGCCGACGGGGTCGGCGTGCCGGTCTCCTCGGCCGGGGTGGAGGCGGACTCCGACGGGGTCGGGGTGGGCTCCTCCTCGGCCGGAGGCTGCTCCTCCTCCGTCTTGCAGGCCGTCGCCGGAGTGACCAGGTTCGGCTTGATGTCCTCGTCGACGTAGGGCTTCGCGTCGACGTGGATGCGGTACTCGGCGTTCGGCTTCCAGTCCTCCTCGAAGGTGATGGTGGTGCCCTCACGGGAGCCCTTGACCACCTGCTCGCCGATCTGCTTGTCCTGCAGGAACACGGTGATGGTGGCGGGGACGCCGGCCGGGTCCACGTCGGTGACGGTGATGACGCCCTTGTCACCGACGCACTTGGCGTCGGCCGAGAACTCGTTGATGTTGCAGGCCGCCGCGTTGCCGGCGACGCCGATCGCGAGGGCGGCGGACGCGGAGACGACACCGAGGGTGCGCACGGAGCGCGCGACGGTGCGGCGGGATACGGACAGAACTGACACGTTTGTCCTTTACGGGAATATGCAACTGCGGGGGGTTGACGGAATGCTGATGGATCATCAGCATTCCCATGCGGCTCCCAGGTTTATAAGCGCCGCATAAGTAGTGTCAACGCATATGCCTACAGCGCACCCGGACTTTGCCTTCTTATTAACCGCCCAGACGTTTCAAGGCCTCCGGGGCCTCCTCGATCCGGTCGACCAGGGCGATCCGGGCCTCCATGGAACGCTCCCGCGCGAGCGACCGCAGCAGCGGCCAGGCCGGCAGCCGCTCCGTCCAGTGGGCCCGGTTCACCAGCACCATGGGCGTGGGCTCGCCGCGCGACCCGTAGTAGTTCGGCGTCGCGTTGTCGAAGATCTCCTGCACGGTGCCGGCGGCGCCCGGCAGGAAGACCACGCCCGCGTTGCAGCGGGCCAGCAGCCCGTCCTCGCGGGTGGCGTTGGCGAAGTACTTCGCGATGTGCGAGGCGAAGGCGTTCGGCGGCTCGTGGCCGTAGAACCAGGTGGGGATGCCGATCGAGTGGTTGCCCTTCGGCCAGCGGGCGCGCACCTCGAAGGCGGCGCGCGCCCAGTCGGTGATCGACGGCGTGAACGAGGGCGCGGACGCGAGGAGTCCGCAGGCCTCGTCCAGCACGGCGTCGTCGTACGGGGCCGCGTAGGCGCCGAGGTTCGCCGCCTCCATCGCGCCCGGACCGCCGCCCGTCGCCACCGTGAAACCGGCGTGGGTCAGCGCCCGTCCGAGACGGGCCGCGCCCCGGAACTCCTCGGTGCCGCGGGCCATCGCGTGACCGCCCATCACGCCCACGACCCGCGCCCCGCGCAGGAGTTCGTCCAGGGCGTCGGACATGGAGTCGTCGTGGACCGCGCGGAGCATGGAGGCGAAGATGTCGCCGTCCGCCTTGGTCCGCTGGAACCAGGCGTAGGCCAGTGCGTCCGGGGTCGCCTCGTAGCCCTTGTCGAGCGAGGCGAACAGGTCACCAGGCGTGTAGAGATGTCCCCGGTAGGGGTCGAAGGGCAGGCCCGGGACGGGCGGGAGGACCAGGGCGCCGTCGGCGCGGAGCTTCTCCGTCGCGTCCGGACGCATCCGGCAGCCGAGGAAGACGGCCCCGGCGGTGTCGGTGGTGAGCAACTCCCTTGTCCGGTCGGTCAGATCGACGGACTGGACACGGAATCCGGAGAGCGTGCCGCGGGACGAGACGATCGCGTCGAACTCCTCGAGCGTCTCTATCTCGCGGTCCCCGTGATGGACGGCATGGGCGGGACTCGTCTGCACCCGCCCATGCTAGGCCCGCGTGCGCGTCAGCCCTGCACCGCGGTCGGGTCCATCCAGATGACCTCCCAGGTGTGGCCGTCGAGGTCGTCGAAGGCGCGGCCGTACATGAAGCCGTAGTCCTGGGTCTCGCCGGTGACCGAGCCGCCCGCCGCGACGGCCTTCTCCACCAGCTCGTCGACCTTCTCGCGGCTCTCCGCGCTCAGCCCCAGCAGCACCTCGCTGCTCTTCGTGGCGTCCACGATCTCCTTCTTGGTGAACCCCGCGTACTTCTGCTTGGTCAGCAGCATCGCGACGATCGTGTCGCTGATCACGACCGACGCGGCGGTCTCGTCGCTGAACTGCGGGTTGATCGAGTAGCCGAGCTCCGTGAAGAACTTCTTCGAGGCGTCGAGGTCGTCGACGGCCAGGTTCACGAAGATCATCTGCTGGTACATGGCGGGCCTTTCCCGTTCGGTTCCGTGGTGTTCATGGGGTTAGACCGGGGGCCCGCGCGGAACTCATCGGCCCGCGGAGATTTTTCCGAACCGTTTTTCTGACGGGACGTCAGCGGGCCAGCGGCCACGCCGACAGCTCGGCCACGACCAGGGTCAGCGGCCCGAACAGGGCGAGCAGCGCGCCCGCGCGGAGCACGGCGGCCCGGCGCAGCGTCCCCGTGGCCGCCCCGAGGCGCCGCAGCGCGGCGGTGGTCTCGGCGCGGGCCTGCTTGGCCTCGACGGCGGCCGTCAGCAGCGTCGCCGTCGTGCAGCCCGCCACCAGCAGCACCCCGAGCACGGCGAGCGGGCCGTCGAAGGCGTCCTCGCGGTCGTGCAGCGAGGCCATGACGTACGCGGCCGACAGCACCGCGCAGACCACGCCCAGCGGGCGTCCGATGCGCGTGGCCTCGGTCATGAGGACCCGCCCGGCCAGCAGGCGCAGCGCGCCGGGCCGTGCCGTCTGGAGCAGCCTGCCGCACAGATGGGCGAGGCCGGGACCGGCCAGGGCCAGACCGACGGCGGTCAGGACCAGACCGAGCAGCGCGGAGGGCCGGTCACCCGGCGCGCCCCCGCCGCCCGTACGGCTCGCGAAGGCCTCGGCGGCCAGACCCACCGCCAGCACCGTGACCCCCCACGGCAGCCCGGACGGCGGCGTGAGCGGCACGGCGGGCCGGGCGTCGGCGGGGGTGCCGGCGGAGCTGCCGGGACCGTCCGCGGGGCTGTCCCGACCGTCCGCGGCGCCGTCCGGCTCCGGCTCCGGTGCCGCCTCGGCCGTACGCCGGCCCCGCGCCGCCGCCCCCAGCTGCTTGCCGAACCGGCCGTACGCCCCGAACGACTCGCGCGCCGCCGTACGCCGGTACGCGCCGAACCGTCTGTACGCCCGCCCCGTGCGGTCCGCCCCCGCCGCCGGCTCACGCGGCCGCAGCGCCACCGCCGCGGCCGCCGACGCGCTCAGCGGTACGAGCGACAGCAGCGTCAGGGCGGCGGGCAGCGGAAGCGGCCGGCCGACGGCGAGGAAGTCCGTCGCGGCGCCGACGAAGGGCGTGCCGGTGAGGTCGCCGCGCAGGTGGAGGAAGACCAGCAGGGCCAGCGCCGAGCCCAGCAGGCAGGACAGCGCCGTGGTGGCCGCGGAGACCGCCATCAGCCGGACGGGACCGAGACCGATCGCCGACAGGCCGGGCCGGGGCCGGGTGCCCGGATCGGTGCGGGCGACCGCGACCGCGAAGTGCACCGTGGCCGCCGCCGGGACCGCGCACCAGGCCAGCCGGAGCACCGAGGCGGACGGGTCGGGGTGGCTCAGCGCGTGGCCGAGGGTGCTGAGCAGCAGGAAGCCCGTGCCCGCGGACGCGGCCGCGACCAGGAGGCGGCGCAGCTGGACGGCGGGGCGGGCGCCTCGGGTCAGACGGAGAGCGAGCACGCCGCCCGGCCTTCCGTCTCGGCCGCCCCGGATACCGGCGGCAGGTGGACGGTGCGCACGCGCCGCCCGTCGAGCAGCGACACCGTGCGGTCGGCGAGGGCCGCGATCTGGGCGTCGTGGGTCGCGAGGACCACGGTGATGCCGTGCGAGCGGGCCGCCGTGGTGAGCGTGCGCAGCGCGTGGACGCGGTCGACGCGGTGCAGCGGGGCGGTCGGCTCGTCGGCGAACAGCACCGAGGGTGCCGGGGCGAGGGCGCGGGCGACGCACACCCGCTGCCGCTCGGCCTGCGTCAGCTCCCCGGGGTGCTTGCGGGCCCTGTCACCGATGTCGAGGCGCTCCAGCCACTCCAGGGCCGCCGTCCGGGCGCGGCGCCGGCCGGTGCCGCGCAGCATCAGCGGCAGGGCGGCGTTCTCCCAGACGTTCAGCTCGGGCACCAGCACCGGGTCCGGGTCGATCCAGCCGAAGTGGTCCCGGCGCAGCCGCTCGCGGGCGGCGGGGCGCATGGTGTGCACGGGCACGCTGTTGAACCAGACCTCGCCGCTGCGTGCGGGCAGCAGTCCGGACAGGCAGCGCAGCAGTGTCGTCTTGCCGCTGCCGCGCGGGCCGCCGACGGCGAGGATCTCGCCCTCCCGGACGCCGAGCGAGACCCCGCTCAGTCCGGGTGAGCCGTCGTCGTACCGGTGGTGCAGGGCTCGCGCCCAGAGCACGTCGTTGTCCGGTGGGGCCACCATGGCGTACACCTCGGTTCGGATCGGAAATGCCGTGCGCTCTTCGGGTAAGTCCCCCGTCCGGGGGAACGAAGGCAGGGCCGATCGGTCACTGGCACGCTAGGCAGGCCACGGCGGGAGGCCGGACAGCACGCGGCCCCGGACGCCCGTTTCTCACTCGAACGGGCGGCACCGGGGCTGGTGTTGATCATCCAGAAGGAAGATCGGAACCTCCAACGGCCTACAGCCTGGTCCACGCCTCCGAGAGGGTCGCGCGCAGGATCTGCTCGATCTCGTCGAAGGTCCCCTGGTCGGAGATCAGCGGCGGGGCGAGCTGGACGACCGGGTCGCCGCGGTCGTCGGCCCGGCAGTACAGGCCGTTCTCGAAGAGCTTCTTCGACAGGAAGCCGTACAGCACGCGCTCGGTCTCGTCCGCGTCGAAGGACTCCTTGGTGTTCTTGTCCTTGACCAGCTCGATGCCGTAGAAGAAGCCGTTGCCGCGGACGTCGCCGACGATCGGCAGGTCGTGCAGCTTCTCCAGGGTGGCGCGGAAGGCGCCCTCGTTGTCGAGCACGTGCTGGTTGAGGCCCTCGCGCTCGAACAGGTCGAGGTTGGCGAGGCCCACGGCCGCCGAGACCGGGTGGCCGCCGAAGGTGTAGCCGTGCAGGAAGGTGTTGTCGCCCCGGTAGAAGGGCTCGGCGAGGCGGTCGGAGACGATGCACGCGCCGATCGGGGAGTAGCCCGAGGTCATGCCCTTGGCGCAGGTGATCATGTCCGGCACGTAGCCGAACTTGTCGCAGGCGAACGTCGTGCCCAGCCGGCCGAAGGCGCAGATGACCTCGTCGGAGACGAGCAGCACGTCGTACCGGTCGCAGATCTCGCGCACCCGCTGGAAGTAGCCGGGCGGGGGCGGGAAGCAGCCGCCGGCGTTCTGCACGGGCTCCAGGAAGACGGCCGCGACCGTGTCGGGGCCCTCGAAGAGGATCTGCTGCTCGATCTGGTCGGCGGCCCAGCGGCCGAACGCCTCCGGGTCGTCACCGTGGATCGGCGCCCGGTAGATGTTGGTGTTGGGCACCTTGTGCGCGCCCGGCACGAGCGGCTCGAACGGGGCCTTCAGGGCCGGCAGTCCGGTGATGGACAGGGCGCCCTGCGGGGTGCCGTGGTAGGCGACCGCGCGGGATATGACCTTGTACTTGGTCGGCTTGCCGACGAGCTTGAAGTACTGCTTGGCGAGCTTCCAGGCGGTCTCCACCGCCTCGCCGCCGCCGGTGGTGAAGAAGACCTTGTTGAGGTCGCCCGGCGCCTCGTGCGCGAGCCGTTCCGCCAGCTCCACGGCCTTGGGGTGGGCGTAGGACCACACCGGGAAGAAGGCCAGCTCCTGCGCCTGCTTGGAGGCGGTCTCCGCGAGTTCCTGGCGGCCGTGGCCCGCCTGCACCACGAACAGGCCGGCGAGGCCGTCGAGGTAGCGCTTGCCCTTGTCGTCGTAGATGTGGGTGCCCTCGCCCCGGACGATGGTGGGGACGGGGGAGTTCTCGTACGAGGACATGCGGGTGAAGTGCATCCACAGGTGGTCGTACGCGGACTTGCTGAGGTCCTCGGTGCGGTCGGTGCTCACGGTTATCGGGTTCCCCACATGTAGGTCTGCTTCTTGAGCTTGAGGTAGACGAAACTCTCGGTGGAGCGCACTCCGGGCACGGCCCGGATGCGTCGGTTGATGACCTCCAGCAGGTGGTCGTCGTCCTCGCAGACGATCTCGACCATCAGGTCGAAGGAGCCCGCGGTCATCACCACGTACTCGCACTCGTCCATGGCGGTCAGCGCGTCGGCCACGGACTCCACGTCGCCCTCGACGTTGACCCCGACCATCGCCTGGCGGCGGAAGCCCACGGTGAGCGGGTCCGTGACGGCGACGATCTGCATCACGCCCTGGTCGAGGAGCTTCTGGACGCGCTGGCGCACGGCCGCCTCCGACAGGCCCACGGCCTTGCCGATGGCGGCGTACGGCCGGCGGCCGTCCTCCTGGAGCTGCTCGATGATGGCGAGGGAGACGGCGTCCAACTGGGGACCGCCGCCGTTCTTGGACTCGCGGGAGTCCCTCGGGTCTGCGCTTCGACTGGCCACGGGGCCACTGTGCACGACGTATCGACAGTTTCGCAAGGCTCGATCGATGAAATTCGTTGTCTGCGGTGTCCGAGCTTGCGGATTTCGCAGGAGTAGGGCGGGTGGGGGTGTTGAAAACGTCAGCCATCGGTTTAGGGTGGGTGTCTCAGAGGTTGGACACTCGACATTTCTCGATACTCCAGACACCTCGGACACCCACGAGGAACACCAGGAGGGCCTGCAGTGAGCACCGAGCTGCGTCGTCTGCGCAACTACATCGGCGGTGAGTTCCGGGACGCCGCCGACGGCCGGACCACCGAGGTGGTCAACCCCGCGACGGGCGAGGCGTACGCGACCGCTCCGCTGTCCGGGCAGGCGGATGTGGACGCCGCGATGGCGGCCGCCGCCGAGGCGTTCCCCGGCTGGCGCGACACCACCCCGGCCGAGCGCCAGAAGGCCCTGCTGAAGATCGCGGACGCCTTCGAGGAGCGTGCCGAGGAACTCATCGCGGCCGAGGTGGAGAACACGGGCAAGCCCGTCGGGCTGACCCGCACCGAGGAGATCCCGCCGATGGTGGACCAGATCCGCTTCTTCGCGGGCGCGGCGCGGATGCTCGAGGGCCGGTCGGCCGGTGAGTACATGGAGGGCCTGACCTCCATCGTGCGCCGCGAGCCGGTCGGCGTCTGCGCGCAGGTCGCGCCCTGGAACTACCCGATGATGATGGCCGTGTGGAAGTTCGCCCCGGCGATCGCCGCGGGCAACACGGTCGTCCTGAAGCCCTCGGACACCACCCCGGCCTCCACGGTCCTGATCGCCGAGATCCTCGGCTCGATCCTGCCCAAGGGCGTCTTCAACGTCATCTGCGGCGACCGCGACACCGGCCGCCTGATGGTCGAGCACCCCACCCCGGCGATGGCGTCCATCACCGGCTCGGTGCGGGCCGGCATGTCGGTCGCCGAGTCCGCCTCCAAGGACCTCAAGCGGGTCCACCTGGAGCTGGGCGGCAAGGCCCCGGTCGTCGTCTTCGAGGACACCGACATCGCCAAGGCCGTCGAGGGCATCTCGGCGGCGGGCTTCTTCAACGCCGGCCAGGACTGCACGGCCGCCACGCGCGTGCTCGTGCACGAGTCGATCCACGACGAGTTCGTCTCCGCGCTCGCCAAGGCCGCCGCCGACACCAGGACCGGCATGCCCGACGACGAGGACGTCCTCTTCGGTCCGCTCAACAACCCCAACCAGCTCAAGCAGGTCGAGGGCTTCATCGAGCGGCTGCCGGCGCACGCGCGCGTGGTCGCCGGCGGCAAGCGCGTCGGCGACAAGGGCTTCTTCTACGCCCCGACCGTCGTCTCCGGCCTGAACCAGGACGACGAGATCATCCAGAAGGAGGTCTTCGGCCCGGTCATCACCGTCCAGCGCTTCACCGACGAGGACCAGGCCGTCGAGTACGCCAACGGCGTCGAGTACGCGCTGGCCTCCTCGGTGTGGACCAAGGACCACTCCCGCGCGATGCGCATGTCCAAGAGGCTGGACTTCGGCTGCGTGTGGATCAACACGCACATCCCGCTGGTCGCGGAGATGCCGCACGGCGGCTTCAAGAAGTCGGGCTACGGCAAGGACCTCTCGGCGTACGGCTTCGACGACTACACGCGGATCAAGCACGTGATGACGTCCCTCGACGGCTAGTCCCTCGACGGACAGGCGCCGAAGCGTCGGCCCCGGACGGTGCTGCACCGTCCGGGGCCGACGTGTCTCCAAGGGCGGACCCCATTTTTGAACACGTTCAACTCTCGGCGTACGCTGCTGCCATGAGCGACAGAGCCGCCCTGCTCAAGGGCATTCGCGCCTGGCTGGTCTTCTTCGTCGTCTGCCTGGTGCTCAGCGGCGCCACGGCCTTCCCGCTGGTGCACGAACTGCGCTGGACCGAGGACCTGCTCCGGTCCCTGTCCGCGCCGGAGCACCTCCCCGCCCTCATGGACTGGATCGAGCGCGTACGCCAGGGGCTCGACACCGCCGACGCCGAGTACCCCTTCCTCCTCTACGGCACCGACTGGCTCGCCTTCGCGCACCTCGTGATCGCCGTCGCCTTCTACGGCCCCTACCGCGACCCCGTCCGCAACATCTGGGTCGTCGAGTTCGGCATGATCGCCTGTGCCGGCATCATCCCGCTCGCGCTGATCTGCGGCCCGGTCCGCGGCATCCCCTTCTGGTGGAGCGTCATCGACATGGCGTTCGGCGTGTTCGGCGTGATCCCGCTGTACGTCGTACGCCGGAAGATCAAGCGGCTGGAGGCGCTCACGCCGAACGCGGTCCCGGCGCTCGCTACGTGAGGGCGGCCATCCGGATGCGGTCGGCGACCGGGTTCGACGTCGTGTCCTTCGCGTCGGTGTCGGAGAGCGAGTACACGAGGGTGCGGCTCAGGTCCTCGGTCGCGGCGATCATCGTGCTGTAACCGGGGCGGGCACCGCTCTTGAGCCAGTAGACCGTGCCCTCGTGCTCCCAGCGGGTCAGGCCCGCGCTGTAGGCGGCGCCCTCGATGGTCGCCGGGACCGTGAACATCTCCCGCAACTGCGGTTCGGGCACGATCCGTCCGCTGAAGAGGGCCGTGACGAGCCGTTCCAGGTCGGCGGTGGTCGAGATCATGTCCCCGGCCGCCCAGCGGTCGGCCACGTTCCACTCGGTGACGTCGACGAGCCGGGTCGTCCCGTCCGGCTGGGAAACCGCCTGGTAGCCGTGGTTGTGCGGTCCGCGGATGCGGGGGTCGGTGCCGGGGAAGTACGTGTGCCACATCTTGGCGGGGCGCAGCACGAGCCGGGTGGCCTCGGAGGCGTACGACCGTCCGGTCACCTTCTCGATCAGCATGCCGAGGATCGTGTAGTTGATGTTGAGGTACTGCTGCTGCTCACCGGCGTCGAACGCCGGTCCCTTGGCGACCGCCGACTTCACGACCTGCCGCGGGGTGAGCGTGTCGTAGCGATGCGCGTACTGCTCCTCGAAGGTGTTCCCCCAACTGACGCCCGGCTGGATGCCGCTGGTGTGGTTCAGCAGGTTCCGTACGGTGACGGGCGTGGTGAACTCGGGGCCGAGCAGGCCGGGGAGATAACGCTCGATCGACGCGTCGAGGTCGACCTCGCCCTGGGCCGCCAGCCGGAGGACGGCGGCGGCCGTCACCACCTTGGTCGTCGAACCGGCCCTGAACCGGGCGTCCGGGTCGGCAGCCCGGTCGCTCACCAGGTCCCGCACCCCCGAACTGCCCTGCCAGGAACCCCCGGTGCCGCCCAGCCGGACGAGCGCGGCGGTCGCGTCTCCGTCGGGCAGTCCTTCGATCGCCTCGCACAACGCCTGGTGGGACGGTGCGGTACCGCACACGGGCGCCGACGGGGCGGGTGAGGCGAACGCGGGCGCGGCGAGCGGGCCCGCGCCCAGGGCGAGGACGAGGGAGGCGGCGAGAAGGGTGGTGCGACGGCGGGGGTGCATCGGCTGCTCCTCGGGGGAGTTCGGCGGAAGGACGTGATCATCCTCCGGCCGCGCGGGGCACCTCCGGATCGTCGTCGGGGAGGGTACCCGCCCTGGTGCGCCCCCGACCAACTCCCCTGGACGGACAGGGAAGTTGTCAGGGGTTGCCCCTAAGGTGTCCGCCGCCCCGGCCGGCCCCCGGTGTCCCGCAGCGCGCACAGGACGTCGATGCGGTTGGTGGTGATCGAGTCGACGCCCAGGGCCAGCAGGCGGCGCATGGAGCGACGGGTGTCCGGGGTCCAGACGGAGAGCAGGTAACCCGCGTGGTGGACACGGTCCGCCAGGGCGCGGTCGACCAGGCTGAAGCGGTAGTTCAGCCAGCGCGGCCGGATCGCCTCCAGCAGACCGGCGCGGGCCGGTGCCAGGGTCGTGCGCGTGAGCGCGATCTCGGCGGACGGGTCCGCCGCCCGTACGGCGAGCATGGCGGGGGCGCCGGCGCAGTAGTAGACGCGGTCCTGGGCGCCCCGCTCGCGCACGGCGTCCACGACCCGGCGCACCGCGCGGACGTCCGGCGTGCCGGGCAGGTCGATCATCACTCGGCCGCCGTCCGTCGCCGCCAGCGCGTCGGAGAGCGTGGGCACCCCGTCGTCCGTGACCCCGCGCACCTCCTCCCACGACAGCGACAGCAGCGGACGGTCGTGCTCCCAGAGCCGCTTCAGCGTGTCGTCGTGCAGCAGCACCGGGACGCCGTCCCGGGTGAGGCGTACGTCGATCTCGACCGCGTCCGCGCCCCGGTGGAGCGCGGACCGCAGCGAGGCGAGGGTGTTCTCGCGGACACGGTAGGGGTCGCCGCGGTGGGCCACGGCGGTCACGTTCTGCATGGCGGCCCTTCGCGGGTGGTCAGGAGGCGAGCCAGGACGAGGTGTAGGCGTCGATCTCGGCGGCCAGCCGCGCCTTGCCGGCCGGGTCCATGAACGACGCCTCGACCGCGTTCTTCGCCAGCCCTGCCAGACCCCGCTCGTCGAGCTCCAGCAGCCGCGCGGCGACCGCGTACTCGTTGTTGAGGTCGGTGCCGAACATCGGCGGGTCGTCGGAGTTGACGGTGACCAGGACGCCGGCCCGCGTGAACTCCTTGATGGGGTGCTCGTCGAGGTCGGTCACCGCGCGGGTGGCGATGTTGGAGGTGGGGCACACCTCCAGCGGGATGCGCCGCTCGGCCAGGTGCCGGAGCAGCTCGGGGTCGCGGGCCGAGCTGGTGCCGTGCCCGATGCGCTCGGCGCCCAGTTCGTTGAGCGCGTCCCACACCGTCTCCGGCCCCGTTGTCTCGCCGGCGTGCGGCACGGAGTGCAGCCCGGCGGCGATCGCGCGGTCGAAGTACGGCTTGAACTGCGGGCGCGGCACGCCGATCTCGGGTCCGCCGAGACCGAAGGAGACCAGGCCCTCCGGACGCAGCCGGTCGTCGGTGGCGAGCCGCGTGGTCTCCTCGGCGGACTCAAGACCGGCCTCGCCGGGGATGTCGAAGCACCAGCGCAGCACGGTCCCGAGCTCGGTCTCGGCCGCCTTGCGGGCGTCCTCGATCGCGTCCATGAAGGCACGTTCGTCGATGCCGCGCCGGGTGGAGGAGAACGGGGTGATGGTCAGCTCGGCGTACCGCACCTGCTGCCGGGCCAGTTCGCGCGCCACCTCGTAGGTCAGCAGCCGTACGTCCTCGGGGGTGCGGATGAGGTCGACGACGGACAGGTACACCTCGACGAAGTGGGCGAAGTCCGTGAAGGTGAAGTAGTCGGCCAGGGCCTCGGGGTCGGTGGGGACCTTGGAGTCGGGGTGGCGGGCGGCCAGCTCCGAGACGATGCGGGGGGAGGCGGACCCGACGTGGTGCACGTGCAGTTCGGCCTTGGGCAGCCCGGCGATGAAGGCGTGCAGGTCGCGTGGGACGCGCGGTTCGACGAGACGGTCGGTCAAGGTTCCTCCCCGGAACGGCGCCCCGGGCCGCACGGGCGGCGGGACGCGGATGATCGGCTGATCGGTGACTCGGGATCATCGTAGGCGGTCGCCGGAGGGGGTGCGGGGCGGCGCGGGGCGGCGGAGCCGTAGCATGGCCGGACGATCGAGGGCCAGGGGGGAACTCCAGATGACGGACGCGACGCAGCCGGGCGGGGACACGGGCGCAGACGATCCCTGGGCGGCCCCGGAGAACAGGATCTCATCGGGCGAGGACCGCACGTCCGGCGCCGGCCGGCCGCCACAGGCACCGGGCACGCCGACCGTCGCCGACGGACTGTCCGCGCCGCAGCCGCCCTCCGTGCACGACCAGCCCACCGTCGCCGGGATGCCGGGCGCGGGCTTCGTCCCGCCCGCCGGGGGCATGCCCCCGGGCGGCACCACGCCGTTCGCCCCCCAGGGCTCCGAGCTGCCTCCGCCGCCCGTCGCGCCCACCGGCCCCGGCGCACCCGGCGGCTACGGATACCCCGGCTACCCGTCGGGGTACGGCTGGCCCGGCATGCCGATGCAGCGGCAGAACGGCATGGGCGTCGCGGCCATGGTGCTCGGCATCCTGGCCTGCTGCCTGTTCTGCCTGTACGGCGTGGTCTCCGTCGTCCTCGGCATCCTCGCCATCGTCTTCGGCATCAAGGGCCGGCAGAAGGCCGAGCAGGGCCTGGCGGACAACCACGGGCAGGCCCAGGCCGGCCTGATCACGGGCATCATCGGCCTCGTCCTCGGCATCGCCGTGATCGTCCTGATAGCGATCGGCGTCGTGGCCGCCATCAACAGCGAGGAGGACGGCTGGGAGGACGAGGACTATTACGGCGCCCACCGTCCGGCCGCCACCGCCCCCGCCTTCCGCTGACCGCGCCGGTCGTCACGGACCGACGGCCCGGGCCCCCGCACAGCGGGCCCGGGCCGTCGGCCTTCTCCAGGTGGCTCAGAGCGCGAGGCCCGTCAGGACCATCACGCGCTCGTAGGTGTAGTCGTCCATCGCGAACCGCACGCCCTCGCGGCCCACACCGGACTGCTTGGCGCCGCCGTACGGCATCTGGTCGGCGCGGTAGGACGGCACGTCGCCGATGACCACACCGCCGACCTCCAGCGCCCGGTGGGCCCGGAAGGCGGTCTGCAGGTCGTGCGTGAACACGCCCGCCTGGAGGCCGTACTTGGAGTCGTTGACGGCGGCGAAGGCCGCGGCCTCGCCGTCCACCTTCTGCACGGTCAGCACCGGTCCGAAGACCTCCTCGCGGGAGATCGTCACGTCGGCCGGTACGTCGGTGAGCACGGTCGGCGCGTAGGAGGCGCCGTCGCGCTTGCCACCGGTGAGGAGCTTCGCGCCCGCGGCGGTGGCCTCGTCGACCCAGGACTCCACGCGCTGCGCCGCGGCCTCGCTGACCAGCGGGCCGACGTCCGTCGCGTCGTCGTTCGGGTCACCGGTGACCTGTGCCTCGACGGCGGCGACGATGCGCGGCAGCAGACGGTCGTACACGGAGGCGTCGGCGATCACGCGCTGCACGGAGATGCAGGACTGGCCGCCCTGGTAGTTGGAGAAGGTCGCGATGCGCTGCGCGGCCCGGTCCAGGTCCTCGTCGCTCGCGAAGTCGGCGAGGACGACGGCGGCGCCGTTGCCGCCCAGCTCCAGGGTGCAGTGCTTGCGCGGCACCGAATCCATGATCGCGTAACCGACCGTCTCCGAGCCGGTGAAGGAGATCACCGGCAGCCGCTCGTCCTGGACCAGGGCGGGCATGCGGTCGTTGGGGACCGGGAGGATGCTCCAGGAACCGGCGGGCAGCCCGGTCTCCGCGAGCAGCTCACCGAGGATCAGACCGGAGAGGGGCGTGGCGGGCGCGGGCTTGAGGATGATGGGCGCGCCCGCGGCGATCGCGGGGGCGATCTTGTGGGCGCACAGGTTCAGCGGGAAGTTGAACGGCGCGATGCCGAGGACGACGCCCTTGGGGAAGCGGCGGGTGAAGGCGAGCCGGCCCTGGCCGCCGGCGTCGGTGTCCAGGCGCTGGGCCTCGCCGCCGTTGAAGCGGCGGGCCTCCTCGGCGGCGAAACGGAACACGGAGACCGCGCGGCCGACCTCACCGCGGGCCCACTTGACCGGCTTGCCGTTCTCGGCGGAGATCAGGCGGGCGATCTCCTCGGTGCGCTCGGCGAGGCGGCGGCTGACGTGGTCGAGGGCGGCGGCGCGGACGTGGGCCGGGGTGGCGGCGAAGTCCTCGCGGACGGCGTGGGCGGCGGAGACGGCCTCTTCGACCTGGGCGTCGGTCGGGACGCTCACCGTGCCGACGGTGTGGCCGTCCCAGGGGGAGGTGACGTCGAAGGTGGTCTCGCCGGTGGCCTGGCGGCCGGCGAGCCAGAAGGCGGTGGTGGAAGTCATGTGCGGGTTCCGGCCCTTCCGCGTTGGGGGGTGATCCATGGGTGTGGGAACCACGGTAGGGGCGGGGTCGTCGCGGGGGGTTTGGCCGAGTCGTAGTGGTGGGGGCGTGGGGGTTCTACGGTTTGGCGGGGTGGGGGTGCGAGCTTTCGGGTTTTCGCCCCCGCCGCCCCTTCCCGTCCCTGGGGGCTGCGCCCCCAGACCCCCATCGGCCCTGCGGGCCTCGTCCTCGAACGCCGGACGGGCTGCAGGGTGCTACTCCGACGTCGTCGCTTTCAGGGCCAGCCACAACTCCATGCGGGTGTCCGGGTCGTCGAGGGAGCGGCCGAGGATCTCCTCCACCCGGCGCATGCGGTAGCGGAGGGTGTGGCGGTGGACGCCGAGGTCGGCCGCCGCCGCGTCCCACTGGCCGTGGCGGGAGAGCCAGGCGCGCAGGGAGGCGACGAGGTCGCCGCGGCCCGTCGCGTCGTGTTCGCGCAGGGCGCGCAGCAGCCCGTCGGCGAACGCCCTGACCGCGTCGTCGGCGAGCAGCGGCAGCACCGACCCGGCGGCCATGTGCTCGTGCTCCACCAGCACCCGCCCCCGCCGCCGCGCCACCGAGAGCGCCTGTTCGGCCTGCTTGTAGGCGGCGGACGCGGCGATCGGTCCGGCCGGTGCGGACAGTCCGACGACCAGTTCGTCGTCGTCGGACTTGCGGGCCGCCTCCCGCGCGGCGGCGTGGTCGCGGCAGGCGGCCACGACGGCGCCGCCGTCGCAGGCCAGTACGACCAGCCGGTTCCCCTCCGGCACGACCAGGACCACCTCCCCGGAGCGGGCGGCGGCGGACTCCGCGACCTCGGCGAGGGCGCCGAGGGCGTCACCGTTCGCCTCGCCCCCGGCGGCCACGATGATCCGGAAGGGCGCGTCGAGCAGGCCGCCGTACAGGTCCCCGGCCACCGCGCGGGCGTGGTCCGGCTCCCCGGCGAGCAGCATGCGCAGGACGGCGGCGCCGATGCGCTGCTCGGCGGCGTGCAGGGAGCGGGAGCGTTCCGTGGTCAGGGTGAGCAGGGCGACCGCGGAGTGGACGGCGTACCGCTCGGCGGTGCCGAGGGCGGCGGCCGTGCCGACGGCGAGCGCCGCGCGGGGGCGCCGGCCGGTGCCCAGGGAGTGCAGTTCGACCCGGTCCTCGTTCTCCGGGCCGGCCACGACCGAGGAGGCGGGCGCGGGCCGCTCCCGCAGCCGGGTCACGTCCGGGACGAGCCGCGCGGCGCGACGCACCGCCCACTCCGGTGCCGCGGCCACGACGGCGCCCGAGGCGTCGTACAGCGCGGCCCACCCGTCGACCTGGGCGGCGAGCGCGGCCAGCAGTCCCGCCGGCCCCTCGGCCAGCGCCTGGCGGGTCAGTTCCCGCTGGGCCGCGAATCCCGCCGTCACCGCGCGGTACTGGTCGGCGGCGATGGCGGCGGACACGGCCTTGCTGATCGCGAGGAAAGGAGTGCGGCGGGGCACCTCGAGCAGCGGCAGGCCCTCCGCGCGCGCCGCGTCGACCAGGGCGTCCGGGACGTCCTCGTAGTGGACCCCGACGGCGAAGCCGAGCCCGACGACACCCGCACCCACCAGCCGCTTCACATAGCGGCGCATCGCTTCCCGGTCCTCCGCGTCGAGCTTGAGCGCGGTGATCAGCAACAGCTCCCCGCCCTCCATGTACGGCACGGGGTCGGCGAGCTCACTGGCGTGCGCCCAGCGGACCGGCACGTCGAGGCGGTCCTCGCCCGCGCGCACCGTCAGTTTGAGCGCGGAGTGGTGGACGAGCGAGGCGAGTGTCGGGGGCATGGGTGCCTTGAGCCTTCGGGTCTGCGTCGGGTGTGTGAGAACGCGGTGATCTTTTGGCCGTCGTGTATGAACGGCTCCTGTCGATTCTGCCTCACTGTACGGTCCCCGGCTGCCCGGCCGGTGACATCACCCGCGCAGGTCCACCAGCAGCGGCGGCGCGTGCTCGCCCTCGACGGTCGTCAGCGACAGCACCGCGTGCCCGGGCGGCACCGCGTGCGCCAGTTGCGACGCCGACCACCGCTCCCGCTCGACCTGGCGCACGGTGACCGCTTCCGTCGTCACGTCCTCACCCGTCAGCCGCTTGCGCACCGCGTGGAGGAACCGCGTCATCGGCTGGTCGGCGAAGACGGTGTGCTTGGCGACCTCCGTGGTCTCCACCCACTCGGTGCCCCAGGTCTGTGCGAACCGGTTGCCGTCCCAGGTGGTGACACCGCAGAAGGCCATACGGCAGCCCACCGCCCCGTAGAGCGGGCCGTGCAGCGACTCGGGGACGTCCCCGACGGTGCGCAGGGCGAGCAGCACGCCCGCGTTCTGCGAACGCAGCCGCTGGATGCGCCGGACCGACTCCGCGGTGACCGTGCCGGTCGCGTCGTCCAGGACCAGAGCGGCGAAGTGCGCGCGCCGGCCGACCCGGACGGCGGCGTGGAACTGCGCGAGCACCAGCCGTGTGATCAGCCGGCCGGCCTCCTCGTGGCCGTGTTCGGGCAGGTCGATCCGCACCCGCAGGGGGTGGTGGGCGATCGCGCGCAGGGAGAAGAGCCGGCCCGGGCCACCCCTGCCGAAGAAGCCCGCGAACACCGGCCGGTCCAGCAGCGCCAGCCGGTCGGCCAGGGGCCGGCCCGCGTCGCCCGGCGTACCCGTCTGCCGGACGCGCGCGTCGAGCTCGCGGCACATGATGTCGTTCCCGCTCTCGGCGAGCGCCTGCCGCAACGGGGTCAGCGCCCTCCCCTCGCCCTCCAGCAGCTCGCGCAGCTCCGGCAGGGCGGGGAAGCGCCCGTGCACCGTCCGGAAGGGGCCGAGCAGCTGTGCCAGGGCGGTGGCGGCGCCCTGCGCGCCGCCCGTGTCGAGGTCGCCCACCAGCGCCTCGGCGAGCATCGCGGCCGCCTCGTCCGGATCGTCGGACTCGGCGTACGGGTCGAGGTCGTGCACCGAGGACGCGTCACCGATCCGCACGATCACGTCGAAGAGGTCGTCTCCGCCGAGCGGGCTCCCGGCGGCGGAGACGGCCACGACGGCACAGCTCCCGGTGAGCGCCTGCACGGCGAGCGCCTCGGTCACCGGCTCGACGAGGGTGCGGGTCTTGCCGGACCCGGAGGGGCCGACGGCGAGCAGCGAGGTGCCGAGCACGTCGGGGCCGAGGGCCGCTCCCGCGCCGTGGTACGGCTGCGGGGCGTGCTCGTGCTCCACCCAGCGTCCGATGCGCACCTGACCGGCGAGCAGGTCGTGGTGGGCGGTCCGGCGCGGCACGTCCCGGGCGCCGGAGGGATGCGTCCACGCCGCGCCGCCCCGGCTCAGGACGGTGTCGCGGAAGGCGCCCAGAGCGGCGGTGCGCCGGGCGGCGGCGAAGGCGTGCTCGATGCGGGCGCAGTCGACGTCGTTCATCCGGCCGCCGGCGACCTCGGCGGTGAGCAGGTCCGCGGCCTCGTGCTGGCCGGCGTCGCGGAGGGCGGGCCACTGGGAGCGGGGCCGGTCGGGTACGTCGGGGGCGACGGTGGCCGGCCGGCGGGGGGCGAGCAGTTTCTTCGCGTACGGCCACCAGTCGCCGAGGCGGGCGAACGGCCACAGCACGAGCAGCGTGACGACCGTGTACAGCGTGTACGTGTAGAGGGTGGAGGCCATCAGGTCGTAGCTGTCCGTGATCAGCACGGTGAGGGACAGCAGCGGATAGACGACCGGCGCCTCCGCCCAGCCGAGCCCCGGGAAGGCGTCGGGGAAGACGAAACCGAGGACGAGGACGGCCAGACCGGCGGCGATCAGGGCCTGTCCCGGCTGGGACACACGGCTCACGTAGTGGCGGACGATGGCCCGCCAGCTGCCGAGCGCACCCACCGCGAGCACGAGCGCGGCGAAGAAGACGGCGTCGGCGACATGCAGGAAGAGCATCCCCGGGAGCGGCTCCACACGTCCCTCGACCGGCTTGGGAGTCACCACCGAACCGGCCCACCACCAGTCGTTCGGTGTGAAGAGCCGCAGGACGGCGCCCTTGAACGGGAAGTAACCGCGCTGCCAGAGCGACCATGCCCCGATCGCCAGGGCGACCGGGATCAGCATGCCGGCGACCGTCATCGGAGCGATTCGTTCCGGGATCTGCTTCGGGCGGTAGCCGTACCGCCAGATCCCCGGCCGGGCGGCCGGCCGCTCCGCGTCGAGCCATGCGGCGACGGTGGACGCGGACCGGGGAGCCTGTTCAGGTACGGGCGGTACACCCGGGGCCCGGCTCGGGCGCGGTGGCGTCTTCGGTACGTCCGGCGGGCCCGCCGGGCGCGGTACGGGGTCGGCATGCGTGCCCCGTGCGTCCTGGGTACCGTCGCTGTCCATCGCCCTTGCCCCCTGAGCAGCCGCTCCATCCGCCATCAGCGAGTCAATCTAACGCCCTGGCAGGCCGAGTTCACTGCTTACGCGGCCGGTCCGGCACGGCTGCGGGCAGTCGTGCCGCAGGGGCGGCACGGGTGGGCGCGGCGGCACCCCGCGAACGCGGGTGGGCAAACCCGCCCCCGCTATGTCCATCACGGACAACGACAGACCCCGGACAACGCCCACATGGAGCATGCCCAGCCCTCTTCGGCGGCCCTAGCCTGCGAGAAAAGAACGCAAGCGTCCGAAACACCCCCCAGGAGCCCCGCATGACCGCACTTCCGCAGGAGCGCCGCGTCGTCACCGCCATCCCCGGCCCGAAGTCGCAGGAGCTGCAGGCCCGCCGCACCGCCGCGGTCGCGCAGGGCGTGGGCTCCGTGCTGCCCGTGTTCACCACCCGCGCGGGCGGCGGCATCATCGAGGACGTCGACGGCAACCGGCTGATCGACTTCGGCTCCGGCATCGCCGTGACCTCCGTCGGCGCCTCCGCCGAGGCCGTCGTCCGCCGCGCCTCCGCCCAGCTCGCCGACTTCACCCACACCTGCTTCATGGTCACGCCGTACGAGGGCTACGTGGCCGTCGCCGAGGCGCTCGCCGAGCTGACCCCGGGCGACCACGCCAAGAAGTCCGCGCTGTTCAACAGCGGCGCCGAGGCCGTCGAGAACGCCGTCAAGATCGCGCGTGCGTACACCGGGCGGCAGGCGGTCGTCGTCTTCGACCACGGCTACCACGGCCGCACCAACCTCACCATGGCGCTGACCGCGAAGAACATGCCGTACAAGCACGGCTTCGGTCCGTTCGCGCCCGAGGTGTACCGCGTCCCGGTCGCCTACGGCTACCGCTGGCCGACCGGCCCGGAGAACGCCGGCCCGGAGGCCGCCGCGCAGGCCATCGACCAGATCTCCAAGCAGGTCGGCGCCGAGAACGTGGCCGCGATCATCATCGAGCCGGTGCTCGGCGAGGGCGGCTTCATCGAGCCGGCCAAGGGCTTCCTGCCCGCGATCAGCGAGTTCGCCAAGGACAACGGCATCGTCTTCGTCGCCGACGAGATCCAGTCCGGCTTCTGCCGCACCGGCCAGTGGTTCGCCTGCGAGGACGAGGGCATCGTCCCGGACCTGATCACCACCGCGAAGGGCATCGCCGGCGGTCTGCCGCTGGCCGCCGTCACCGGCCGCGCGGAGATCATGGACGCCGCCCACTCGGGCGGCCTGGGCGGCACCTACGGCGGCAACCCGGTCGCCTGCGCGGGCGCGCTCGGCGCGATCGAGACGATGAAGGAGCTCGACCTCAACGCCAGGGCGAAGAACATCGAGGCCGTCATGAAGGCCCGGCTCACCGCCATGGCCGAGAAGTACGACGTCATCGGCGACGTCCGCGGCCGGGGCGCGATGATCGCCATCGAGTTGGTGAAGGACCGCGCCACCAAGGAGCCGAACCCGGAGGCGACCGCCGCGCTGGCCAAGGCCTGCCACCAGGAGGGCCTCCTGGTCCTGACCTGTGGCACCTACGGCAACGTGCTGCGCTTCCTGCCCCCGCTGGTCATCGGCGAGGACCTGCTGGGCGAGGGCCTGGACATCATCGAGCAGGCGTTCGCGCGCATCTGAGCCGGCATCGGGGCAGGTGAGCCGCCTGCCCCGAGCTGCTGGACCGACGAGCGCAGAGCGTGTGAAGAACGTGTGCGGGGTGGATGACAGGAGCCCGTCGGCCCTGTCGCGGGGCCACCCCCTGCCGTAGGTTTCTCCGCGGATGAGAGATACACCCCGTCCACGGGGAACCGTGGACGGTCCAGGCCGGGGCCTCCCCAGCTTCGACCTGGTCGTGCCTCGCGCACACGAACCGGGGCCCCAGGGGCCCCGGGTCTCCTCACGATCGGACGGTCGCCCGCCCCACACCCCCCGGGGCGCGCGACGTTCCGGTCCGGACGGCCGTCCGGGCACCTCACACGGCACGCCGTTCCCGAAGGGCCAGTGCATCTCCCCCCTTGCACCGGCCCTTCGGCGTGTGCCGGGCCTCCGTCTGCGAAGCTGTGCGGCATGCTGCTGTTCGGACCGCCGGTTCTCCTCTTCGCCCTGATCACCTGGCAGGTCGTCGCCGACGGTCCGCTGGTGGGCCTCGACGAGCGGCTGAGCCGGGAGCTGGTCCATCCGGACCGGGCCTCCGAACTCCTCGCCGACCTCGGCAACGTCCAGGTCGCCGTGCCGGCCCTGGTGATCGCGCTGGCGTACGTCGCCCTGCGCGGGCGTGCCACAGGTGTGGACCGCTGGTGGCTGCCGCCCGCGGCCGGGGTCGCGGCGATGGCACTGGTGCCGGCGCTGGTCGCGCCCCTGAAGGAATGGACCGACCGACCGGGAACCCCGGCCGTGCCCCCGGCGGTCGGCTACTACCCCTCCGGCCACACGGCCACCGCCGTCGTGGCGTACGGCGCGGCGACGCTGCTCCTCCTCCCGCTGCTGCGTTCCCCGGTGGCGCGCCGCGCGCTCGTCGCGGTCTGCGCCGTCCTGGTCGCCGGGGCCTCGTTCGGGCTGGTGCGCCGGGGCTACCACTGGCCGCTGGACGTGGCGGCCAGCTGGTGCCTCGGCGCGGTGCTGCTGATCGGCCTGTGGCTGCTGGCAGGCCGGGGCGGCCGTCGGAGGTCCGCCGGGGCTCCCGGCTCCCGGACCGGTACCGGCTGACCGGCCCGGCGGCACCGGCCGCCGGCTCAGCTGTCGAAGCCGAGGCCCAGCCGGTCCATCGTGCGCAGCCACAGATTGCGGCGTCCGCCGTGGGCGTCCGCCCTGGCCAGGGACCACTTGGTGAGGGCGATGCCGGTCCAGGCGAACGGCTCCGGCGGGAACGGCAGCGGCTTCCTGCGCACCATCTCCAGCTCCGTGCGTTCGGTCCGTTCCCCCGCCAGCAGGTCCAGCATCACCTCGGCGCCGAAGCGGGTGGCGCCGACGCCGAGTCCGGTGTAACCCGCCGCGTACGCCACCCTCCCCGCGTACGCCGTGCCGAAGAACGCCGAGAAGCGGGAGCAGGTGTCGATCGCACCGCCCCAGGCGTGGGTGAAGCGGACGCCCTCCAGCTGCGGGAAGCAGGTGAAGAAGTGCCCGGCGAGCTTGGCGTAGGTCTCCGGCCGGTCGTCGTACTCGGCACGCACCCGGCCGCCGTAGGGGTAGACCGCGTCGTAACCGCCCCACAGGATCCGGTTGTCGGCGGACAGCCGGAAGTAGTGGAACTGGTTGGCGCTGTCCCCGAGCCCCTGCCGGTTCTTCCAGCCGACCGACGCCAGCTGGTCGGCGGTGAGCGGCTCGGTCATCAGGGCGTAGTCGTAGACCGGGACGGTGTAGGAGCGGACCCGTCTGACCAGGTTCGGGAAGACGTTGGTGCCGAGCGCGACCGTGCGGGCGCGGATCCGCCCGTACGGGGTGCGTACGGACATGCCGGCGCCGTACGGCTTCAGGGTGAGGGCGGGGGTGTGCTCGTACACGCGCACCCCGAGTTCGCGGCAGGCCCGCTTCAGTCCCCAGGCCAGCCTGGCCGGGTGGAGCATCGCCACGCCCCGGCGGTCGTACAGGCCCGCCCGGAAGGTCGGGGAGTCCACCTGTTCCCGTACGGCCTCGGTGTCCAGGTACTCGATGCCGTCGGCGAGGCCCTGGGCCCGGATCTCCTCGTACCAGTCCTTGAGTTCCCACGCCTGGTACGGCTCGGTGGCGACGTCGATCTCGCCGGTGCGTTCGAAGTCGCAGTCGATGGAGTGGCGGGCGACCGTCTCCTCGATGGCGTCGAGGTTGCGGGCGCCCAGGTCCTCCAGCTTGGGGATCTCGTCCGGCCAGCGGGCCAGTCCGTTGGGCAGGCCGTGGGTGAGGGAGGCGGCGCAGAACCCGCCGTTGCGGCCGGAGGCGGCCCAGCCCACCTCACGGCCCTCCACCAGCACGACGTCCCGGGAGGGGTCGCGCTCCTTGGCGATCAGCGCGGTCCACAGCCCGCTGTAGCCGCCGCCGACGACCAGCAGGTCGCAGGTCTCGGCGCCGGTGAGGGCGGGCTCGGGTCCCGGCCTGCCGGGGTCGTCCAGCCAGTAGGAGACCGGCCGGGCCTCGGAAAGGGATTTCGTCCAACGGCTCATGGCGCTCGGGGCCATGATTTCAACTCCCTACGGGGGACTGCGGATGCGTTTCTATGCCTTCTGCCGGTTGCGGCGGTTGCCGACGGCCATGGAGACCAGCACCAGCAGAACGGCGATGACGAACATGGCCGTACCGATGACATTGATCTGCACGGGAGTTCCGCGCTGCGCGGAGCCCCAGACGAACATCGGGAAGGTGACGGTCGAGCCGGCGTTGAAATTGGTGATGATGAAATCGTCGAAGGAGAGCGCGAAGGCGAGCAGCGCGCCCGCCGCGATGCCGGGGGCGGCGATCGGCAGGGTGACCCGGACGAACGTCTGGACCGGGCCGGCGTACAGGTCCTGCGCGGCCTGCTCCAGCCTCGGGTCCATCGACATCACGCGCGCCTTCACGGCGACCACGACGAAGCTGAGGCAGAACATGATGTGGGCGATCAGGATCGTCCAGAAGCCCAGCCGAGCACCCATGTTGAGGAACAGGGTGAGCAGCGAGGCGGCCATGACCACCTCGGGCATCGCCATCGGCAGGAAGATCAGCGAGTTCACGGCACCGCGGGCGCGGAAGCGGTAGCGGGCCAGCGCGAAGGCGATCATCGTGCCGAGCAGGGTGGCGCCGAGCGTCGCCCACAGGGCGAGCTGGAGGCTGAGCGACAGCGAGGCGCACAGTCCGGAGACGCCGCAGGGATCCTTCCACGCCTCCGTGGAGAACTCCTGCCACGTGTAATTGAAACGCCCCTTCGGATTGTTGAAGGAGAACACGGTGACGACGACGTTCGGCAGGAGGAGATACGCGAGTGTCAGCAGTCCCGCGATGACGACGAGATTGCGCTTGAGCCAATTGACGAAGGTCATTTAAACCAGATCCTCCGTGCCGGACTTGCGGATGTAGAGCGTGACGATGACGAGGATCGCGGCCATCAGGAGGAACGAGAGCGCCGCGGCCGTCGGATAGTCGAGAATCCGCAGGAATTGCGACTGGATGACATTGCCGACCATGCGGGTGTCGGTCGAACCGAGCAGATCCGAGTTGATGTAGTCGCCGGACGCCGGGATGAAGGTCAGCAGCGTGCCGGAGACCACGCCCGGCATCGACAGCGGGAAGGTGACCCTGCGGAAGGTGGTCGACGGCCTGGCGTACAGGTCGTTCGCCGCCTCGTGCAGCCGGGGGTCGATGCGCTCCAGGGAGGTGTAGAGCGGCAGGATCATGAACGGCAGGAAGTTGTACGTCAGACCGCAGACCACCGCGAGCGGGGTGGCGAGCACCCGGTCGCCGGCGGTCCAGCCGAGCCAGGCCGTGACATCCAGGACGTGCAGGGTGTTCAGGGCGTCGACCACCGGGCCGCCGTCGGCGAGGATCGTCTTCCAGGCGAGCGTGCGGATCAGGAAGCTGGTGAAGAACGGCGCGATCACCAGGATCATGATCAGGTTCCGCCAGCGTCCCGCGCGGAAGGCGATCAGATACGCCAGCGGATAGCCGAGCAGCAGGCACAGCACGGTCGCGGAGGCCGCGTAGAGCACCGAGCGCACGAACTGCGGCCAGTAGTCGAACAGCGCGTCCCAGTAGGTGGCGAAGTGCCAGGTGACCTCGTAGCCCTCCTCCAGGGAGCCCGTCTGCACGGACGTGGAGGCCTGGTAGACCACCGGCAGCGCGAAGAACACGAACAGCCACAGCAGACCGGGCAGCAGGAGCAGATACGGCGTCCAGCGGCCCCGCCCGCGCGGTGGTTTCCGCTCTGGCGGGGCGGGCGCCAGGGGTGGCGCCTCGGTGACCGTCGTCATCGGGCGACCTCTTCCCCGACCGTCTCGACACCCGCGTCGACGTCCTGGGCGGCGTCCAGTCCGAAGGTGTGCGCCGGGTTCCAGTGCAGGACCACCTCGGCGCCGGGCACCAGCCGGGTGTCGCGGTCGACGTTCTGGACGTAGACCTCGAAGCCGGCGCAGACCGGGCTGTCGACGACGAACTGCGTGGAGACGCCGATGAAGCTGGATTCGGCGATCCGGCCGGTGATCCGGTTGCGGCCCTCGGATATCTCGCCGGCGTCGTCGGCGTGGGTGAGGGAGATCTTCTCCGGGCGCACCCCGACCAGCACCTTGCCGCCGGTCGTCGCGGGGGCGCTGGTGCGGGCCCCGGGCAGCACCAGCTTGCCGCCGCCGGCCTTGAGGACGATCTCGTCGCCGGACTTCGAGTCGACCTCGGCCTCGATGAAGTTGGAGGTGCCGAGGAAGTTGGCGACGAAGGTGGTGCGCGGGTTCTCGTAGAGGTCGGCGGGCGAGCCGAGCTGTTCGACGCGGCCCGCGTTCATCACGGCGACCGTGTCGGCCATGGTCATGGCCTCCTCCTGGTCGTGCGTGACGTGCACGAAGGTGATGCCGACCTCGGTCTGGATGCGCTTGAGCTCCAGCTGCATCTGGCGGCGCAGCTTCAGGTCGAGGGCGCCGAGCGGCTCGTCCAGGAGCAGTACTTTGGGGTGGTTGATCAGCGCGCGGGCCACCGCGACGCGCTGCTGCTGGCCGCCGGAGAGCTGGTGCGGCCTCTTGCGGGCCTGCTCGCCGAGCTGGACCAGTTCCAGCATCTCGTCGACCTGCTTCCTCACGCTCTTGATGCCGCGCCGGCGCAGACCGAAGGCGACGTTCTCGAAGATGTCGAGGTGCGGGAAGAGGGCGTAGGACTGGAAGACCGTGTTCACCGGCCGCTTGTAGGGCGGCAGCGCGGTGACGTCCTGGTCGCCGAGGTGGACGGTGCCGCTCGTGGGCTCCTCCAGGCCGGCGATCATCCGCAGGGTGGTGGTCTTGCCGCAGCCGGACGCGCCGAGCAGGGCGAAGAAGGAGCCCTGCGGGACGGTCAGGTCGAGGGGGTGTACGGCGGTGAAGGAGCCGTACGTCTTGCCGATGCCGGTGAGGCGGACGTCCCCGCCGCCGTGGCCGGCCGTGGTGGTGTCTTCGGTCGTCTTCATCTCGTCACGCCCCAGTGAGCTTCGCGAACTTCTCTTCGAATTCCGTCTCTTCCTCGGCGCTCAGGGAGCGGAAGGCACGGGACTTGGCCTGCATGGCCTGGTCGGGGAGGATCAGCGGGTTGTTCGCCGCGTCCTCGTCGATCTTCGCGAGGTCGTCCTTCACCCCGTCGACCGGACAGACGAAGTTGATGTAGGCGGCGAGCTGAGCGGCCGGCTGCGGCTCGAAGTAGTAGTCGATCAGCCGCTCGGCGTTCGTCTTGTGCCGGGCCTTGTTGGGGATCAGCATGTTGTCGCTGGACGTCATGTAGCCGCTGTCCGGGATCAGGAACTCGATGTCCGGGTTGTCCGCCTTCAGCTGGACGACGTCACCGGCCCACGCGAGACACGCGGCGAAGTCGCCCTTGGTGAGGTCGGCGGTGTAGTCGTTGCCGGTGAAGCGGCGGACCTGCCCCTTGTCGACGGCCCTCTGCAGCCGGGCGATCGCCGCGTCGTAGTCGTCGGCGGCGAACTCCGCCGGGTCCTTGTCCATGTCGAGCAGCGTCATGCCGACGGTGTCCCGCATCTCGGTGAGCAGCCCGACGCGGCCCTTGAGCTTCGGGTTGTCCAGCAGGTCCGACAGGGTCCGCACCTCGACGCCGTCGAGCGCCTTCTTGTTGTAGGCGATGACCGTGGATATGCCCTGCCAGGGGTAGGAGTAGGCGCGGCCCGGGTCCCAGTCGGGGTTGCGGAACTGGGCGGACAGGTTGGTGAAGGCGTTCGGGAGGTTGGCCGGGTCCAGTTTCTGGACCCAGCCGAGGCGGATCAGGCGGGCGGCCAGCCAGTCGGTGAGGACGATGATGTCGCGGCCGGTGTCCTGGCCCGCGGCGAGCTGCGGCTTGATCTTGCCGAAGAACTCGGTGTTGTCGTTGATGTCCTCGGTGTACGCGACCTTGATGCCGGTGCGCTCGGTGAACGCGTCCAGCGTGGGGTGTGCGCGCCCGCTGTCGTCGACGTCCATGTACTCGGTCCAGTTGGAGAAGTTGACGGTCTTCTCCTTCTTCGAGTGGTCCTCCGCCGGGACGCCGCCCCGGGTGCTGCCGGCCGCGGGGATGCCGCAGCCGCTCAGCGCGCCGAGTCCGCCGGCCGCGAGCGCGCCGCCCGCGGAGGCGCGCAGCAGGGAACGGCGGGACAGGACCGTCCTGCCGGTGCGGAAGCTGCGCCGCACGGCGGCCGCCTGGGCCGGTGAGAGGCGGTCGGGCTGGTACTGCTCCATGCGCGTGGTGCCCTTTCGGGAGGGTGGCCGCGGGTCGGGCGGCCTGGCTGCTATCGGTCCCCGAAGACGGTGCGGTGCCAGTCCTTGCGGACCACCGCGGTGTTGTCGAACATGACGTGCTTGAGCTGCGTGTACTCCTCGAACGAGTAGGTGGACATGTCCTTGCCGGAGCCGGACGCCCCGAAGCCGCCGTGCGGCATCTCGCTGATGATCGGGATGTGGTCGTTGATCCACACGCACCCGGCCTTGATCTCGCGGGTGGCGCGGCCCGTGCGGTAGACGTCCCGGCTCCAGGCGGAGGCGGCGAGCCCGTACGGGGTGTCGTTGGCCAGCGCGATGCCCTCGTCGTCGGTGTCGAAGGGCAGGACGACCAGCACCGGACCGAAGATCTCGGACTGCACGACCTCGCTGTCCTGCGCCGCGTCGGCGATGAGCGTGGGGCGATAGTACGCGCCGTCCTTCAGGTCCCCCTGAGGGGCCTCGCCGCCGGTCACCACGCGCGCGTGGGCGCGCGCCCGGTCGACGAATCCGGCCACCCGGTCACGCTGGACGTGCGAGACCATCGGGCCGAGGTCGGTGCCGGGGGCGAAGGGGTCGCCGAGCCGGACGGTCTCCATCAGGGCGGCGGTGCGCTCGACGAACGCCTCGTGGAGCGGGCGCTGCACATACGCGCGGGTGGCGGCCGTGCAGTCCTGCCCGGTGTTGATGAGTGCGCCCGCGACCGCGCCGTGGACGGCGGCGTCGAGGTCGGCGTCGTCGAAGACGACGAAGGGGGCCTTGCCGCCGAGCTCCAGGTGGAGGCGCTTGACGGTGGCGGTGGCGATCCGGGCGACCCGCTTGCCGACGGCGGTGGAACCGGTGAAGGAGACCATGGCCACGTCGGGGTGGCCGACCAGGTGCTCGCCCGCCTCCGCGCCGGTGCCGGTGACGATGTTGATCACCCCGTCCGGGATGCCCGCGTCGGTGGCGGCCTGCGCGAAGAGCAGCGAGGTCAGCGGGGTGAGCTCGGCGGGCTTGAGGGCGACGGTGTTGCCCGCGGCGATCGCCGGGAGGATTTTCCAGGCGGCCATCTGGAGCGGGTAGTTCCAGGGGGCGACGGAGCCCACGACACCGATCGGCTCGCGGCGGACGTAGGAGGTGTGGTCGCCGGAGTACTCGCCGGCCGACTGGCCCGCCAGGTGGCGGGCGGCACCGGCGAAGAAGGCGATGTTGTCGATCGTGCCCGGGACGTCGAACCCGCGGCTCAGCTTCAGGGGCTTGCCGCACTGCAGCGACTCCGCGCGGGCGAAGTCCTCCGCGCGGTCGGCGACGACGGCGGCGAACCGGTGCAGGGCGTCGGACCGCTCGCCGGGAGTGGCGCCGGCCCACGCCGGGAACGCCTCCCGCGCGGCGGCGACGGCCGCGTCGACGTCGTCGGGGCCGGCGAGTTCGTACCTGTACACCTCGGCGCCGGTGGCCGGGTCGACGACCGCGTGGGTCCGGCCCGAGGTGCCCTTCGTCAGGCGGCCCGCGATGAACTGCGCGCCGTCCGCGAACCGGTCCTGGGCGGGAAACCGTTCCGGGGTGGTGGTGCCCGGGTTGTGCATGTCGCTCTCCTCCGTGTCCCCGAGGGGGCGGCGTGGCTCCAGCTCGATTTGAGTGCCGATCCTGACAGAGCGGTGGGACTCCAACAAGTGATTCCGTTGTTGCCTTTTGGTTACGCGACGAAATCTGTCGACCGGGTGTCGAGTGGCCACGGAAAAGGCAGGACGGGGTGTCGGTGGTTGCTGCCAGACTCGCGTGCATGGAGAGGATCACGGGGGCGACGGACTCGCGGGAGACGCTGATCGAGGCGGCCCGCGCCGGGGCGAGGATCAAGTACCTGCACTTCTGGGGGCACCGGCCGCTGCCCGACGGCCGGATCGGGGCGAGCTGTCTGAGCCAGTGGTGGCCGTCGCCGTTCACGGTGGACGGCGTGGAGTACGCGACCGCCGAGCACTGGATGATGGCGGCCAAGGCCCGGCTGTTCGGTGACCCGGAGGGGGAGCGGCGGGTGCTGGCCGCGGGGCATCCCGCGCAGGCGAAGAAGGCCGGGCGGCTGGTGCGGGGCTTCGACGAGGGGACGTGGCTCCGGGAGCGGTTCGGCATCGTCGTCGAGGGCAGCGTGCACAAGTTCGCGGCCCACGACGACCTGCGGGGTTTCCTGCTGGGCACGGGCGAGCGCGTGCTGGTCGAGGCGAGCCCGGTGGACCGGGTGTGGGGCATCGGCCTCGCGGCCGGCGACGAGGGGGCGAGCGACCCGGAGCGCTGGCGGGGCCCGAACCTGCTGGGATTCGCGCTGATGG
Organism: Streptomyces sp. NPDC044984; assembly: GCF_040646935.1. Lineage (NCBI taxonomy): Bacteria > Bacillati > Actinomycetota > Actinomycetes > Kitasatosporales > Streptomycetaceae > Streptomyces > Streptomyces sp. NPDC044984. The sequence goes on from NZ_JBEZBE010000003.1 coordinate 327,820, forward strand.
AGGCCCGGCGACGACTGCGCACCGGCTGACCGGGAGCCTTCGCGCACGGCGGAGGGCCGGCTGAACGGGAGCTCCCGCACACGGGGGAGGGCCGGTCCGTTCGGACCGGCCCTCCGCAGGACGGGCGTTCAGGACGCGGCGCCGATGCCTCCCATGACACTGGCGAACAGCAGGATGCCGAGCAGCGGCAGGATCACCGTGGCCACGATGCCGCAGATGAGCCCGGCGGTCGCCGAGCCCTTGTTGGTGGCCTCGCCCCGGTTCGCCTTCCCCCGGCCGACGGCGCCGAAGACGATCGCCAGGATGCCCAGGATCACGCCGAAGATCCACAGGAAGAAGGTGAGGCTGCAGACCAGGCCGATGATGCCCAGCACCAGTCCGGTGGTCCCCATGCCGTTGCTCGGCTGCACGGGCATCGCGTAGCCGGGCGTCTGCGGATAGGGCGCGGGGGGCATGCCCTGCGGAGCGGGACCCGACGGGTAGCCGTAGGACGGGCCGGACTGCGGATAGCCGTAACCGGGGCCCGGCTGCTGCGGGGGCTGGGACGGCGGCCCGAACCCACCGGGTGCGGGATTGAAGCCGGACATGAAAACGCTCTCTCCTCCGTTGGAACCGACCCCGGCATCATAGGGACCGCGCGGCTGCCCGAAGGGCGGATTCCAAGGGCTCGGGCCTCTTTCGGAGCGGCACCCCGAAAAGGTCCACGCCCGGTGCGAAGGGGCCCGGCACCGGTGGAAACCAGTGCCGGGCCCCTTCATCGCGCCGGCCGCCTCCGGACCCTCAACCGGAGAAGCCGACGTGCGCGAGCCGCAGCGGGCCGCGCAGTCGCAGGCGCACGTCGTGCACACCGTCGACGACGGCGAAGGACGCGCGGAGCGTGGTGTAGTCGTACGGGCCGGAGGTGGGCGCTCCCGGCGACAGCTCGGCGAGCACCGGCCCGCCGTCGAGCGAGACCTCGGCCGTGCCCTCGCCGGACACCGCCACGGTCACCTCCGTCGCCCCGCCGCCGAAGTCGCAACGCCGGAAGAGGAGTTCGCCGTCCTTCCCGGCCGCGGCGGTGACCGAGTCGCCCACCGCCTTCGTCCGGTCGACGATCTCGACGCCGCTCTGCTCGTCGAAGCCGGCGGCGTCCAGGCCGCGCTCGAGGACGGGGCGCGGGGCGGTCGGCTCGCCGTCCAGGGTGACCGTGGCCCGGGCGCGCACGTCCGCGCTGGAGGCCCCGGCCAGCAGCTCGTACGCCCCCGGCTCCACCCGCCACCGGCCCACCGCCACGTCCCAGAACGCGAAGGCGGACAGCGGCAGGACGAAGGACAGCCCGGCCGACTCCCCGGGCGCCAGCGTCACCCTCCGGTGCGCCAGCAGCTCGCGGCGCGGACGCGGGACCGAGGGGGCCACGGCCCGGGTGTAGAGCTGGGGCACCTCGTCGGCGGTGACGTCGCCGGTGTTGGTGACGGTGAAGGAGACCCGCACCGCCGACTCGTCGACGTCCGCGGTCAGTTCCCCGTAGGAGAAGCCCGCGTACGACAGGCCGTGTCCGAAGGGGAACAGCGGCGTGCCCTCGAAGTACAGGTAGGTCTGCCGGCTGCCGATCACGTCGTAGTCGAGGAGGTCCGGCAGATCGGCGTCGTCGGCGTACCAGGTCTGCGGCAGCCGGCCGGCGGGGGAGACGTCGCCGGCGAGCACCCGGGCCAGCGCGGTGCCGGCGGCCTGTCCGCCGTGCGCGGTCCACAGCAGCGCCGGGAGGTCCGCCGTGTCCACCGCGTACGGGTAGGCGGAGGTCAGCACCAGCACCGTGTTCGGGTTGGCGGCGCGGGCCGCGCGCAGCAGCCGCTCCTGCTGGGCGGGCAGCCGCAGCGTCGTACGGTCCTCGGTCTCGCGCCCGTTGATGTGCGGATCGTTGCCGGCGACCACCACGACCACGTCGGCACCGGCCGCGGCACGCGTGACCGCGTCCTCCCCGCGCTCGACGACGACCAGTTCGAAGACCTCGGGGTCCTCCTCGGCAACCTTCACGCCGTCGGCGGCGACCCGCACATGGCGTCCTGTCCCCAGATGCCGGAGGAGGTGACCGTCCCCGTGCGGTTCCAGCCGGAACGTCTCCTGCACGACCCAGCCGCCCGGCTGGTCGGCGGAGGCGCGCACGTACCCGTCCTCGGCGACCGAGAGGTAGCGGCCGTCGGGCGCCCGCAGGGTGAGCACGCCCTCGCCCCAGTCGGCCAGGGCGAGCTCGGTGCCGTCCGCTCCGGTGGTGAGCGGCGGCAGGTCGGTGCGGCCCGCGAGCAGCGCCGGGTCGAGGGCGCCCTCGGCGCCGCGCGCCGCCTCGGGGGCCTCGGGGGCCGGCGGGACGTGCAGGAACGTACCGGCGGAGGTCTTCAGCAGCACTCGGTCCACGCCCTCGGCGAACTCCACGCGCTCGGCGCCGAAGCGCTCGTGGAGGCCCTCCAGCGGGGTGACGCGGTGGATGAGGCTGCCGCTGTACCAGTCGAGCTTGCACTCGTCGGCGAGCAGCCCGACGACCGCGACCCGGGCGTCCGGGGCGAGCGGCAGCGGGCCGTCGTTCTTCAGCAGGACGATCGCCTGCTCGGCGGCCTCCTGGGCGAGCGCCCGGTGCTCGGGGGTGTCGAAGGGCTGCTCCCCGGCGTACGGGTCCGCGCCCGGGTCGAACTCGCCGAGCCGGAACCGCACCGAGAGCTGACGCCGTACGGCCGTGTCGACGTCGGCCTCCGTCAGCAGGCCCCGCTCCAGCGCGCCCCTGATACGTCCGATGATCGTCGAGCTGTCGGTGCCGTGGTCGGTGAAGCTGTCGACCCCGGCCCGCAGGGCCGCCGCGGTGGCCTCCTCGTGGGTGTCGAAGTAGTGCTCGGAGTCGACCAGGTTGGACGGCGCCCCGGCGTCCGAGCAGACCAGCAGGTCCTCTTCGGTCCAGGCGCGCAGGTGCTCGCTCAGGTACGGCGACACGTGGTTCGGACGGCCGTTGACCAGGTTGTACGCCGGCATCACGCCGGCCACCGTGCCCGCCTCGACGGTCTCCCGGAAGGCGCGCAGGTCGTACTCGTGGAGCACGCGCGGGCGGACGGAGCTGGAGGTGGTGTCGCGCTCCGTCTCGTTGTTGTGCGCCAGCCAGTGCTTGAGGACGGGGGCCGTGCGCCAGTAGGCCGGGTGGTCGCCGCGCAGGCCCTGGGTGTAGGCGGTGGCGATCGCCGAGGTGAGCTTCGGGTCCTCCGAGTAGCCCTCCTCGTTGCGGCCCCACAGGGGGTGGCGCAGCAGGTTGACGGTCGGTGCCCAGACGTTGAGGCCGACGCGGTCGTCACGGGTGCGCATCGCGCGGACCTCCCGGGACACCGCCTCGCCCACCCGGCGCACCAGCTCCTGGTTCCAGGTGGCGCCCAGGCCGACGGCCTGCGGGAACACCGTCGCCGGACCCATCCAGGCGACACCGTGCAGGGCCTCCTGTCCGGTGCGGAAGGCGGCGACGTCCAGGCGCTCGACGGCCGGCGCGAACTGGTGCAGAAATCCGATCTTCTCGTCGAGGGTGAGCCGCGACAGGAGGTCGTCGATGCGCTTCGCGAACGGCAGGGTCGTATCGCGGAAAGGCGGCGTAGGCGGCGTTTGTGCGGTCACGTGGGGTTCCCCTCGGGATGGAGCGACGAGGCGCTTTCGAAGCGCTTCGATGCTCATTCGGGGTGGGGGTGGGTGTCAAGGGATCCGAGCGGAACGGATCGGACGCCTCGGGGAAGATCCATGGGCATGATGCCTGCATCGCGATCGCGCATACATCCGAGGAATCTTCGATGTCACCCTTGTGTGCCCCCAGGTGTTCACTTAACCTCGCAGCAACATCGAAGCGCTTCGACTGCGAGGCCCGCCTTTCCGGCGCACCTTCCGCCGAACCACCGCTTCGGCTCAGCCAGTTCCACTGAAGACACCGCAGCCGACGGCCACCGCCGGGTGTCCTGGTGCGCCATGAAGGGTTGACGCAATGACGCCGAACGCCGCCCCCACCTCCTCCGGACCGAGCCGGAGAAGCTTCCTCGCCTCCACGGCGGTCGCCACCGCAGCGGTGGCCGGAGGAATGCCGCTGCTCGCCGCGTGCGGGGGATCCGACGGAGGTTCGCGGGACGGCACCACGTCGGGCAAGGACGCCAAGAAGATCCTCCCGGCGTACGTGGCGAGCAACGTGGTCACGCCCGACATCCCCAGCAGGAACGGTTCCGCGGTCGGCTTCACCAGCAAGCTCGACCTGGCGGGCCTGAAGACGTCGGTGCCGAAGAAGCTCGGCAAGGGCGGCAAGGTCACCGTCATGTCGCCGTTCTGGGGCTCCCCGCCCAAGGGCGGCAACGCCTACTACAGGTCGATGAACGACCTCATCGGTGTCGACGTGGTCTGGCAGAACCAGGACGGCAACACCTACGACCAGAAGCTCGGCGCCGTCCTCGCCTCCAGCGAGGTGCCCGACGTGGTGGTCGTGCCCGGCTGGAACATGACGGGCAAGATCCCCAGCGCCATCATCAGCAAGTTCGCCGACCTCGGCCCGTACCTGTCCGGCGACGCCGTCAAGGACTACCCGAACCTCGCGGCGATCCCCACCGACGCCTGGCAGCGGTCCATCTTCGGCGGCAAGCTGCGCGGCCTGCCCATGCCGTCCTCGTACGTGTCCGGCATCGTGCCGTTGTACCGCCAGGACATCTTCGAGAAGGAGGGCTACGAAGTCCCCCGCTCGTGCGACGAGTTCATGGAACTGGCCAAGGACGCCACCAACGCCAAGGCCAAGCGCTGGGCCTGCCTGGACATGAAGTGGACCGCCTTCAACGCCTTCGGTGTGCTCTCCGGCAACGAGAAGTCGCTCGGCTGGAACCTGGTCGACGGCAAGCTGGTCTACCGCATCGAGACCGAGGAGTACCTCGAGGCCCTGGAGTGGACGCGCAAGCTGTTCGCCGCCGGCGTGGTGCATCCCGATGCCGAGCTGGGCAAGAGCAACGCCAGCGACCCCGGGCCCAAGTTCGCCGCCGGTGAATTCCTGATCTACAACCAGGACATGTCGCAGTGGTGGAGCCGCACCGCGGAACAGGCCACTCAGAACCCCGAGTTCAAGATCTGGGGCATGGACTTCTTCGGGCACGACGGCGGCGACCCCACGCTGTGGGCGCAGAACCCGGCGAGCATCTTCGCCTTCGTCAACAAGAAGGCGTCCGAGTCCGTGATCCGTGACGTGCTGGCCGTCGCCAACGTCACCGCCGCGCCGTACGGCACCAAGGAGTACATGGCCACCAACTACGGCGTGGAGGGCACCCACTACACCGTCAAGGACGGTGTGCCCACCAAGACCGACCAGGGCAACGTCGACGTGATGAACGCCTACGTGATGATCGCGAGCCCCGCCGCGACCATCGCCCACCCCGACTTCCCCGAGGTCGCCAAGGGCCAGGTGGAGTGGCAGCAGCGGATGGGCGCCTTCACCAAGAAGCCGTCCTTCTACGGCATGCAGATCACCGAGCCCTCCCGCTACACCAACCTCTCCAACGACTTCGAGCAGCTGGAGGACGACGTCATCCGCGGCCGCAAGAAGATCAGCGACGTGCAGCAGGCCGTCTCCGACTGGAAGAGCAAGGGCGGGGACGATCTCCGCGACTGGTACAAGAAGATCCTCGACGAGAACGGCTCGGCGGCCGGCTGACCGGGTACCGAGGCAAGGAGAACCGCCGTGTCCCACAGCACGGTGCCTCGGACCGACACCGAGGCCGAAGCGAAGGAGAACCCCCCGGCGGCGCACGGCGGCGCCACCGGGGCCACCGGGAGACCCCCCGCCGGGAAGCTCAGCCTCCGGGTGAGGTTCAGACGCGACCGCGTGCTGCTGCTGATGACACTGCCGGCCGTGTTGCTGGTGCTGCTCTTCAACTACGTGCCGATCCTCGGCAACGTCGTCGCGTTCCAGGAGTACGACCCCTACATCAGTGACAACGGGGTCGTCTCCATCCTGCACAGCCCGTGGGTGGGCCTGGAGAACTTCCAGCGCATCTTCGAGGACTCCGCCTTCTGGAACTCGGTGCAGAACACGCTGCTGCTGTTCTTCCTCCAGCTGGTGCTGTACTTCCCCATCCCCATCCTGCTCGCGCTGCTCATCAACAGCGTGGTCAGGCCCCGGGTGCGGGCGATCTCGCAGGCCATCCTCTACCTGCCGCACTTCTTCTCGTGGGTGCTGGTCATCGCCGTCTTCCAGCAGTTGTTCGGCGGCGCCGGGCTGCTGTCCCAGCTGCTGCGCGACCACGGGTACGACGGGCTCAGTCTCATGACCGACCCGGAGACCTTCAAGTTCCTGGTCACCGCGCAGAGCGTGTGGAAGGACGCCGGCTGGGGGATCATCGTCTTCCTCGCCGCGCTGGCCTCGGTCAGCCCCGACCTGTACGAGGCCGCCGCGATGGACGGCGCCAACCGCTGGCGCCGCATGTGGCACGTCACGCTGCCCGCGCTGCGCCCGGTGATCGCCCTGCTGCTGGTGCTGCGGGTCGGCGACGCCCTGACGGTCGGCTTCGAACAGATCCTGCTGCAACGCGACGCCGTCGGACCGGGGGCCGCGGAGGTCCTCGACACCTTCGTGTGGTGGAACGGCGTGCGCAACCAGGACTTCGGCTACGCGGCCGCCGCGGGGCTCGTCAAGGGCGTCATCAGTCTCGGCCTGGTCCTGATAGCGAACAAGGTGGCCCATCTCATGGGCGAGCAGGGGGTGTACAAGAAGTGACCGCCGTCATCGACAAGCCCGTACGCACGCCCGGCCGCTGGGCGGCCCCGCCCCGGCCGGTGTGGGAGGAGAAGCCCAGCCGGGCCGGGCTCGTGGGCAAGGGTCTTGTCCTGTTCCTCGCCTGCTTCGCCATCCTGTTCCCGTTGTGGATCGTCGTGGCCACCAGCCTGTCCACGCGCAAGGCCATCGACGAGGCCGGCGGGCTGGTGATGATCCCGACGGACATCACCTTCATCGCCTACCAGGAACTGCTCAGCGGCGGCCAGGTCACCCGGGCGGCGCTCGTCAGCATCGGCGTCACCCTCGTCGGCACCGTGTTCTCGATGGCGGTGTCGGTGCTGTGCGCCTACGGGCTGTCCCGCACCGGCTCCTTCGGCCACCGCTGGATCCTCATGGTGCTGCTGGCCACGATGTTCTTCAGTGCCGGCCTCATCCCCACCTACCTGCTGGTGCAGTCCCTGGGCCTGATGGACAGCTACCTCGCGCTGATCCTGCCCAGCGCGATCAGCGTCTTCAACATCCTGGTGCTGCGCGGCTTCTTCATGGGCATCTCGCAGGAGCTGATCGACAGCGCCCGCATCGACGGCGCCGGGGACCTGCGCATCCTGTGGCAGATCGTGCTGCCGCTCTCCCGCGCGGTCGTCGCGGTGATCACGCTGTTCTACGCCGTCGGTTACTGGAGCGCCTGGTTCAACGCCTCCCTGTACCTGAACGACCAGGACATGCTGCCGCTGCAGAACGTCATGATCCAGCTGGTGCAGAAGCAGGAGGCGCCGGTCGGGCTCGGCCAGGCGATCAAGACCGGTGAGCTGTCCGGTCTGGCCGTGCAGATGGCCGTGATGGTGATGGCGCTGCTGCCGGTGGCCGTGTTGTCGCCGTTCGTCCAGAAGCACTTCAAGAAGGGCATGCTCACCGGTGCGGTGAAGGGCTGACGCCCTTGCCCTCTCGGGGAGCTGCGCGGTCGTTCGGCTGCGGGTTCGTCGTGGTTGATCGCGCCCACGCGGCGGAGCCGCATATCGGATACAGCCCCGCGCCCCTTCAGGTTTCTCCACTCACCCCCCGCATAGGCGAGGTTCTGTCATGTTCGCGTCTCACTTGAGTCGGCGTGCCGTTCTTGCCGGAGCGGCGGCCGTCGCCGCCGTCACCGGTGTTCCCGTCCTCGCCGGCCGGGCGAAGGCCGCCGGCTCCTCCTCCTACCGCTGGCGCAACGTCGTCATCGGCGGGACCGGGTTCATCACCGGTGTGCTGTTCCACCCCTCCGTGCGCGGGCTCGCCTACGCCCGCACCGACATCGGGGGCGCCTACCGCTGGGATGACCGGCGTGACCGCTGGATCCCGTTGCTCGACCACATCGGGTGGGACGACTGGAACCTGCTCGGGGTCGAGGCGATGGCGGTCGACCCCGCCCACCCGGACCGCCTCTACCTGGCCTGCGGCACCTACGCCCAGTCGTGGGGGAGCAACGGTGCCGTCCTGCGCTCGGACGACCGCGGCGCCACCTGGCGGCGCACCGACCTCACCGTGAAGCTCGGCGCCAACGAGGACGGCCGGGGCGCCGGTGAGCGGCTCCTCGTGGACCCGCGCGACAGCGACACCCTGTGGCTCGGCACCCGCCACGACGGACTGCTCAGGTCCACCGACCGGGGCGCCACCTGGGCACCGGTGACCGGCTTCCCGGTCACCCCGTCCGCCACCGGCCAGGGCGTCACCCTCCTCGTCGCCGCCGGGCGCACCGTCTACGCCGGCTGGGGCGACGGCGGCGGCGCGAACCTGTTCCGCACGGCCGACGGCACCACCTGGGAGGCCGTGCCGGGACAGCCGTCCGGTACCGCCGCCCGCGTACCGATCCGGGCCGCGTACGACCGGCACACCCGCGAGCTGTACCTGACGTACGCCGACGCGCCCGGCCCCAACGGGCAGGCCGACGGCAGTGTGCACAAGCTGCGCACCAGCGGCGACGAGTGGACCGAGGTCACCCCGGTGAAGCCCGGCGGGACCACCGGTGGGGGCACCTCCCGCTCGAGCGAAGCCGAGAGCGGGGGAGGCTCCGCCGACACCTTCGGCTACGGCGGGGTCGCGATCGACGCCCGCCGTCCCGGCACCGTCGTCGTCTCCACCAACAACCGCTGGGCGGCGGTCGACACGCTGTACCGGTCCACCGACGGCGGGCGCAGCTGGCGCTCGCTGAAGGACACCGCCGTCCTCGACGTGTCCGAGACGCCGTACCTGAACTGGGGCGAGGACAAGCCCAAGTTCGGCTGGTGGATCCAGGCGCTCGCCCTCGACCCGTACGACTCGGAGCACCTCGTCTACGGCACCGGCGCCACCCTCTACGGCACCCGCGACCTGCGCCACTGGGCCCCGCAGATCCGCGGCCTGGAGGAGGCGTCCGTGACCCAGCTGGTCTCGCCCCCGGCCGGGAGGGCGCACCTGATCAGCGGGTCGCGGGACATCGGCGTGATGTACCACGAGCGGCTCACCTCGTCCCCGGCGCACGGCATGGCGACGAACCCCGTGTCCGGGTCGGCGACGGGACTCGCGCAGGCCGCGCGCAGACCGGCGTACGTCGTCCGGGCGGGCTGGGGCGAGAACGGCAACGGCGCCTTCTCCCACGACGGCGGACGCACCTGGGAGCCCTTCGCGGCCCAGCCCCCCATCGCCAAGGACGCACCGGGGCCGATCGCCGTCAACGCCGACGGCGGCGTGCTCCTGTGGTCCTTCGTGCACTGGGACGGCACCAGGTACCCGGCCCACCGCTCGGCGGACAACGGCACCACCTGGTCCGAGATCCCCTCCTTCCCGAAGGGCGCCACGCCGGTCGCCGACCCGGCCGACCCGACGCTCTTCTACGCGTACGACACCGACACGGGAACGCTGCTCGCCAGCACTGACAGTGGCCGTTCCTTCACCGCCCGTGCGACCGGACTGCCCTCCGGCGACAGCCAGTTCAAGCTGGTCGCGGCGCCCGGCCGCACCGGCGACCTGTGGCTGAGCACCAAGTGGAACGGGCTGTACCGATCGACTGACGGGGGCGAGAGCTTCGCCAAGGTGGAGAGCTGCCGGGCCTCCTACACCCTCGGCTTCGGCAAGGCGGCCGACGGCGCCGGCTACCCCGCGATCTACCAGGTCGGCTCGACCGAGGCGATCACCGCCGTCTACCGCTCCGACGACGAGGCGAGGACCTGGACGCGGATCAACGACGACGCCCACCAGTGGGGCTGGACCGGCGAGACCGTCACCGGCGACCCGCGCGTGTACGGCCGGGTCTACCTCGCCACCAACGGGCGCGGCATCCAGTACGGGGAGCCCGTCTGATGCCGAACCTGAGCGACGCCACCCGCGGCCGCCTCCTCTACGGCGGCGACTACAACCCCGAGCAGTGGCCCGAGGAGGTCTGGCACGAGGACGTCCGCCTGATGAAGGAGGCCGGCGTCAACTCCGTCACCCTCGGCGTCTTCTCCTGGTCGAAGCTCGAACCCCGCCCCGGGGAACGGGACTTCGGCTGGCTGGACCGGCTGATGGACCTGATGCACGACAGCGGCATCGGGGTCGTCCTCGCCACCCCGACCGCCTCCCCGCCGCCCTGGATGGGCCACCGCCATCCGGACACCCTGCCCCGTGACGCGGAGGGCCGGACCGAGTGGTGGGGCGGACGCCAGCACTTCTCGCACTCCAGCGCCACCTACCGCCGGCACGCCGCCGCCATCACCGAGGACCTGGCCGCCCGCTACGGCACCCACCCGGCCCTCACGATGTGGCACATCAACAACGAGTACTGCACCTACGACTGGGGCGACGAGGCCGCCGCCCGCTTCCGCACCTGGCTGCGCCACCGCTACGGCACCCTCGACGCCCTCAACACCGCCTGGGGCACCGCCTTCTGGAGCCAGGGCTACGGCGACTGGGCCGAGGTGCTGCCGCCCCGCCACGCCCACTACCTGAAGAACCCCACCCAGGTGCTGGACTTCAAGCGCTTCACGTCCGACATGCTCCTGGAGTGTTACACCGCCGAACGCGACATCGTCCGCCGGCACACCCCGCACCTCCCGGTCACCACCAACTTCATGCCGCTGTGGGCCGGCCAGGACGCCTGGCGCTGGGCCGAGGAGGAGGACGTCGTCTCCGTCGACCTCTACCCCGACCCGCGCGACCCGCTCGGCGCCCAGAGCGGCGCCCTGGTCCAGGACATGACCCGCTCCCAGGCCCGCGGACCCTGGATGCTGATGGAGCAGGCGGCCGGACCGGTCAACTGGCGCCGGGTGAACCACCCCAAGCCGCGCGGCCTCAACCGCCTGTGGTCGCTCCAGGCCGTCGCCCGCGGAGCGGACGCCGTCTGCTACTTCCAGTGGCGCCAGTCCCGGCAGGGCGCCGAGAAGTTCCACTCCGGGATGGTCGGCCACGCGGGTGCGCAGGGACGTACGTACCAGGAGGTCAAGCAGCTCGGCGCGGACCTGGCCCGGATCGCCCCGCACGTCACCGGCGCCGGGATCACCGCCGACGTCGCCGTGCTGCACGACTGGCACTCCTGGTGGGCCGGCGACCAGGAGGCCCGGCCCTCCCACGAGGTCGACCACCCGCAGGTCCTGAGCGCCTGGCACCGCGCCCTCTGGGGGGCCCACCTCACCACCGACTTCGCCCACCCCGAACACGACCTGACCGGCTACCGGCTCGTCGTCGTCCCGCAGCTCTACCTCCTCACCGACGCGGCCGTCGACAACCTCCTCGCCCACGTACGCGGCGGCGGCACCCTCGTCTGCGGCTTCCTGACCGGCGTCGCCGACCAGGACGACCGGGTCCGGCCCGGCGGCATGGACGCCCGGCTGCGGGAACTCTTCGGCATCCGCACCCTGCACGAGTGGTGGCCGCTGGAGCCGGGGGAGACCGCGGAGTGCGACGGCCTGCGCGGCACCCTGTGGTCCGAGGAACTGGAACCCGACGGCACCGCCGACGAGACCGTCCCCTACCGGGGCGGGGAACTCGACGGGCTGCCCGCCGTGCTGCGCAAGGGCCGCGCCTGGTACGTCTCGACGCTCCCCGAACCGGAGGCACTGCGCGCGCTGCTGACCCGCGTCGCGGCCGGCGCGGGCGTCCGGCCGGTGCTCGGCGGACTCCCGGACGGAGTCGAGGCGGTCCGCCGCGGGGACCTGCTGTTCCTGCTCAACCACGGCCGCGAGCCGGTCACCGTGGACGTCCCGGGAACCCACCACGACCTGCTGACGGAGAACACCGTGACCGACCGGATCACCCTCGGCCGCTACGGCGTGGCGGTGCTGAAGCCATGAGCGCCACGCCCGTCCACGGAACCTGGGAGCCGCAGCCTGCCGCCCGCTGGGAGGACGCCTTCCTGAGCGGCAACGGCCACCACGGCGCTCTCGTGTTCGGTGATCCGAACGACGACCGGACCGTCGTCACCCATCACACCCTCGTCCGCCCGGGCGAGGGCGACGACCGGAACCGGCTGCCGCCCCGGCTGGCGGACGGACTGTCCGACCTCCAGGACCGGCTGCTCGCCGGTGACCCGACCGCCGCCGAGGGCTTCACCGACGGCCGCCCGCTGCAGTGGGTGCAGCCCTTCCACCCCGCCTTCCAGGTCCGCCTGCGCCGCCCGGACGGCCACCAGGACCAGGACCGGGACGGATACCGCCGTACGCTCGACTTCGCCACCGGCGTCGCGGAGGCGACCCGCGCCGGCTGGACCAGCCGGGTCTTCGTCTCCCGCGCCGACGACGTGATCGTCCAGCACGTCACCGGCCCCGGACCCACCCTCGACGTCTCCCTGGACCACCGGCTCCCGGGCGCCCCCACCGGCCTGGGCGTCGGCCACGGAGCCGTCCTCACCCCCGAGGGCGCCCTGCTGAGCCTGCGCGCCCACTACCCGGGCAGCGACCTCGCCTGCACCGGCGTCACCCTGGTCGCCGTCACCGGCGGCCGGACGGCGCTCGCCCCGCCGGGCGTGCACGTCGAGGGCGCGCGGTCGGTGCTGCTGCTCACCCGGGTGCGCCGGCACACCGGAGAACTCGACGTGGCCGCCGAGGGCCGCGCCCTGCGCGATCTGCTCGCCGACGCCCCCGAGGCCTCCTCGTACGACGACCTCCTCGCCCGCCACCTGCCCCCGCACCGCACCGCCTACGAACGCGTCACCCTGGACCTGGCCGCCGACCCGGACGAACGCGCCCTGCCGGGCTCGGAGCTGCTCACCCGGCTGCGCGGCGCCGCCCTGCTCGAGCGGCTCTTCGCGGCCGGCCGCTACCACCTGCTGTCCTCCAGCGGCCTGTTCCCGCCCCGGCTCACCGGACTGTGGACCGGCGACTGGGACACCGCCTGGTCCGGCGCCTTCACCAACGACGCCAACCTCAACCTCCAGACCGCCTCCGCCGCCGCGGCGGCCCTCCCCGAGGTCACCGAGGCCCTGGCCGCCCTGATCCGGCGGCAGCTGCCCGACTGGCGCGACAACGCCCGCGCGGTCTTCGGCGCCCGGGGCGTGGTCGCGCCCGCCCACAGCGACGGCGAGTCGGGGCACTCGTACCACTTCAGCCGCGAGTACCCGCTGCACCTGTGGACCGCGGGCGCCGACTGGCTGCTCAAGCCCCTCGTCGACCACGACGAGACCCGCGGCGCACACGACCCGCACACCGCCGCCGCGCTCGCCGAAGTCGCCCTGTTCTACGAGGACTTCCTCACCCGCACCGACAGCGAGGGCCGGCCGGTCGTCGTCCCCTCCTACTCGCCCGAGAACCGGCCCGCCAACGCGAGCTGGGGCACCGTCAACGCGGCCATGGACCTCTCCGCCGCCCGGCACGCCCTGCGCACCGCCGCCGCGTACCACCCGGAGCACGCCGACCGCTGGCGGGCGCTCGCCGACCGCCTCCCGCCGCACCGGATCAACGCCGACGGGGCGCTCGCCGAATGGGCGTGGCCCGGACTGGAGGACTCCTACGACCACCGCCACCTCAGCCACCTCTACGGCGTCTGGCCCCTGGACGAGATCACCCCCTACGACACCCCGGACCTGGCCGCCGCCGCCCACCGCGCCCTGGAACTGCGCGGCGCCGAGAACGACTCCGCGCACGGTCATCTGCACCACGCGCTGATCGCGGCCCGCCTCCGGGACGGCGAGCGGGTCGCCCACGCGCTCGGCCAGGTCCTCGACGGCGACTTCTTCCACGCCTCCCTGATGAGCGCGCACTACCCGCACCGCCACGTCTACAACGCCGACGCCGCCCACACCCTGCCCGCCGTGCTGATCGAGGCGCTCGTCCAGTCCACCCCCGACCGGCTGGTCCTGCTGCCGGCCCCCCTCCCGGCGTACCCGAGCGGCGAACTGCGCGGCATCCGCACCCGCTTCGGTGCCGAACTCGACCTCACCTGGTCCCCGGACGCCGTCACCGCCGTCCTGCGGCCCACCCGCACCCACCGCATCGACCTGTGGACTTCCGCCGGCGTCGAACCGCTCGACCTGGTCGCCGGAGAAGACCGCGTCCTCACGCCGAAGACGCGGTGACCCCCGCACTTCCCCCCACCCATGGAAGGAATCCCATGGCAACAAGCACCTTGAGCAGGATCACCAAGGTCCTGCTGGCGCCCGCCCTCGCGCTCGGCGCGACGGTCGGCCTCGCCTCCGCCCCCGCGCACGCCGCCGTCTGGAACTCCTGCGACCAGTGGGGCAACACCAGCCTCAACGGCTACACGCTCTACAACAACATCTGGGGCTCCGGCGCCGGCGCCCAGTGCGTCTGGGCCAACTCCGGCACCAACTGGGGCGCCTGGGCCGACCACCCCAACACCGGCGGCATCAAGTCCTACCCGAACGCCAAGAAGGTGATCAACAAGTCGATCACCTCCCTCTCCTCGCTCACCAGCAGCTACAACGTCACCGTCCCGTCCTCGGGCGCGTACAACACCTCGTACGACATCTGGGACACGGACTACGACTACGAGATCATGCTCTGGGTCAACCACAACGGCGCCGTGGGCCCGCTCGGCTCCTCGCAGGGCACCGTGAGCCTCGGCGGCCACACCTGGAACGTGTACAAGGGGAACAACGGGGCCAACGAGGTCTTCTCGTTCCTGCGCACCTCGGACTCGAACTCCGGCACCGTCGACATCCTCCCGATCCTCAAGTGGATCAAGGACAGCAAGGGCTGGATGGGCAACGAGACCATCGGTGACGTGCAGTTCGGCTACGAGATCACCTCATCGGCCGGCGGTCTCGACTTCCGCACCAACAACCTGACGGTGTCGGGCGGTTAGTCACCCCGTCACCCCGCCTCCGTGCCGCCCGCACCGGTCTCCGGTGCGGGCGGCCTCGTGCTTCCCGGCGCCGCCCGGCCGCCATAACGCCGCGCAGGGGCCGGAACGGGAGCTGTCGCCGTGTCCGCAGGCGCGCATAGGTTTTCCGGCGATCAGGCACGCCCCGTCCCTCCGCCCCCACCGAGAAGCCCGAGGAACCGCCATGACCCCATCCCGTCCCGACGCGCCCGGAACCGGCGCCGAACGCCCGATCAGCCGCAAGAACCTGCTCCGCGCGGCCGTCGCCGCCGGAGCCGCCGCCCCGCTGCTGGCCACGGGCACGGTGGCGCTCGCCAGGGAGACCGGCTCCCCGGGACGGCCCCTGGCGCCCACACCCTCCTGCGACGACGGCGACGACCCCACGCCCGACCAGATGGAGGGCCCCTACTTCAAACCGAACTCCCCGCGGCGCACCGACCTCGTGACGCCCGGCGCCCCCGGCATCCCGCTCACCGTCAGCGGCTACGTCTTCGGCCGGAACTGCGTGCCGCTTCCCGGGGTGCTGCTCGACTTCTGGCAGGCCGACGACGCCGGCGCCTACGACATGGCCGGACACACCTTCCGCGGGCACCAGTTCACCGACGCCACCGGTGCCTTCGCCCTGCGGACGATCGTGCCGGGCCTCTACCCCGGCCGCACCCGGCACATCCACGTCAAGGCGCAGGCACCGGGCGAGCCCGTGCTCACCACCCAGCTGTACTTCCCCGGCGAGCCCCGCAACAGCACGGACGCGCTCTTCGACCCGGCGCTGCTGATGAACGTCCGCACCGCGGGCGGCGGCAGGCAGGGCACCTTCGACTTCGTGCTCGATGTCGAGGGCGACCCGACGGGCCCGCCGACGGACCCGCCCACCGACCCGCCGAGCGGGAGCTGGGCCCCCGGCCGCCCGTACGCGGCGGGCGACCGGGTCACCCACGGGGGCGCCGGTTACCGCTGTCTGCAGGCCCACACCTCGATGACCGGCTGGGAGCCGCCAGGCGTCCCGGCGCTGTGGCGCCGCGAGTGACCACGGCCGCCTCACCGGGCGGGCTACGGGGCGGGTGCCGGGCCCGAGCTGGCGCGGACCGTCAGTTCGGGCGCGATCAGCACGACCTCGTCGCCGCCCCGCCCGTCGAGCTTGGCGACCAGCTGTTCCACGGCGAGCCGGCCCATCTCCTGCGCGGGGACGGCGACCGACGTCAGCCGCACCGAGGCCTGCACGGCGACCTGCTCCGGACAGATCGAGACCACCGAGACGTCCTCGGGCACGGCCCGCCCCTGCTGCCGCAGCAGGGCGAGCAGGGGTTCCACCGCCGACTCGTTCTGCACGACGAAGCCCGTGGTGCCGGGGCGTTCGTCGAGGATCCGGGCCAGGGTCACGGCCATCGCGTCGTACCCGCCCTCGCACGGCCGGTGCAGCAGCCGCAGTCCCAGCTCCCGCGCCCGGCCGCGCAGTCCGTCCAGGGTGCGCTCGGCGAAGCCGGTGTGCCGTTCGTAGACCGCCGGCGCCTCGCCGATGACGGCGATGTCGCGGTGCCCGAGCTCGGCCAGGTGCTCCACGCACAGCGCACCGGTGGCCTTGAAGTCGAGGTCGACGCAGGTCAGCCCGGCGGTGTCGGCCGGCAGCCCGATCAGCACCGCCGGCTGGTCCTTCCCCGCTCTCGGCTGCTCCCCCACTCTCGACTTCGCTCGAGCGGGGGCGTCCCCACCCCGCAGCAGCGGCAGCCGCTCGTCGTCGAGTTCGACGTCCATCAGGATCATGCCGTCGGCGAGTCCGCTGCCCGCGACCCGGCGCACCGCGTCCGGGCCCTCCTCACCGGTGAGCAGCAGCACGTCGTACCCGTGGGTGCGGGCCGTGGTGGCCACCGCGATGGCGATCTCCATCATCACCGGCACGTACATGTCCGTACGCAGCGGGATCATCAGCGCGATGATGTTCGACCTGCTGCTGGCCAGGGCACGGGCCCCGGCGTTCGGGTGGTACCCGAGCTCGTGGATGCTCCGCTCGACCCGCTGCCGGGTGTTCGCGGAGATGGACCGCTTGCCGCTGAGGACATAGCTCACCGTGCTCGCGGAGACTCCGGCGTGCTGGGCGACCTCGGCGAGGGTGACCATCCAGTCTCCAAGCTTGTGAAGCGCTTCGACAGTGCGCGCAATGTGTAGGGGCAGGTGAAGGTGGTTCGACAGTAGCCCCACAGGATGACGGGTGTCCATAGGCTGTCGAAGCGCTTCGACAGCCTTCTCCAGGGCCGGGTCGGACCGAAGGGGCACCGGAGGAATTGTCCCTCACCCCCGCCCGTCCGCCGGGCGCGGGAGCATCGGCCGTACGGCCGCACGAAGGGTGGCGGAGCGGCTACGGATCGGGTACATACGATCGAGTAGCACCAATCGGTAATGTAATGACACCATCCCATTCGCGGCGAGGTGAGCCTCATGTCCGCAGCACCCGAGTCTCCGTCCCGGCCCACGGTCACCGAACGTGAGGCCCGTCAGGTGGCGGAGGCGGCCCGGGAACAGGATTGGCGCAAGCCCAGCTTCGCCAAGGAACTGTTCCTCGGCCGCTTCCGGCTCGACCTGATCCACCCCCACCCCCTGCCCGCCGACGAGCACGTCCAGCGCGGTGAGGAGTTCCTCGCCAAGCTCCGCGACTTCTGCGAGACGAAGATCGACGGCGCCCGGATCGAGCGTGACGCCCTGATCCCCGACGACGTGATCACCGGGCTCAAGGAGCTCGGCGCCTTCGGCATGAAGATCGACACCAAGTACGGCGGCCTCGGCCTCACCCAGGTCTACTACAACAAGGCCCTCGCCCTGGTCGGCTCCGCCAGTCCGGCGGTCGGCGCGCTGCTCTCCGCGCACCAGTCGATCGGCGTCCCGCAGCCGCTGAAGATCTTCGGCACGCGGGAGCAGAAGGAGACGTTCCTGCCGCGCTGCGCCCGCACCGACATCTCGGCCTTCCTGCTCACCGAGCCCGACGTCGGCTCGGACCCGGCACGGCTCGCCACCACCGCCGTACCGGACGGCGACGAGTACGTCCTCGACGGAGTGAAGCTGTGGACCACCAACGGCGTGGTCGCCGACCTCCTCGTGGTCATGGCGCGCGTACCGGAGTCCGAGGGCCACCGGGGCGGCATCACCGCGTTCGTGGTCGAGGCGGCCTCCGAAGGCGTCACCGTGGAGAACCGCAACGCCTTCATGGGCCTGCGCGGGCTGGAGAACGGCGTCACCCGCTTCCACCGGGTCCGCGTCCCCGCCTCCCACCGCATCGGCGAGGAGGGCCAGGGCCTGAAGATCGCCCTGACCACGCTCAACACCGGCCGGCTCTCCCTGCCCGCGATGTGCGTCGGGTCCGGCAAGTGGTGCCTGAAGATCGCCCGTGAATGGTCGGCGGCCCGGGAGCAGTGGGGCAAGCCGGTGGCGCTGCACGAGGCCGTCGGCTCCAAGATCGCGTTCATCGCGGCCACCACCTTCGCCCTGGAGGCCGTGGTCGACCTCTCCTCGCAGATGGCCGACGAGGACCGCAACGACATCCGCATCGAGGCCGCCCTCGCCAAGCTGTACGGCTCGGAGATGGCCTGGCTGATGGCCGACGAACTGGTCCAGATCCGCGGCGGACGCGGCTTCGAGACCGCCGAGTCCCTGCGGGCGCGCGGCGAGCGGGCGGTCCCGGCCGAGCAGATGCTGCGCGACCTGCGCATCAACCGCATCTTCGAGGGCTCCACGGAGATCATGCACCTGCTGATCGCCCGCGAGGCCGTCGACGCCCACCTCTCGGTCGCCGGCGACCTGATCGACCCGGAGAAGTCCCTCGGCGACAAGGCGAGGGCGGGCCTGGGCGCGGGCGTCTTCTACGCCAAGTGGCTGCCGAGACTCGTCGCCGGACCCGGACAGCTCCCCGGCACGTACGGCGAGTTCAAGCACGGCGTCGACCTCTCCGGGCACCTGCGCCACGTCGAGCGCACCTCCCGCAGGCTCGCCCGCTCCACCTTCTACGCCATGTCCCGCTGGCAGGGGAGGATGGAGACCAAGCAGGGCTTCCTGGGCCGGATCGTCGACATCGGCGCCGAACTGTTCGCCATGAGCGCCGCCTGCGTCCGCGCCGAGCTCCTGCGCGGCCGCGGCGAGAACGGCCGCGAGGCCTACCAGCTCGCCGACGCCTTCTGCCGCCAGGCCCGCATCCGCGTCGAGGAACTCTTCGACCGCCTGTGGACCAACACCGACGACGTCGACCGCAAGGTCGTCAAGGGCGTGCTCTCCGGCACGTACGAGTGGCTGGAGCAGGGCATCATCGACCCCTCGGACGACGGCCCCTGGATCGCCGACGCCACCCCTGGAGCATCGCAGCGGGAGAACGCCCACCGGCCGATCCGCTGACGGCGCGTGCCACCACGGCACCGAAGGGAGGGCGGCCGGGGTCTCGCACCCCGGCCGCCCTCCCCCCTTTCCGCCCGGTGCGCCCAAGTCCCGCACCACTGAGGGTTTTTCTCCCGTTCCACGGGCCGTGCGCCGGGCCCTTGGACGTTTGCTTACCCTTCCTTGCCGTTCCCTGTGCGAACCTTGCCCCGCTCGTTGCGGTCGATGGCGAAAGGTGGATGACCTCCCACAACCCGATGAGGGGTCATCCGCATGTCTTCCCACCGCATACGCACGGCCGTCGTCTCCGCGCTCGCAGCCCTCACGGCCGTCACGGCGACCGCCTGCACCGCCACCGCCTCCGCCTCCCCGGACGGCAAGTCCCGGGAGACCCCCCACTGGAGCTACGAGGGCGCCACCGGCCCGGAGCACTGGGCCTCGCTCAGCGAGGACTTCGAGACCTGCGAGAAGGGCCGTGAACAGTCCCCCGTCGACCTCGCCGAGGACGTCGCCGTCGAGACGGACACACCCGTCACCGTCCACTACAAGCCCGTCACCGCGGAGCTCGTGAACAACGGCCACACCGTCCAGGCCGATGTCTCCGCCGGCAGCAGCATCGTCGTCGACGGCACCACGTACCAGCTGCGGCAGTTCCACTTCCACCTCCCGAGCGAGCACACCGAGGACGGTGAGCACGCGGCCATGGAGATGCACTTCGTGCACGAGGACGGCAAGGGCGGGTTCGCCGTCCTCGGCGTGCTGATGAGGACGGCGAAGGGGCACTCCGCCTTCACGGACCTGTGGAAGCACCTCCCGGCCGAGGAGGGCGGGCAGAGCCACCTCACCGAGCCCGTCGACCTCACGCGTTTCCTCCCCGGCGACCGCGACCAGTACCGCTACGAGGGCTCGCTGACCACCCCGCCCTGCACGGAGGGCGTCAAGTGGACCGTGCTGGAGGACCAGGCGCGCGTCACCCCGCGACAGGTCGCGGCGTACCGGGAGCTGTTCCCGAAGAGCAACCGCCCGGTCCAGCCGCGCAACGACCGCGAGGTCGACCACATCGACCGCTGACCGGCGGGTGCGGCGCGGCGGGCGGGAAGGCCGGCGGACCACGGGCCGGGGCACGGAACCGGGACGCGCCCCCGCACCGCCGGGACGCGCCCCCGGGCTGCCGGGACGCGCCCCCGTACCGTCGGGACGCGCCCCCGGGCTGCCGGGGCGGGGGCCCGGCGGCGGTCGCGACCCGACACAATGGGGTCCATGACCGACGCTCCAGCCCCCCTCGCCGACCCGCACCTCGTCTACGACCCCGTGGCGGGAGACGGCCCGAAGGACGTGGTGATCCTCGGCTCCACCGGGTCGATCGGCACCCAGGCCATCGACCTCGTGCTGCGCAACCCCGACCGCTTCCGGGTCACCGCCCTGTCCGCCAACGGCGGCCGGGTCGCCCTCCTCGCCGAGCAGGCCCGCCGGCTGCGGGTGCGCACGGTCGCCGTCGCCCGCGAGGACGTCGTACCGGAGCTGCGCGCGGCGCTCTCCGCGCAGTACGGGGCGGGGGAGCCGCTGCCCGAGATCCTGGCCGGGAAGGACGCGGCCACCCAGGTCGCCGCCTCCGACTGCCACACCGTCCTCAACGGCATCACCGGCTCCATCGGGCTCGCCCCGACCCTCGCCGCCCTGGAAGCGGGCCGCACCCTCGCGCTCGCCAACAAGGAGTCGCTCATCGTCGGCGGCCCGCTGGTCAAGGCGCTCGCCAAGCCCGGTCAGATCATCCCGGTCGACTCCGAGCACGCCGCCCTCTTCCAGGCGCTGGCCGCCGGCACCCGCGCCGATGTCCGCAAGCTCGTCGTCACCGCCTCCGGCGGCCCCTTCCGCGGCCGCACCAAGGAACAGCTCGCGGACGTCACCGTCGAGGACGCCCTCGCCCACCCCACCTGGGCCATGGGCCCGGTCATCACGATCAACTCCGCGACCCTCGTCAACAAGGGCCTGGAGGTCATCGAGGCGCACCTGCTGTACGACATTCCCTTCGACCGCATCGAGGTCGTCGTGCACCCGCAGTCGTATGTCCACTCGATGGTCGAGTTCACGGACGGATCGACACTGGCCCAGGCGACGCCCCCCGACATGCGGGGGCCGATCGCCATCGGCCTCGGCTGGCCCGAACGGGTCCCCGACGCCGCCCCGGTCTTCGACTGGAGCAAGGCGTCCACCTGGGAGTTCTTCCCCCTCGACAACGAGGCGTTCCCCTCGGTGAACCTCGCCCGGCACGTCGGTGAGCTCGCGGGAACCGCCCCGGCGGTGTTCAATGCCGCGAACGAGGAGTGCGTGGAGGCGTTCCGCGCCGGCGCGCTGCCCTTCAACGGGATCATGGAGACCGTCACCCGGGTGGTCGAGGAACACGGCACCCCTGCGTCGGGAACCTCACTGACCGTGTCGGACGTCCTCGAAGCGGAGACCTGGGCGCGGACGAGGGCCCGGGAACTGACAGCCCGGACGGCGAGCGCGGAGGCGCGTGCATGACGACCCTGATGTTCATCCTCGGCATAGTCGTCTTCGCGGCCGGCCTGCTGTTCTCCATCGCGTGGCACGAACTGGGCCATCTGTCCACGGCCAAGATGTTCGGCATCCGCGTGCCCCAGTACATGGTCGGCTTCGGCCCGACCCTCTGGTCGCGGAACAAGGGCGAGACCGAGTACGGCGTCAAGGCGATCCCGTTCGGCGGCTACATCCGCATGATCGGCATGTTCCCGCCCGGCCCCGACGGCCGCCTCGAGGCCCGCTCCACCTCACCGTGGCGCGGCATGATCGAGGACGCCCGCTCCGCCGCCTTCGAGGAGCTCAGGCCCGGCGACGAGAACCGCCTGTTCTACACGCGCAAGCCGTGGAAACGGGTCGTCGTGATGTTCGCGGGCCCGTTCATGAACCTGGTCCTCGCGGTCGTGCTGTTCCTGATCGTGCTGATGGGCTTCGGCATCCAGCAGCAGACCACGACCGTCAGCTCGGTCTCGCAGTGCGTGATCTCGCAGAGCGAGAACCGCGACGAGTGCGAGAAGTCCGACCCCGAGTCCCCGGCCGCGGCCGCCGGGATGAAGGCCGACGACAGGATCGTCGCCTTCGACGGGGTCAGGACCGACGACTGGGCCACCCTCTCCGACCTCATCCGCGACAGCGCCGGCAAGCAGGTGCCGATCGTCGTCGACCGCGACGGCCGGGAGGTCACCCTCCAGGCGACGATCGCCACCAACATGGTCGCCAAGAAGGACGGCAACGGCGCCTACGTCGAGGGCGAGTACGTCAAGGCCGGCTTCCTCGGCTTCAGCGCCGCCACCGGCGTCGTCAAGCAGGACCTCGGCGAGTCCGTGGTCTGGATGACCGACCGGGTCGGCGACGCCGTCGACTCCCTCGCCGCCCTGCCGTCCAAGATCCCCGCCCTGTGGGACGCGGCCTTCGGCGACGGCCCGCGCGAACCCGACTCCCCGATGGGCGTCGTCGGCGCGGCCCGGGTCGGCGGCGAGATCGCCACCCTCGACATCCCCGCCTCGCAGCAGCTCGCCATGTTCGTCATGCTGCTCGCCGGCTTCAACCTCTCCCTGTTCCTGTTCAACATGCTCCCGCTGCTGCCGCTCGACGGCGGACACATCGCGGGCGCCCTGTGGGAGTCGCTGCGCCGCAACCTCGCCAGGGTGCTGCGCCGCCCCGACCCCGGCCCGTTCGACGTGGCGAAACTGATGCCGGTGGCCTACGTGGTGGCCGGGATCTTCGTCTGCTTCACCCTCCTCGTCCTGATCGCGGACGTGGTGAACCCGGTGCGGATCTCCTAGCCCCGAGGAGCGTCACCTGCCGTTCACGATGGCCTGGAACCCTTTCGTTCCGGGCCATCGTCCTTTGGACGGGTTTACGACCGTGATGTGCCCGGGCGTTGGCCGGTGCCGTAATCTCGGAGCCCGGAGCCCGCTGCTCACGGGGAGCCGGACCTTGATCCACGACTTGGGGTTGCACAGCAGATGACTGCGATTTCTCTCGGCATGCCGTCCGTTCCGACCAGGCTCGCCGAGCGCCGGAAGAGCCGGCAGATCCAGGTCGGGTCCGTGGCGGTGGGCGGGGACGCCCCGGTGTCCGTGCAGTCGATGACGACGACCCGCACGTCCGACATCGGTGCCACGCTGCAGCAGATCGCCGAGCTCACCGCCTCCGGCTGCCAGATCGTCCGGGTGGCCTG